>JBKBPW010000001.1:0-46682 GCA_046292975.1 Thermodesulfovibrionales bacterium
TGTCCTCTCTTCAACTACCTGATAGATAAGCTCAAGAGTGACTTTTTTGATAGCACCTGTAAGAAGTTCTCTCATTTTGTTATCTCCCTTAAAAAGTATATCACAAATTACATTTACAGTGCCGTAGGTTGTCTGTAAATTGCCGATACAAAAAGGGCAGGCTGCCTCAATAGTTCGGTTAAATGAAAGAAGCGATTGAAAGTGTAGGGCAAGGTTCTGAACCTGCCCCTACTTAATTCACTATGGTGGACGGTAGGGGATTCGAACCCCCGACCTCCAGAGTGCGATTCTGGCGCTCTCCCAGCTGAGCTAACCGCCCATGCTTAGGTCATTCACCTATCTCTGACTGCCTTCCAACTATCACAAAAAGCCCTTCAGTTGATAACAATCTCTTTGCCACTTTTATTATATCATCCTTTGTTACTGCCCTGATGTATTCAGGATACCTTTTAAGGTAGTCATCTCCCAGACCATAAAATTCAGCTATAGTGAGAAAGTCAGCTATCTTCTTTGTTGTGTCAATCTTTCTTGGAAGACTGCCAGTGAGATAGGCCTTTGCATCCTCAAGCTCCTCATCACTAACAGGTTCTTTGATTATCTGCTCTATCTCCTCTTTTATTATCTTAATTGCGGTTATGGCAGAGCTATTTTTTGTCTGGAGTTCTATTATGAAAAGGCCGGGCTCTTCATTTACAGTAAAATAACTTGATACATCATAGGCAAGGCCCATATCATCCCTTATCTTCTGAACCAGTCTTGAGCTGAAACCTCCACCACCAAGGATATAGTTCATCACAGAGGCAGCATAATAGTCAGGATCACTTCTACTTATTCCAGGAAGACCATATAATATGTTTGCCTGAGTGAGGTCTTTATTTATAATTACAGGCCCTGACCGACTGAGGCTGTAGCTACCAGCATCCTTACTTTTACCACCATTCTTCTTAACTTCTCCGGCAAATTTCCATTTTTTAAAATCCTCAATCAATTCTTCAATCTCCTTTTGATTAATATCTCCAGCTATCACAAGTATAGAGCCTTCTGGTTTATAGAAATCTTTATAGAAATCCATAAGGTCTTTTCTTTTTATTGCCTTAATCGTCTCGGGATAGCCTTCAACAGGTCTTGAATAAGGATGGTCTTTAAATAGTTCCTTTCTTAAGGTCTTCATTGCTATATAGGAGGGTTCCTGTTCTTTTTTTATAAGAGTTGTCTTGAGGATAGATTTCTTTTTCTTCAGCATATCTGCCGGGAAAACAGGGCTAAAGATAATCTCCTTAAAGATCCTGAATAATTCTCTGAGGTCTTTCTTGAGGACATGGAGCGATAGGATTGTATAGTCATAGTCTGTATTTGCTGAGATGGAGGCCCCGAAAAACTCTATGGTCTCACTTATTTCAGCAGACTTCAAGGTCTTTGTTCCCTCAAGGAGCATATCTGCTGTTAGTGAGGCAAGCCCTGCCTTCTCCGGTGGCTCATGCCTTGAGCCAGCCCTTATAAGGAGATTGATGGAAACAATTGGAAGCTCATGCCTCTCTACATGAAGGAGGGTAAGACCGTTTTCAAATCTCTGTTTTTTAATGTCAGGTTCAAAGGCATGGCAGAGTGCCGGCAATAATAATATTAAGATTGATAACAGGGCAATCTTTACTCTGAAACTTGCCGATAGATAATTGGTGAATCGGTTCACCCCTTCACCCATGACTATTTTGTCCTTTCCTTTAGTGGTATTAATATACCAACTGTCCTGTTGTCTTCGGTGAGATATTTTCTTGCAACCCTCTGTATATCTTCAGGTGTTACAGCCCTTATGGCATCAAGATATTTATCTTTTAAATACCATCCGCCAAGAAGCTCAAAGGTGCCTATGAGCCTTGCCATGGAATAAACTGAATCCATCTCCATGATAAATGCTGCCTCTATCTGATTCTTTGCCTTTTCGAGCTCTCTTTCTGAGGGAGGAGAATTTTTGATCTCATCTATTACATCATAAATTGCCTTTTCCAGTTCCTGAATATCCTTTCCCTGTAAGGGGACACCATCAAAGAAGAAGAGATAAGGAAACCTGTTAAATCCACTATAAGAGGCATCCACAGAGGCAGCAAGCTTTTTTTCTGAAATAATCTTTTTATAAAGTCTTCCACTCTTTCCAGTAAGTATGGCACTAAGGATATCAAGGCCAGCAGCATCTTCATGAGGAAAACCTGGAACATGATAGGCTATAAGGAGATAGGGTACTTCAGCCTCTTTTTTTAGATAAATCCTTTTCTCACCCCTCTGGGGTGGCTCTTCAGTAAAATCCCTTTGAGGGATGTTTTCTGATGGTATATTCTCAAAGGCATCTTTAATTTTTTTTAAGATCTCCTCAGGATTTACATCTCCAGCAACTATTATAAAGGCATTTGAGGGAGTATAAAATTTCCTGTAATAAGAAAAAAGGTCCTCTCTTGTTATTGATTTGAGGTCAGACATAAGTCCTATTACAGGCCATCTGTATGGATGTGCCTTAAAGGCAGTAAGCTGAACCTCTTCAAATAAAGATGCCTCAGGGTCATCTTCGTAACGGAGTCTCCGCTCCTCCATCACAACAGCCCTCTCATATTGAAGGTCCTCTTCCCTGAGCAGGAGATTTCTCATACGGTCAGACTCAAGGTCTATGGAGAGGGCTATCCTGTCAGATGGAAGTATCTGGAAATAGGCAGTGTAGTCTTTTGTTGTATAGGCATTATCTATACCGCCATTTTTTTGAACAATCTTTGAAAGTTCTTTTGAACCATATCTTTCTGTCCCTTTAAAGGCCATATGCTCAAAGAGATGACTCAACCCTGTCTTCCCCTTTGGCTCATCAGTAGAGCCAACCCTGTACCATATCTGAAAGGTGGCAACAGGTGCCTTGTGGTCTTCAAGGATTATAACCTTTAGTCCATTTTTAAGGACAAATTCATGGGTCTCTATGGCAGAGGAACTCCCTGTAAGAAAGACAAAAAATAAAATTAATGTAAAAATCACTGAGTTGGGGAAGAATCTTTTTTTGTTTTTAATAATGCTATCCTCTAAAAGTTCCATAAAACTATTATAAATGTTTTGTGATGAGTTAATAAAGATAAGATGTTCTCACTGTAGAATGGTCATTGAAGACCTTGACATTGTTGATCCTGACATGAGAGATAGCCAGAAGGCTTACCCAGTATATCCTTGAGCTTTGCAAATACATGACATTTCATTTCCTCCTGTCTGTGATATAATTTAACAGTTCATTGCAGGAGGATTTAAATGATATCTTTACTGATTATTGCCGGAATAATTTTTCTTTTTGTCATTACAGTTGTCACAATCTACAACAGGCTTGTTAAGCTCAGAAATACTGTTAGGGCATCGTGGTCTGATATTGATGTTCAGCTTAAAAAGAGATATGACCTTGTGCCAAATCTTGTGGAAACCGTGAAGGGCTATGCAATACATGAAAGGTCCCTCTTTGAAAAAGTAACAGAGGCAAGGTCAATGGCTATGAGGGCATCCTCACCGGCAGAGAAGGCCAAGGCTGAGAATATCTTCAGCGAGACATTGAAGAGTCTCTTCGCAGTTGCTGAGGCCTATCCTGAGCTAAAGGCGAATTCTAACTTTATGCAACTCCAGTCACAGCTCAAGGAGCTTGAAGATAGTATTGAGTATGCAAGGAGATATTATAATGCCGTTGTTAGGGATTACAATATTATGGTGCAGTCCTTTCCTTCCAATGTTATTGCCTCACAGTTCGGATTTAAAGAAGAAGAATTTTTCGAGCTTGAGACCCCAGAGGTTGAAAGAAGACCGGTAAAGGTGAGTTTTTAGTGATGGCTGTGCTTTTTATATTCCTCTTTCTTGTATTTTGTCCTATACATGCCTCTGCTCAGGATTTCATCATACACGAATTTCATTCAGAGATAACCATAAATAAGGATTCTTCTATTACGGTTGAGGAGACAATAGAGGTTGAGTTTTTCAGGCCAAGGCATGGAATCTACAGGGAGATTCCCTATAAATACAAAGATGAGCTTGGAAAAACCACCAGGACACCAATAAAGGTGCAATCTGTTCGTGATGTTTCAGGCAACAAATGGAAATACAGGGTTCAGAAACAGGGAAGTGTTATAAATATAAGGATAGGAGATGCACAGATATATGTAACCGGTAAACAGACCTATGTCATTACCTACAAAGTGGATAATGCCCTTTTGTTTTTCAATGATCATGATGAGCTTTACTGGAATGTTACAGGCAATTACTGGAGGGCTCAGATTAAAAAGGCATCTGCAAAGATTGTTTTATTAACAGAAAAGGTGAGTGATGAGCTATGGGCTGCCTGCTACACTGGATATTATGGTTCAAGAGAAAGGAACTGTGAATTCAGGACATCAGGTCACTCAGTAGAATTTTTTGCCAGAAGAGAGCTTAATCCAGAAGAAGGTTTTACTATTGCCTTTGGCTGGCAAAAGGGCATAGTGTCACCTCCGTCTTCATTGAAGAAATTTTTAATTGATATTAATCTTGAGGAAAACTGGGTATTTATTTTTCCCCTGTTTTCTTTTCTCTTTATATTTAATCTCTGGCATAGAAAAGGAAGGGATCCACAGGTAAGACAAACAATTACTGTTATGTATGAACCACCAAGATACAATAATCTTCCCCTCAATCCTGCTGAGGTAGGTACACTTATTGATGAAAAGATTGATGGTAGAGATATTACAGCAACCATAGTAGGTCTCGCTGTCAAAGGATATTTGAAGATAGAAGAGATAGAAAGGGAAGGCCTTATATTTGACACAAGGGACTATTATCTTAAGAAACTTAAAGGATCAGATGATGAGCTCTCTGATTTTGAAAAGCTTTTGATGAAAAAGCTCTTTCCTGCCGGGGCAGAGGGCATTCTTGTCTCGGAGCTTAAAAATAAATTTTATATTCATCTCAGTTCATTGAAGGATACCCTTTATAATGGACTTGTGAAAAAAGGATATTTTTTAGTGAATCCTGAGAAGATAAGACAACTTTATATAATTTCTGGCATAGTAGTGAGCTTTATTGGTTTGTTGGCTGGTTCATTTCTTGTATTGCATGTTCAGTGGAAGGGGATAGTTGCTGGTATCCTTACAGGTCTTCCTGTCCTTTTATTTTCAGGTTTCATGCCAGCAAAGACGAGGGCAGGTGCAATGGCATACATGCATGTCCTCGGCTTCAGGGAGTTTATGAACAGGGCTGAAAAAGACAGGATTGAGAGGATAGGTGATAAAGACCTCTTCTCGAGATTCTTACCCTATGCAATTGCCCTTGATGTTGTTGATAACTGGGCAGGAGCTTTTGAAGGTATTTATCAGAATCCGCCAGAATGGTATGTCTCTCAAAGAGGTTTCAGAATATTTGAGCCTGCTAATTTCTCAAGGTCAATAAGTTCTATGAGCACCCATCTGGGTTCTGTTATATTCTCCGCACCACGGGGTAGCGGAGTCAGTGGAAGCTCAGGAGGAGGTGGATTTTCAGGAGGCGGAACAGGTGGAGGTGGCGGCGGAAGCTGGTAAAAAGTTGACAAGCTATAAAAAGAATTCCTATACTTATTTATATGGCAAGTTTAAGTGAAGGGATTTTCAGAAAGGGGTTGGAATTATTTGAAGAGGGCAAATACCTGGAGGCAGAGCCCTATCTGAGAGAAGTTATACGCCAGAATCCTAAATATGCTGATGTCCAAAACAAGCTCGGTGTAATAGCAAGCATGAAAGGTGAGCTTCAAAAGGCAGTGCAGTACTTTGAGACTGCGCTAAAACTCAATCCTTTTTATACAGAGGCACTTCTTAATCTTGCTGTAACTTATAACGAGCTTGGAGAATTTCAGAAGGCACAGGAGGCATTCCAGAATGCCAGACAGCTTGCAATCAGCGGAAAAAAGAATATAGACCCCTATCTTGCTGGAAAGCTTGCCAATGAGCACTTCAAGCTTGGCAATCTATATTTTGATATGGATCTTTATGAAGATGCAATAGATGAATATAAAAAGGCCCTTAATCTGAGGTCCAATCTTCCTGATGTGAGGGTAAAGCTTGGTATGGCATTCAGGTTTACAGGCAAGATAGGGCTTGCTATTCAGGAGTTCATCAAGGCAAAGGAGATAAATCCAAATTTTGTTCAGGCATGGATTCAGCTTGGCATCACCTATTATATGCAAGGGCATACGGGCCTTGCTGTTGAGGAATGGAAAAGGGCCCTTGAGATTAACCCTGAACTCAAAGAGGTAAAAACCTATCTATCACTGCTTAAGGCGAAAGATATGTCATGACCTGTGGCGAAATTAACAGTGGCGGCGAAACTAATAAATGTCTGATATCAAAGCATCAACCATTGGTGGCGAGGTAGCAGTCTCTTTTAAAGAAGGTCTACTTTCCCTTAAAGATCTATCCATATATCTTAAAAGTCCTTATAAGGACCTACCAGTTGTTTCTTCTTTAGATCTCTCCATATCTTTAAGAGAGACATTTTGCCTTGTTGGTGAAAGTGGCAGCGGTAAGACAATGACTGCCCTTGCCATTATGGGTCTGCTTCCAGAGAATATGTATCCCAAGGGGGAGATAATTTATAAAGGAACCGATCTCTTAAAACTGCTTTCCGATGAGCTCAGAAGGCTGAGGGGGAAAGAGATTGCCATGATTTTTCAGGAACCAATGACATCTCTGAACCCTGTGCTTACAATTGGTTATCAGATATCTGAGATGCTTATCACCCATCAGGGGCTCTCAAAGAAAGAGGCCCTGAGAGAGGTGGTTGAGCTTTTAAAAAAGGTAAACATCCCTTCTCCTGAGGAAAGGTTAAGGTCCTATCCCCATCAGCTTTCAGGCGGGCTGAGACAGAGGGTTATGATTGCCATGGCAATTGCCTGTAAACCAGGGCTCCTTATAGCAGATGAACCAACAACAGCCCTGGATGTCACAATTCAGGCACAGATCCTTGACCTTCTTGATAGATTAAAGGAAGAGCATGGGCTTACTGTGCTTTTAATAACCCATGACCTCGGAATAGTGAGACAGCATTCTCAAAGGGTTGCAGTAATCTACAGAGGTAAGATAATGGAGATAGCAGAAACAGAGAGATTGTTTTCAAATCCACTGCACCCCTACACAATAGGTCTTCTACATTCACTGCCTGAGGTCCGTGGAAGGGCTTTAAGACCAATCCCTGGCTCAATACCTTCAATAAAAGATGTGCAAGAAGGATGCTTGTTCAAGGATAGATGTGAGAGGGTTATTGAGGAGTGCAAGATATCTGAACCAGAACTCAGGGAGATTGAGGAGGGGCATTTTGTAAGATGTCTGAGGGCAGGTTGAGTTATGAAGCTTATAGAGGTAAAAGATCTAAAGAAGTACTTCAAGATTCATGATGGCCTGCTTAAGGCTGTTGATGGAGTGAATTTTCATGTCCGAAAGGGTGAGACAGTTGCCCTTGTAGGAGAAAGTGGATGCGGAAAATCTACACTCGCGAGGCTTGTTGTGAGGCTTCTTGAGCCAACCTCTGGCAGTGTGCTTTTTAAGGAAAAGGAAATATTCAGTCTTAAAGGAGAGGAACTGAGATGGTTCAGGAGATCCGTCCAGATAATATTTCAGGATCCCTTTGCATCATTGAATCCGAGACTCAGTATTTTCAGCACACTTTCTGAACCTCTTAAGATTCACAAACTTGTGCAGAAAAGAGAGAGCAAAGACAGGGTTGCAGAACTCTTAAGATCAGTAGGATTAAGCCCTGATGATATGCACAAATATCCCCATGAATTTAGTGGTGGTCAGCGACAGAGGATATGTATTGCAAGGGCCTTGAGTGTGAACCCGGAGCTTATTGTTGCTGATGAGCCTCTCTCAAGCCTTGATGTATCTGTTCAAGCTCAGATATTGAATCTCCTTAATGAACTCAGGACAGGTCAGAACCTTTCCTTCCTCTTCATAAGCCATGACCTGAGGGTTGTGCATTACTTCAGTGATTATGTGATGGTGATGTATCTGGGCAGAATAGTGGAAGAGGCTCCAGCAGAGGTGCTTTTTTCAAAGCCACTTCATCCCTATACAGTCATGCTCCTTGAGGCTATTCCATCAATAACAAAACCTAAAACAAAGAAAGGCCCTTTGAGGATAGATGAGATACCGAGCCCTCTTGATATTCCTTCAGGATGCCCCTTTCATCCAAGGTGTCCAGAGAAGTTTGAGCCCTGCGATAAAATTACACCTGAGTTCAGCTCAAAGGGTCAGTCAAAGGTAGCCTGCCATCTTTATAATCCGTAGAGCAGTAGACCAAAGAATCGCAAGATTTGGTTTGGGCTGAGAGCAACAGGCATCGGTGAATTGGTGCCGGTGGTGGGATTTGAACCCACATGCCCCGAAGGGCGGGGGATTTTGAGTCCCCTGCGTCTGCCATTCCACCACACCGGCTATGAAGAGGTAAGCCTTAGGGCAAAAGGGTATATGCTACGATTGTTTATAATGCCTTATAAAATTCCTTATGCTTCTATCATAAGTCTTCTCTATCTCAGGAGAAAAGAAACAGGCTGGTAATTCTCCATTCTGCCTGTGATAATGAAGACAGTCGCAGCACCTTAATTTCTTTGAGCAGGGCTCATAGGTGCAATTGCAGTATTTTTTATTTCTATCAATTCTCGGACAGTCCATTAATCTTACCCTTTCTTATTATCCCTGCTATATAATGGGAATCTACCCTCCTTGACCATCTTACAAGGCCTATTTCATTGTTATTTATTATGAGTACATGGCCTGGCTCAAGCGGAAAATGAGTTTGAATACATAATCCGCTTTCACTCCTGTTTATGATCTTGCCCTCTGCCTCTACCCTTTTAGTTTCAAGGAACTCATGTATATTTAATGAGAAGATTATGTGCTCTAAAATTTGCTCTCTTGTATGCCTTCTTCTTTCCTCCATGTCATATTATATCATAAGCTGGTAGCAGGGGCAATTCCGAATTGCCCTTCTGTAAATTGCAGATAGAAAAAGGGCAGGCTGCCTCAATGCCTTTACAATGCGACAATTTTTATTTATCCTGTAAAAGAAGGTTTTCATCCAAAAGGTGAGCTTGGTAAGGTATAGTAAGCTTATTAATAGCATTACATTAAGGTGTGCCAATGCCTGAAAAAGAACCTTACACTATTTCGGGGGTTCGTGGGGGAAAAGCTTGCTTTTCCCCCACGCTGTAGGACCTTATGAACTGGCACCTCAAGCCTATTTCGGCAACCTGCCCTTTTTTATTTAAGGTTTGTTGTAGATATTCTATCGGCAATTTCCATTGCCCTTGGTTGCACATATCTCGCAGGCTCCCTAAGTAGGCTATAGGCTATAGGCTGAAGAAATAGTGCTACAGTGCGACAGTGCCAACTTAGTGCGACAGTGCGACAGTGCTACAGTGCGACAGTCGCACGGTCGCACTATCGCTCTATCGCCTTAAGCCTTAAGCCTATTGTGGTATAATTTTAAAAAGGAACACTAAATATGAATAGATGGAAAGATTGGTATGAACAGGGGAAGCGTGATTTGGGTCGGGCGAGGTTAGATCTTGAGCATGGCTATTATGAGTGGGCATGTTTTACATCTCAGCAATCAGCAGAAAAGATTATAAAGGCACTGGCACTTAGATATGGTCTGAATATGTGGGGGCACTCCCTGACCGAGATGCTCAGCATCCTATCCAGGCACATTGATATTAATCAAGAGATAAAAGATAGGGCAAGGCTCCTTGACATGTATTATATACCACCGAGATATCCAAATGGTTTCCCATCGGGCAAACCCGCAGATTATTTCACAGAGAGACAGGCAAAGGAGGCTATAGATGCGGCAGATAATATCATCAGGTTCTGTGAAGGCCTTCTTTTTAGATAGAGAAAAGGTCCTTAAAAAATTGAAGGATGCCTCAATGGAGGCATCACAAATATTCCCGGAAATTCAAGAGATAAGACTTTTTGGTTCTTTTGCAAGGGGAGAAAATACAGGGCTGAGCGATATTGATCTCTTTATATTAACAGATCATGCTGAAGGTAATCCTGTTGAAAGGATAAAGCCTTATTTTAGATATTTTTCAGATAAGATAGAGATAGCTATTGATATAATTGTTGCCACCAAAGAGGAGGCTGGAATGTTTCAATATTTATTACAAGATAGCCTTATTTTGTACAGCAAGGAATCCAGATAGTGAATTAGTGAGGTATGCAAGTGAAAGATACGGGATTCAAGATACAATATTCAAGATCATGTATGATGTATGAAGTTTGAAATCTTTAATAAATATTCAAGAGTAAGATCAGGAAGGCTAATTTTTGAGAGGGGTATTGTGAACACACCTGCCTTTATGCCTGTGGGGACTAATGCCACTGTAAAGGCACTTTCACCTCATGAACTTGAAGAAATGGGAGCTGAGATAATCCTATCCAATACCTATCACCTTTATCTCAGGCCAGGCATGGATGTTATAGAAAATGCTGGAGGACTTCATAAATTTATGTCCTGGGATCGTCCGATACTTACAGACAGCGGAGGTTTTCAGGTATACAGTCTTTCAACATTGAGGGAGATCACTAATGATGGAGTATGGTTTCGCTCCCATATAGATGGGTCATTGCACTTCCTCGGTCCTGATGAGGCAATGAAGATTCAGGGGATACTTGGCTCTGACATAGCCATGGTCTTTGATGAATGCACACCTTATCCTGCGACCTATGAATATGCCATGAAATCAATGAACCTCACACTTAAATGGGCTCAGAGGTGCAGAGAATTGAGGAACCCTGGTCAGGCACTTTTTGGTATCATTCAGGGTGGTGTTTACAGAGACCTTAGAATGGAGTGTCTACAGAGACTTATGGAGATGGAGTTTGACGGTTATGCTGTTGGTGGCCTCAGTGTTGATGAGCCAAAGGAGCTCATGTATGAAATTATAGATTATCTTGGCGAGGCCATGCCTGAGGAAAAGCCACGCTATCTAATGGGAGTTGGAGATCTCCTTGATGTGCTTTATGCCGTTGAGAAGGGATTTGATATGTTTGATTGCGTGATGCCTACAAGAAATGCAAGAAATGGAACACTCTTTACAAGTCAGGGAAGGCTGAGTATTAAAAGGCAAGAATTTAAATATGACAATTCACCCCTTGACCCTGAATGTAATTGCTACACCTGCAGGAATTTTTCAAGGTCCTATCTCAGGCATCTCTTCCTTACAAAGGAGATACTCTCAATGAGGCTCAACACCATACATAATCTTTATTTCTATCTGAATTTTTTTAAAGACATGAGACAGGCCATAGAGGAAGGAAGATTTGAAGAATTCAAAAAATACTGGTCGGGTGTATTTGAAAGCCAGATTGCAGAGGTAATTAATGGAAAGGACAGAAGAGATTAAGAAGGTCCTTCTTTTAACCTTTCTGTTGAACTGTCTTGTATCAATCACAAAGATTATCCTTGGATATGCAATAAAGTCTGTTGCGATACTCTCTGATGGCTTCCATTCCCTATTTGATGGTATATCAAATATAGTTGGCTACATCGGGATTACCCTTTCATCAAACCCGCCAGATGAAAGACATCCCTATGGTCACAGAAAATTTGAGACCCTCTTTACCATTGGTATCGGAATTCTGATATTTCTTACCTGCCTTGAGATCTTCAAAAAATCAATCAATGCATTTATAGAAAATAAAACACCAGAGATAACCACTTCTGTTTTCATAATAATGCTCTTAACACTTGTGATTAATATCTTTGTCAATCGCTATGAAACTTCAAAGGCAAGGGCATTTAAGAGTGAATATCTTATGGCTGATGCAGGACATACGAGTTCTGACATCTTTGTCACCTCTGGAGTGATAGTTGGTTTGATTTTTTCAAGATTTGGTATCCCCCGGGCTGATGCAATTACTGGTTTTATTGTCGTGATTGTGATAGCACTGGTTGGTTTCAGGATAATAAGAAGTGCAGTAGATATACTTGTGGATACAGTCCAGATGGACAAGGAAGAGATATGCAGGGTAGTTATGGGTGTGCAGGGTGTTACAGGATGCCATGATATTAGAACAAGGGGAACAAGGGAATGTGTATTCCTTGACCTTCATGTAGAGGTTGAAAGTACCCTGTCCCTTCAGGATGCCCATGATATAGCGGACAAGATTGAGGAGAGATTAAAAAGGGAAATGCCTGCTATAAAGGATGTGGTAGTGCATTTAGAGCCAGCAGAGATGATTAAACAATCTTAATTTAAAGGCATGTCACAACCCTCTCAAAAAATTAAGAACCTCATTTACATCTCCCATATCCTCAAATACCACATCTGCACCTGCCTTTTTAAGGTCTTCAGGCTTATAAGGACCTGTGGCAACACCAATACATCTTGCACCATAGGGTTTTGAGCAATAGACATCCCTTGGGGTGTCTCCAATAACAATACAATCCTCTGGTCTGAATTCTTTCCCTGTGAGCAGCTTAAACCTTTCTATTGCAATGGGTAAAAGACTGTTTCTGTCTTCATGGTCACTTCCAAAGGCACCTGATGTAAAATATCTATTCAAACCAAAAGGCTCAAGCTTTATCCTTGCACCTTGTTCAAGATTGCCTGTGAGAAGTCCGAGGTGGACATCCTTTTCTGCTGATAGATTTTCAAGGAGTTCTTTGATACCCGGCTTGAGGTGTCTCAAGGGATTATTGATTTCTTTTTTAAGATTTCTGAGATAACTCTCAACAATGAGGGGCAGATTTCCATCAACAGATATACCATGTCTTAAGAGTCCCTCTTTCATTATCTGTATGTCTGTCTTACCAGCCATCTGTATATCCCTGAAGGCATCCCTTATGGAGAAGAGCTCCCAGAAGGCAAGATTCAGTGACCTTGTGCCTGCCTCACCAGAATCAATAAGCGTGCCATCTACGTCAAATAGAAGGAGCATTGTTAATTATAACAGAAAAATAATCAAGGCTGAAGGCATTAGGCTTAAAGCGAGAGGCTTAGGCTTGGTGAAGTGGTGAAAAAGTGAATCGGTTTATTGGTGAATTGGTGAAGCGGTGAAGAGGCCCATTCACCCATTCATTCACTATTTACCAGTATCACAAACCCTCCAAGCATGAGGACTGTACCGATAAGTCTTTCCCTGAAATTCTTTTCCTTGAAGAATATATGGCCATAGATAACTCCTATCAGGAGGCTGAGTCTTTTTACAGATATCATATAGGAGACCTTTGTAAGGTCAAGGCTCAGCATGTGAAATATTATCATCAGTCCATAGAAAATACCCGGGATAAAAAGCCTTTTATAATTTCCTTCAAGGAAGAATCTTTTAATATTCTTCCTCCCGAGCCAGAGGCTCAATGGAGCGGTCAATATCACAAGCACCGTGAAATAGGTAATTCCAAAAAACAGTGCTGATGAATGTTCAATGGCAACCTTGCCAAGGGATGAGGTGATGCTGTATATGAAGGCTACTGCTATCATATAAAGCGAACCCTTTTCCTTTGTTATTGCCCTGAAGGGTTCAAGGAGACCTATCCTTGCAGTTGATATATTGAGCATATACCCACCTGTAACAATAAGCATTATCCCTGTCCCAGCAAATACTGAAATGGTTTCACCAGCAATCAGGCTTGATGATAATATCAGGAAAAGGGGAGTGAGACTGAGAAATGGCAGTGTAAGACTGAGGGGAGAGCTTTTCAAGGCCTTTATATAGAGAAATACTGTGATAATCTCCAGTGGAAGGGCTGAGAAAAAGGCAAGCATAAAGGTCCTGTCAATCTCTGGTATTTCTATGAAAAACCACAGGACTGCGAGGACTGGAAGGGTAAAAAGGAGCCTTGCCCATGCAACAAGGTATTCATCCTGATCCTTTACAGCCCTTTTTGTGAGGGCATCTGAGGTTGCAAGCATGAAGGCTGCACCAAGGGCGAGAATAACCCATTGCTGCAGGAAGTTACAATTCAGGGGCATTTATTTTTTTAAGTCTCTTCCAGCAGCAAAGGCCTTTCCAAGAAATTTACCTGTGCCATAATAGAGCCTTGTCTCGGGTACAAAAAAGAATGGCTTTATCTTTTCTACATCAGGTCTCTTGTTTTGATCCAGTTTATCTTCATCTATCTTTACATCAAGTATCTCACCTATGAACTGGGTATGAAGACCGATCTCAATGATATGATTTACCTTGCATTCCAGAATTACAGGAAATTCCTTTACATAGGGTGCATTCACATGCTCTGCCTTTTCAGGTGTGAGGCCTGTTGCCCTGAATTTGTCTTCCTGCCTTCCAGAGACCATGCCAAAATAATCAGCCTCTTTTAATTGTTCTTCTGATGGGATGCTTACAGTAAAGGCCTTTTTATCCACGAGATTTGAATAGGTATAGGTTGCCTTTCTTACTGAAATGGCAATTGATGGAGGCTGACTGCAGCATATGCCTCCCCAGGCAACTATCATTACATTTGGCTTACCTTCTTTATCATAGGTACCTACTGCAAGGACAGGTGTTGGAAATAAGATCGGTTTTGCTCCAAGAGATTTTTTCATGAAACCTCCTCCTTAAAGGAGCTTTAATTCTTTTAGTATCTCAGCCACTTTTTCATCCTTTTGGGCCAGATTTATAAAGGCCTCAAGGAGTGAATGAAGCTTTTCTTTGTTATTTACGAGTTCATCTTCTATTTCTTTTACTTTTCTTTCAAAGGGTCTTATCATTGTCCTTCTATCCCACAGGGCAAAACCTATGGTTGCAGAGACTATTGCAGAAAAGATGCCAGCCAGTATCCACATAAATGTGAACATATCATCAAACCTTTTGTCAATCTGCTCAAACCTTTTGTCAATCTGCTCAAACCTTTTGTCAATCTGCTCAAACCTTTTGTCAATCTGCTCAAACCTTTTATCTATCTCTCCAAGTTTTGCCTCTATTCTTATGATCCTATCCCTATCTTCAAGAGTAAAAAGTATCTCCTTTGCCTGTAAGGTTTGTGCAGAAAAAAAGACAGCTATTAAAAAAGACAGTAAAAATTTTTTCATATTACCTCCTGTTTTCAGGCTATCCCTTTTTTAAGTATATCATGAATATGAATGATGCCCTCAATTCTGCCCTTTTCATCAGGCACTATAAGGGAGGTAATGGATTTTTCCTCCATGATTGCCAGTGCCTTTGCAGCAAGTTCATCAGCAGAGATGGTCTTTGGATTTCTGGTCATAACCTCTCCTGCCTTCATGTCAAAAAATGCCTTTCCATACTTCTGGATTCCCCTCCTCAGGTCACCATCTGTAATAATACCTATTACCTTTCTATCAGAATCAACGACTGCTGTAGCTCCCAGTCTCTTGGATGATATCTCCATTATGGCATCTGTCATCAATGCATCAGGCCCTACAACTGGCAGGGCATCTCCTGTATGCATGAGGTCTCTGACCCTGATAAAAAGTCTTTTTCCGAGACTACCGCCTGGATGATACATGGCAAAGTCTTCTTCTTTAAATCCTCTTTTTATTAAGAGGGCAACTGCAAGGGCATCGCCCATTGCGAGGGTTGCTGTTGTGGAGGCGGTGGGAACTATTCCCAGTGGGCAGGCCTCTTCCTTTATTGTTACATCAAGATTAAGGTCAGCCTGCTGGGCAAGTGTAGAACCATTATTTCCTGTGATGGATATGAGCTTTACATTGAATCTTTTCAGGAATGGAATGAGTCTTATGACCTCCTCGGTCTCTCCACTATTTGATATGGCTATTACCACATCATCAGAGGTGACCATTCCAAGATCACCATGGCTTGCCTCTGCTGGGTGCATGAAGAAGGCAGGTGTCCCTGTTGAGGCAAGAGTTGCGGCAATCTTTTTTCCAATGAGCCCGGACTTACCCATCCCTGTTACAACAACCCTTCCTTTAGAATTGAGTATTAGCTCAACTGCCTTTTCAAAGGAATGGTCAAGCCTCTCCAGAAGACCATAGATTGCCTCTGCCTCAATCTTGAGAACCCTTTTTGCTGTCTCTATTATATTGCTCATATCTACTGCTCTACTGCTCTAATAATAGACTCCTCAATTATATCAAGGAATCTTTCCAGATTCTCCATACTTATGCTGAGTGGTGGCATTATTACTATTATATTACCAAGGGGTCTTATAAAGACACCTCTCTGCCTTGCTTCATATGCTACCTTCCAGCCGGTTCTGTCAATATAACCAAAGGATTCTTTTGTCTTTTTATCTTTAACAAGTTCTATCCCGGCTATGAAACCGCATTGCCTCACATCTCCTACATGGTCAAGTTCCCTCAGTCTTTCGAGCCTCTCATGAAGGAATTTTATCTTGGGCCTGAGATTTTCAAGGACCCTGTCTTTTTCAAATATATCAAGACTTGCCAGGGCGGCAGCGCAGGCAAGCTGATTTCCTGTGTAGGAGTGGCCGTGAAAAAAGGTCTTGAGGTCTTCAAATCTTCCAAGAAAGGCATTGAATATCTCCTCAGTTGCAATAGTAACACCCAGTGGAAGATAACCACCTGTAATTCCCTTTGAAAGGCAGATAATATCAGGTCTTACCTCTTCGTGTTCAACTGCAAAGAATCGGCCTGTTCTTCCAAAGCCAGTGGCAACCTCATCAGCAATCATGAGGATATTGTATTTTGTACAGAGTTCGCTCACACCTTTAAGATAACCAGGAGGCTGGGTTATCATTCCGCCTGCTGCCTGTACAAGAGGTTCAATTATGAGTGCTACAATCTCTTCATGGTGTTTTGAAAATATCTCTTCAAGACTTCCAAGACATTCTATCCTACAGCCTGGATAGCTCCTGCCGAGTTCACATCTGTAACAATATGGTGATGGTGCCCTGTAGGTCTTAAAAAGAAGTGGTTTAAAGGTGCTGTGAAAGATATCTATACCACCTACGCTGACAGCCCCAAGGGTGTCACCATGATAGCCATTATTAAGACAAACAAAGGCAACCCTTCCCTTTTCACCTTTGTGGACCCAGTACTGAAAGGCCATTTTTAAGGCAACCTCTACTGCTGTAGAGCCATCATCTGAATAAAAGACCTTTTTGAGACCCAGAGGCACAAGTCCTACAAGTCTTTCTGCAAGAAGTATTGATGGCACATTTGCCATTCCAAGAAGTGTTGAATGGCTAATAAGGTCAAGCTGGGCTTTTATGGCATCATTTATTTCCTTACGAGCATGACCGTGGATATTCACCCACAGAGAGGAAACACCATCAAGATACCACCTGCCTTTAATGTCCTTTATAAAACAGTCCCTTCCTTCAACTATAATAACAGGTTCAGTCTCCATCCATTCCTTCATCTGTGTGAAGGGATGCCAGAGATAGAGTCTATCAAGCTCAATTAGTCTGTCTATGTCCTTTAGATTCATGTTGCTATATTTGCTTCACCCATTCACCTGTTACCCCTATTGTCTTTGAAATGCACTTTATTATATGATTGAGACAATCCTGAATACAAGGAGGTGTACTGATGAAATCACCACTTAAACCCGAAGAACTTTACAGGTGTTGTGACCCAAAGGTCTTTGATTTTGAAACAACTAATGAGCTTATGCCAGTAGAGGGTCCGCTCGGCCAGGAAAGGGCGATTAATGCCATAGATTTTGGTTTAAGCCTTGAAAATACAGGGTTCAATATCTTTGTCCTCGGTGAGCATGGAACAGGAAAACTTACGAGTGTAAGGGAGTTGATAAATAAAAGGGCAGAGACCGAGCCCGTTCCACCTGACTGGTGTTATGTCTATAACTTTAAGAATCCTGACATGCCTCTTGCTTTATCCTTTTCTCCTGGCAGGGCTGTGCAATTTCAGAAGGATATGACTGACCTTATTAAGACCCTCAGACAAGAGATACCAAAGGTCTTTGAATCAAAGGAATATGATAAACAGAGGAATCACATTATAGAGGAATTCCAGAAGAAACAGAAGGAGCTGTTTACAAGCATTGAAGAAGAGGCTGCCTCAAATGGTTTTGCCATAAGAAAATCTGTCTCGGGTCTTCTTATAGTGCCTGTAAAAAAGACAGGAGAGGCTTTAACAGAGGAGGAGTTTGAGGCACTTGATGATAAGACAAAAAAGAGGATAGAAGAGATAGGAAGGACATTACAGGAAAAGCTTGATGATGTTGTCAGGGCAGTTAAGGAGGCAGAAAAACTCCTTAAGGAGATGCTACAGAAACTTGAGAGGACTGCTGCCCTTGGAGCAGTTGGCCATCTGATAGATGAGATAAAAGAAAAATATAAGGACAACGAAAAGGTCCTTTCCTATCTTGAGGATGTTAAGGAAGATATCCTTGATCATCTTGATGACTTCAAGACTCAGGAAGAACAGGCACCTCCTCTTCCATTTATGAGGATACCAAAGGCAGAGCCTGTCTTTACCAGATATGAGGTTAATGTTATTGTAGATAATAGCTCTCAAAAAGGAGCACCCTGTGTTTTTGAACATAACCCTACCTATTACAACCTCTTTGGAAGGATAGAGCATAAGTTCCAGTACGGGATTGCTGTAACAGATTTTTCCATGATAAAGGCAGGTTCACTTCATAAGGCAAACGGAGGTTATATTGTAATACATGCCCTTGACCTTCTGAGAAATCTCTTTTCCTATGACGCCATTAAGAGGGCAATAAGGAATAAGGAGATAAAGATAGAAGATATCTGGGAGCAGTATAGACTTGTCTCAACAACAACCCTGAAGCCAGAGGCGATACCCCTGAATGTGAAGGTGATACTTATAGGTCATCCATTTCTTTATTATCTCCTTTACAGCTATGATGATGAATTTAAGGAACTCTTCAAGGTAAAGGCAGACTTCGACTCCAGGATGCCAAGGAATGAAGAGACCATAAAAAAATATGCCATGTTCATTGCATCAAGAACTAAGGCTGAAAATCTCCTTCCCTTTGATAGAACCGGGGTGGCTAGCGTGATTGAGTATGGCTCAAGGCTTGCAGGTCATCAGGATAAGCTTTCTGCACTTTTTGGTCACATTGCAGATATATTGAGAGAGGCAAGCTTCTGGGCAAAGAAATCCGGAGAGCCAATTGTAAAGGCTGAACATGTGGAAAAGGCTATTGAAGAAAGACGATTCAGACACAACAGGATAGAAGAAAGGCTCAGAGAGGCTGTTCTGGAGGACACTATAATAGTAGAGACCTCTGGCGAGAAGATTGGTCAGGTTAATGGTCTTGCTGTAATTGACCTCGGAGATTACAGCTTCGGAAAACCCTCAAGGATAACAGCAAGGACTTATACGGGTAAGGCAGGGGTTATAAACATAGAACGCGAAACAAAGATGAGTGGAAGGATACATGAAAAGGCGATCCTCATCCTCACGAATTACCTTGGCAGCAAGTACGCGATAAAAAAACCTATAAGCCTCTCAGCATCTATCACCTTTGAACAGCTTTATGAAATGGTTGAAGGTGATAGTGCCACCTGTGCAGAATTCTATGCACTCATAAGCAGCATATCAGGAATTCCCTTAAAACAATCGATTGCTGTTACAGGTTCAATGGATCAGAACGGAGAGGTGCAGCCTATTGGTGGGGTGAATGAAAAGATAGAGGGATTCTTTGAGGTCTGTAAAGAGAGGGGACTTGATGGTTCCCATGGAGTAATAATACCCAGAAGAAATCTTAAAAACCTGATGCTCAGAAAAGATGTGGTTGAGGCGGTAAAGGAAGGAAAATTTTCTATTTATCCGATTGACAGGGTAGAGGAAGGCCTTGAGATCCTGACAGGTATGCCTGCTGGAGAATTAAGAGAGGATGGCACCTATCCTGATGGAACAGTTAATTATTATGTAATGAAAAGACTTACAGAGATATCAGAGGCCTTAAAGGAAAAAAAGGAAGAAAAGGAGAGTAAAGATAAAGAAAATAAGGAATAGACCTTGGTGGCAGACGGTTGGGTTAAAAATTGCGCTTTCTTTTTGCTAATCTCTTAAAACTTCCGGCTGTTTTTTTAATCCTTTTTTTTACCATTCTGCCTGAATGGTTTTCTCTTAAACTGGCAGAGGGAGCAGGTACGCTTCTTTATTATCTCTGGAGGTCCAGAAGAAAGATAGCTATTAATGCTATAAGGGAAACCTCTCAATTTGTTGAGCTTAAAACTCCCATGAAAGAAGCCGATATTGTAAAAAGAATGTTCAAACATCTTGGCAGGTCCTTTGCAGAGATTGTAAGGCTCTATGGAGGCAAGAGGAGTATCCTTGAGAGGATTGTTTTTAAAGGTCTTGAGAATTTTCACAGGGCAAAAGAATCAGGCAGGGGAGTAATCTTCCTTACAGGCCACTGCGGAAACTGGGAGCTTATGGCAGTGGCATTTGGTATGACAGTTGAGCCAATAGGTGTGGTGGCAAGGCCTTTAAATATCAGGACATTGAATGAAGTTATTGAAAAGATGCGAAGCCGTTATGGTAACCATGTTATATATAAAAAGGGTGCTATCAGGGAAATGCTCAGGCTCCTAAGAGAAAACAGGGCAGTTGGTATATTGATGGATCAGAGCGTCCTGAGGCAGGAGGGTCTGTTGATAGACTTTCTTGGAAGACCTGCCTGGACATCAAGGATGCCAGCCATGATAGCAAAAAAGACAGGCGCAAAGGTCCTTCCAGCCTTTATAAAAAGGCAGGGAGATGGACATCTTATTGAAATAGGAAAGGAGATTGAACTTACAGGTGATGAGATAGAGGATACAAAAAGATTGTCTTCTTATATAGAAAGATATATTATTGAAAATCCTTCAGAGTGGCTCTGGATACACAGGAGATGGAAACAGAGAAATTGAGTCGGGATTTATGTCAAAGAGAACCGTAGTTCAGCGTCCAGTCTGGAAATTGCCGATAGAAACATGCATTAAGATAGGGAGTATGCCTCAAGGCCTTGAAGTGCCTATTCGATTGGTTTTACAGCACGGGGGTATTGCTTGCAATACCCCCGTGAACCCCCGATGTCAAAGGGTTATTAAACCTTACAATATTTCGGGGGTTCGTGGGGGTAAAGCTTGTCAATACGGCCACGCTGAAGGGCCTAACGATCAAGCACCTCAAGCCCTTTCGGCATACCCCCTATCTCTATCAGCAAATTTCGGGTCCAGTAGCCTTTAAGGAATTATTTATGTCAAAATATTTAAATGAGGAAAAGGGATATATTTCTCAGTCTCGGGGGATTATTTGTTGTCATTATTATTTATCTTGTTTTTCAATTATTTGTCCCTGTGAGGCGAGAGCCGGAAAAACTTGAGGTTCTCATTCCAAAGGGAATGAGCTTCAGGCAGGCTGTGAATCTTCTTTATGAAAAGAGGCTTTTGAGGGACAGAAACCTCTTTATTATCCTTGGGAGACTTTCTGGTCTTGACAGGTCTCTAAGATATGGTTATTACGAATTCCTTGGTGGTGTTAGCCCTGTGGCTGTCTTTCAGAAACTTCTGAGGGGAGAGATAGAAGAATACGAGATTCAGATTATAGAGGGTTACACGGTTGCCGATGTCGCACAGATTTTTGAAGAAAAGGGCATAGTGAAAAAGGAAAGTTTTTTTAAACTTGTCAGGGACAGGGGTCTTCTCAAAGAGCTTTCTGTAAATGCACCATCTCTTGAGGGATACCTTTTCCCTACAAAATATAAGATTCCAAAAGGCACAGATGTAGTGGATATTATAAGATTTATGGTTAATACCACAAGAAGGTTCATAGGTCCCTTTATAGAAAGGGCAGAGGAGATGGGGTTTACAGAAAATCAGCTTCTTACGCTGGCCTCTATAATTGAGAAAGAGGCACGGGTTGATTATGAAAGGCCCTTGATCTCAGCTGTCTATCATAACAGGCTTAGGCAGGGGATGAAGCTTCAGGCAGATCCTACAACTGTATATGACCTTAAAGGCACAAAGAAACTTGTTACCAGAAAGGACCTCTTAAGAAAATCAAGATATAATACTTATATTCACAGGGGGCTTCCACCAGGACCGATTGCAGCACCAGGGCTTAAGTCTGTTGTGGCTGCTGTGAATCCTGCTCAGGTCAATTATCTTTACTTTGTTTCAAATAACGATGGCACACATAATTTTTCTGAAAGATTTGATGAGCACAGACAGGCTGTTCAGGAATATGTAAAAAAGAAGAGGCTGGCAAAGAAGCAGAGGCAGGCACTACAATGATAAACAGGAAAAAGACCAGAAGGATTTATCTTGGCAATGTGGCAATAGGAGATGGCGCACCTGTATCCATTCAGTCAATGACAAAGACAGATACAAGGGATGTCCCTGCCACAATTAATCAGGTAAAAGAACTCGCTACCGCTGGTTGTGAGATTATAAGACTTGCTGTCCCTGATATGGAGGCAGCCCTGGCCCTTGGCAGGATTAAGGCTGAAAGCCCCATCCCTGTTATAGCTGATATACACTTTGATTACAGGCTTGCCCTTACTGCAATAAAACAGGGCGTGGATGGCTTAAGGATAAATCCAGGCAATATCGGTGCAAAATGGAAGATAAAGGAGGTTGTAAAAGCTGCTTCTGAAAGGCGGATTCCTATCAGGATCGGGGTGAATGCAGGGAGTCTTGAGAGAGACCTTCTTGAAAGATATGGTCATCCAACATCAGAAGCCCTTGTTGAAAGTGCAAGGAGGAATATTGAACTCCTTGAAGAACTTGACTACAGGGAAATAAAAGTTTCTCTTAAATCATCAGGAGTGATGGAGACAGTGCAGGCATACAGGCTTTTTTCAGAGAGATTTGACTATCCCCTTCACATAGGCATATCAGAGGCAGGTCCACCACCACAGGGAATTGTGAAGAGTGCAATTGGTATAGGAATTCTTCTTTCTGAGGGCATAGGTGATACCATAAGGGTCTCCCTTACAGCTGAGCCAGTTCTTGAGGTAAAGGTGGCACAATGGATCCTCAGGTCAATTGGTCTTACAACAGGACCTGAACTTATCTCCTGTCCCACCTGTGGAAGGTGCACAATAGATATAATAAAATTAGCAAAGGAGGTTTCAGAACGGCTGTCTTCTATTAAAGAGAGTGTAACTGTTGCTGTAATGGGATGTCCTGTAAACGGACCTGGTGAGGCAAGGGAGGCTGATTTTGGCGTGGCTGGTGGAAGGGGCAGGGGTGTGCTTTTTAAAAAAGGCAGGGTGCTCAGGGAGGTTCCAGAGGACAGGATAGTGGAGAGCCTTATTGAACTCATAGAGGAAGAGTTAAAGAGATGAAGGTCATTGAGAATATTAAAGAGATGCAGGGGCACTCAAAGGCCCTGATCTTACAAGGCAAGAGAATTGGTTTTGTCCCTACAATGGGAGCCCTTCACGAAGGTCATCTGAGCCTTGTGAGACAGGCAAGGAAGGATAATGATATTGTTGTTGTAAGCATATTCGTGAATCCAATTCAGTTTGGTCCGCAGGAAGATTTTGCTCGCTATCCAAGGGATCTTGAGGGTGATAGAGAAAAGCTCAAAAGTGAATCAGTGGATGTGCTCTTTTATCCTGATATGAAGGATATGTATCCAGAAGGCTATAAGACCTATGTGGAGGTAGAGGGGCTTTCTGAGAGACTCTGTGGAGCCTTCAGGCCAGGTCATTTCAGGGGAGTTACAACTGTTGTAACAAAGCTATTCCATATTGTTAAACCCCACAGGGTTTACTTTGGCTCAAAGGATTATCAACAGACCGTGATTATAAAAAAGATGGTTCAGGACCTTAATATGGATATAGAGATCATCACCTGCCCAACTGTAAGGGAGGCTGATGGTCTTGCCATGAGCTCAAGGAATCTCTATCTCAATTCTGCTGAAAGAAAGGCTGCAACTGTTATATACCGAACACTTCTTGAGGCAGAAAAACTCATAAGAGAATTCAGGAATCCGGGGGAAGTCAGGAATATTATGCTTGATAGACTCAAAGGTGAACCCCTTGTGAGTTCAATAGACTATGCAGGACTCTATGACCCTGAGACCCTTGAAGATATAAAGGATTATTCCGAGATGAAAGAGATATTAATAGCAATTGCCCTCAGGATAGGAAACACGAGGTTGATAGATAATATGTTGGTGAAGCTGTGAAAATGTTATAATACCAACCATGAAGCATACAGTAATAGGTCTTATACTCGGTGCAACACCTGTTGTGAAGGCAGTAATGCTGATACTCTTTGTCTTTTCTATTATCTCATGGTTTATTATCTTTTATAAATTTAAATACTTCAGACAGGCAAAGGCTGAAAATGAGGAGTTCATCAGGATATTTATGAAAAACCGTGATCCTGTTGAACTGTTTCAGGTTTCAAGAAGACTCAGGGTAAGTCCCATTGCAGCAGTATTCAGGAATGTATTTAATAAAGAGGGTTATTCCTCAAGAACAGAGCTTGAGCGTAATATAAAGAGGTATGAGGCACTTGAGATAGCCAGGCTTGAGCATTATCTTAATTTCCTTGCAACAGCAGGCTCCACCTCTCCTTTTATAGGATTGTTTGGCACTGTGTGGGGGATAATGCATTCCTTTATGGGTATAGGTGCTCAGGGTTCTGCAAGCCTTGCAGTGGTGGCTCCTGGCATTGCAGAGGCATTAATTGCAACTGCCCTTGGTCTTCTGGTAGCCATTCCTGCTGTTATAGCCTACAATTACTATCTCAGCATGGCAAGAAGACTTACTATCAATATGGAAGATTTTTCAGAAGAGATATTTGAATTGCTTTTTAATCAGAAAAATCGGTGAATCGGTGAAGTGGTGAATTGGTAAAGAGGCCTATTCACCCATTAATACTATGGCTTATCTCAGAAGAAATAGAGATAGGGAGGTAATGTCAGAGATTAATGTCACACCCTTTGTGGATGTGATGCTTGTCCTTCTTGTAATATTCATGGTTACCGCACCACTTATGCAACAGGGTATTGATGTGAACCTCCCAAAGGCAAAAGGTAAGGAACTTCCTCCTGAAGAGAGATTGATAGTAACTGTAAAATCCAGTGGAGATATATTTCTTAATGACATACCTGTGAGTCTCCCTGACCTGAAAAATAAGCTTTCCCAATTATCAAGAAGGAATCCAGAGGTATTTCTGAGGGCAGACAGGTCTGTTTCTTATGGTTTTGTAGCTGAGCTTATGGCAGAGATAAAGGATGCAGGGATAGAAAGACTCGGCCTTGTCACAGAACCAAAGACGGGGGAATAAAGTTGCTGGGACCTCAAGGGTATCCCAATTACCTCCGCAGCTTCCATCAGCCATCAATGTTTTTAAGTTTTACAATTTCATTTATACTTCATGCTGTGTTAATAGTGATGCTATTATTTTTTCAGACAAGGGTATTTATAAAGGAAAGGGAGAGGTTTATTACAGTTGGCATCTATGTAGATAAAGAAATCTCTGTGCCTTCTTTGGGTATCAATGCTGGTGTAGAAAAGGCCTATCGTCCTGAGGTGGTTGAGACACCCGGGACTTCCAGATTGATACCTAAGGAGATTTCAAAAGATACCTTGGTTGAGGAAAGGATACATGCAATTAAGGCAAAAAAGAAGATAGAAAAACTTTTAAGACTCAGGGCAGAGATTGGAGAGATGGTGTCCCGGAAGGCAGAAACAGGTGAACAGAAGTCAAAAAACAGGGCACAGACGCAGGAGCATTCTGAGTCTGGTTCTGTGAATAAGACAGACTATAGTGATATTGCAAAAGCCCCTATCCAGAGAAACTGGCATTATCCTGAGCTTGCGAAGAAAGGGTTATCTGCTACAGTGATAATATATGTTAGAAAGGATGGAGCAATAAAGATCATTGATTTTAAAACCTCGGGAGATAGGCTTTTTGATTATTCTGTCAAAAATGCCATTCTTAAATCCTCTCCCTTACCACCTCCTCCTGAGGAATGTGAAATACAACTGAGGTTTTCAAGATGAAACATTTAAGAATCACCTCCACCAATTCACCCCTTTCCCTCTTCACCCTTTTTTCAATTATCTTTCTGTTCTGCTGTGAAATAATAACTTCTAAGGCCTATGGAAGGATTTTTATAGATATTAATGAGCCTGTCCCTAGGTCCCTTTTGTTAGGTATACAGGTTTATAGTGAAGATACTGAGGCAAAGAAAAATGCAAAAGAGTTTCTTAATGTTATCAATGATGACCTTACCTATACAGGACTATTTTCATCAATTGATGATAAACTTTTTCTTGAGCCGCCCCAGGCCCTTTTTAAACCAGAAAACTGGAGACCCCTGGGTGCTGATGCAGTTATAAAGGTCAATCTTCATGTCACACAGAACACCCTGAGGGCATTGGTAAGTATATATGATGTGAATGAAGGCATTCAGATTTTTAAGAAGGAATATTCAGGAGAACTTGGGCTTCTCAGGTCTCTTGGCCATTTAATAGCAAGGGATGTATATAAAAGATTTACTAATAGTGAACCACCTTTTGAGGCAAAGCTCCTTTATATCGGATTACTTGATGGTAAAAAATCACTCTTTATTATGGACTGGGATGGTGCAAGGCTCAGAAGACTTGGCATAGGCGCAGAGACAATTATATCTCCGCGATGGTCTCAGGAATACAGGAGTCTTGCCTATACTCAGAGGGATGGAAGAAAATGGAGTATAAAGATTGTTGATTTTAATACCATGACTCAGAAGACAGTACTTGAATCCACTGGGCTTCTCCTTACCGGAGATTTTGTTGATAAAAGGACCATTCTTATTACCCTGACAGAGCTTGATAACCAGGATATATTTCTTTTAGATCTGGAGACCTCAAAGACAAAAAAACTTATTACAGGATACGGGATTGATATAGACCCTGCCTTATCTCCAAAAAAAGATAAACTCCTCTTTGTTTCTGACAGGAGTGGTTCACCACAGGTTTACATTGCTGAGATTTCTGGCTATAATATAAAAAGATTGACCTATAAGGGCAGCTACAATACCTCTGCCAGATGGTCACCATCTGGTGATTCCTTTGTGTATGTGGGGACTGTAAATGGGAAGAATCAGATTTTTTTGCAGAGATTTGATAATGATGAGCCTGTTCAACTTACTGATAAAGGGAATAATGAAGAGCCTTCCTTTTCTCCTGATGGGAGATTCATTGCCTTTTCATCAGATAGAGATGGTATCTGGAAGGTATATATAATGAGGCTTGATGGTTCAGGTCAGAGACCTTTGACCATGGGCTATGGATTTAGCCCTATATGGATTAAATAACTGGAGGTGCAGGATGAGTTATTCAGTAATTCGTGAATTGAGGGTGCCCTTATTATTCGTCCTTCTGGCTCTTTTTATAATTGGAGGTTGTACACCGAGAGAGGTTGTTCAGCAGGAGGCTCAAAAGCCTGAGGCCCCTGAGGTCGCTCAGAGGCCTAAGGCCCCTGAAGTTACTCAAAAAACTGAGGAGGTAAAACCTGAGACAGAAAAGATAACACCACCAGCTCCTGAGATTATTACAGAAAAACCAGTCACTGAAACACCTGTGGTAGCTAAGAAAGAGGCAGAGGTTAAACCTGAGGTAAAGAAGATAGAGTTTTCTGATATCCATTTTGATTTTGATAAATACGATATCAGGGAGGATGCGAGGCCAGTTCTTGAGAGGCTTGCCACATGGCTCAAGGAAAATCCAAAGGCGAGGGTTCTCATAGAGGGACATTGCGATGAGAGAGGAACAAATCAATATAACCTTGCCCTGGGTGAGAGAAGGGCTGTCGCAGCAAAGAATTATCTAATGACCCTTGGTATAGCATCCTCAAGGATAGATACAGTTACCTATGGAGAAGAAAGACCTCTCTGTAGAGAGCAGACAGAAGGATGCTGGCAGCTTAACAGGAGGGCTCACTTTGTTGTACATGAATAGGATAGAGAACTTCAAAAAGGCTATTGTTCTACTGCTCTCAGCCTCCCTGTTGCTCTGCTTTGCTGTTCTGTTTATTGGCTGTGTTACTGTTACAAGTGATTATGATACCCTCAAGGCAGATGTGAATATGCTTAAAAAGGACCTTTATGAGACAAAGGTTGCCCTTGCAGATTTAAAGAAAGCTCTTGATGAACTCCAGACCCTTGCCAGGGCAGGTGGCACAGAACAGGCAAAGGCCTTAACAGAATCTCAGGTCTTATTATTTAACAAGCTCAATTCCCTTACAGCAGAACTCACAGATATAAGGGCAAGGTTTGAGGAACAGAGACATTTTGTAGATAAATTTCTTTCAGAATCAAAACAGGCAGATGAAAGATTTCAGGCAAGACTGGAAGGCCTTGAGCTTTCTCTGAGGGAGCTTCAGAAAAAGATAGAGGGCTTAGAGGCACAATCAAGGCTCATAAAACCTGAGCCTGCTCCTGCGGCTGCAACAGCCACCGCTCAAAAAACAGAACATGAAAAAGCTGAAACCCAGGTGGCAGCTGCTCCTTCACAACCGTCTCCTCCTGAGACCGACAAGAAAGGAACTGATGAGCCAAAACTCCTTTATGACAGGGCAAGGGAGTTGTTTAAAGAAAAGAAATATTCTGAGGCAAGGTCACTTTTTGAGGAATTCATCAAAAAATATCCTGATTACAGGCTTGCAGGAAACTGCAGATTCTGGATAGCCGAAAGCTATTATGCAGAGAAGAATTATGAAGATGCCATACTGAATTACGAAAAGGTTATCAGGGATTATCCTTCAAATGAGAAGGTCCCTACTGCCTATCTCAAGCAGGCCTATTCATTCATAGAGCTTGGTGATAAAAAGACAGCAAAGGTAATTCTTGAAAGATTAATTGCAAAGTTTCCTGGTTCAGAGGAGTCGCAGGCTGCAAGAAATAAATTAAAGGATCTCAAAGGGAAAAAATAAAAAATTTTTAAATGCTTCAGGACCCATCAGGAAGGCGTATTGATTACCTGAGGATATCTGTAACTGACCGCTGTAATCTCAGGTGTATCTATTGCATGCCATCTCAGGGTGTAAGATTAATAGAATATAAAGAGATCCTCAGGTATGAAGAGATCATAAGAATAGTCAGGATTGCCTCCTTACTCGGTGTGCGGAAGGTCAGACTCACAGGTGGAGAACCCTTAAGACGAAGGGATATCACCTTTCTTATAAAGGGCATCTCCTCAATAGATGGGATTCAGGAGATAGCTCTTACAACAAATGGAGTCTTGCTGAAAAAATATGCCCGTTCTTTGAAAGAGGCTGGACTCACCAGAATAAATATCAGTCTTGATTCCCTTGACCCTTCCAGATACAGGGAGATAACAGGTGGAGGAGATATAGGGACGGTTCTCAGTGGTATTGAAGAGGCAGAATGGGCAGGACTTACACCCATCAGTATAAACATGGTTCCTGTAAGGGGTATTAATGATAAGGAGATAGAGGCCTTTGCAAGGCTTACACTGGAGAAACCTTACAGGATAAGATTCATTGAGTTTATGCCTATTGGTGCGAAGGACTTCTGGTCACCTGAGAGATATATCCCTGAGGAAGAGATAAGAAAAAGGATAGAGGTCATTGGAAGGCTTGAGCCAGCAGGCCTTAATACAGGTGGTCCTGCAAGATACTGGAGATTCCCTGGGGCAAAGGGTATGATAGGCTTCATAAGTGCGTTGAGCAATCACTTCTGTAATGAATGTAATCGCCTGAGGATAACCTCTGATGGAAAGATAAGGCCCTGTCTTTTTTCCGAGACAGAGATAGATCTTAAACCCGTGCTGAGGGGTAGCAGTGATGATCAGGAATTAATGAGGATTATGAGCCTTGCTGTTCAGTGCAAGCCTTCTGGTCATGGGTTGACCTCTGATAACAGGGCTCTCAATTCTGTTTTAAGACCCATGTCAAAGATAGGAGGATAATGGAATTCACCCATATAGATGAAAAGGGCAATGCAAGGATGGTGGATGTATCCAGTAAGGATATAACCCATCGTGAGGCCCGGGCAGTGGCAAGAGTAAGGCTCAGGCAAGAGACCATTGAATTGCTATTAAAAAAGGCAATTCCCAAGGGAGATGTCCTGACAGTTGCAAAGATTGCGGGCATAATGGCAGCAAAGAAAACGCATGAGCTCATTCCCATGTGTCATCCATTAAATATATCTCAGGTAGATATAGAATTCAGGATTCTACAGGAGGCTTCTACAATTGAAATAGAGAGTCTTGTGAAGGTAGAGGCAAAGACAGGTGTGGAGATGGAGGCTCTAACCTCCGTAACTGTAGCCGCACTTACTATCTATGATATGTGCAAGGCAGTTGATAAGGAAATAACAATTTCCGATGTAATGCTTCTTGAAAAGAAAGGCGGCAGGAGCGGGGAATTTAAGAGAGAAAAGACATGATTTATAATCTTTTGCATTTCACACTGTTAATTCTATCAATTTGTTTTTGAATTACAATTTTTTTATTTGCTGTCATGATGCAACTCCTTAATCCTTTTTTTTAAAACAGGGTGTTCAAGCTCAGGGGCTATCTCTGATAATGGTTTGAGGACAAAATCCCTTTCATGAATATAGGGGTGGGGTATCCTGAGTTCAGGTGTATTAAGGATCAGATTATTATAAAAAAGTATATCAAGGTCAATTATCCTTGGCCCCCATCTTTTTGTTTCAGTCCTTCCCATAGCCCTTTCAATTGACTTAAGAAGATTAAGTAATTCAGCTGGAGCGTATTCAGTTTCGGCCTCAATCACCATATTTATAAACATGGGCTGGTCTTTCACTCCCCATGGTTCTGTTTCATAAAGGGATGACCTTTTGATAACCTTTATGCCTTTTTCTTCCATGAGTCTTATGGCCTCAAGACAATTTTTTTCTCTATTGCCAATATTGGAGCCAATCCCTATATAAACAGTCACGGCCATAGTGTATGTATTATAATAAATGTGCGTGATGTGTTAATAAACTCATAACTGTCACGCATTACCGATTACGACATGACAATCTATCTCATAGATGGAAGTTCCTATATCTACAGGGCATACTTTGCAATAAAAGGCCTTTCAAGCTCAAAGGGTCTTCCCACCAATGCAATCTATGGATTCACGAATATGCTCCTTAAGATACTCAATGAAAAAAAGCCGGATGGGATTGCTGTTGTCTTTGACCGTCCTGAGCCAACAAGAAGACACAGGGCCTTCGAAGAATATAAGGCACAGAGACCAAAGGCACCTGATGACCTGACTGTTCAGATTCCCTATATCAGAAGGATTGTTGAAGCCTTTGGGATAAAGGTTATAGAAATCCCGGGATATGAGGCAGATGATATCCTTGCTACAGTGGCAGAGCAGCTAAGCTCAGAAGGTCATGAGATATTCATTGTAAGTGGTGATAAAGACATCCTTCAGGTAGTTAATCAGAGAATAAAGATGTTTGATCCAATGAAAAATATAGTCTATGACAGTAAGGCAGTTGAGGAAAGATATGGATTGCCTCCTCAAAGGATACCTGAACTTATAGCACTGGCTGGAGATACAATTGATAATATACCGGGGATAAAGGGCATTGGAGAGAAGACAGCCCTTGATGTATTGAGCTATGGCAGGCTTGAGGAGCTTATAGAAAACCCTTCATTAATTAAAAAAGAGAGGTTGAGGAAACTTATTGAAGATAATCTGGTGACTTTAAAACTCAGTTATGAGCTTGCAAAGATAGACAGGGATGTTCCGCTAAATATTAAATCTGAAGAGCTTAAGAAAAAAGAGCCTCTGTGGGATGATCTTCTTGAGATATTCAGGGAGTGTGAATTTTCAAAACTTCTGAAACTCTTACCAGTAACCTTAGAGGTAAAGACAGTTATTGTTGATGATCCTCAGAAACTTATGTTGATACCTGGAATTGACAGGGGTTTTGTCTTTGACCTTACTTATATCCCAAAGGATCAAAAGATTTTTGAGGACCCACATCTCTTTGAAGGTGAGCCTTTATCAGGGGCCATTAAAGGGATAGCTGTTATGCCAATTAATTCAGAGGATTCAACAGAGCACGAAACAGGGGGTCCCCAAAAAATCGTTAGATCTTTTGGGGTACGAGTAGGGGTCCCTGAAAAATCGTCAGATTTTTTGGGACATGAAACAGTGTACTATCTTCCAATCAATAACATACAGGACTTACAGGCACTGAAACCATTATTCCAGTCAGAGTGTCAGAAGATCAGCCATGACATTAAAAAGGACATAATAGCACTCCTCAGTGCTCAGATTGAATTGCAAGGGAGGCTTGATGATGTTCAGATAGCCTCCTATCTTGTTAATCCCCTGAGGCCGAATCATCTGCTTGATGAACTTTCTATAGAGTATCTTGGTATTAAAAAGCTCAGCATGGAAGAGATTACTCCAGGATCACAGGATCTTTTTATTAAATATTCTTCACAGAATGCCCTCTGCAAACTCAGATTGTATGAAATTCTCAAGAAAAGACTCGAGGAACATGGTCTTGAGAAAATCTATAATGAGATAGAGATGCCCCTCGTTAAGGTGCTTGCTGATATGGAAAGAACAGGCATAAAGATTGATATATCAATCCTTAAAGGTCTTTCAAAGGAGCTTGAAAATTTTCTGGATACCCTCAGGGCAAGGATATATTTCCTTGCTGGTGGTGAATTTAATATAAATTCACCAAAGCAGCTTTCAGAGATACTTTTTAGCAGGCTTGGACTTAAACCAAAAAAAAGGACAAAGACAGGATATTCCACAGAACTCAGCGTCCTTGAGGAACTCAGCCTTCAGCATGAACTTCCAAGAGAGATACTTAATTACAGGTCGCTCTTCAAACTCAAGACAACCTATGTGGATGCCCTTCCCAAGCTTGTGAATCCCATGACAGGAAGACTTCATAGTTCCTTCAACCAGACTATCACGGCAACAGGAAGGCTATCAAGCAGTGAGCCAAATCTTCAGAACATACCTGTTCGTGGAGCCTGGGGAGAGAGGATAAGACAGGCCTTTATAGCAGAAGAGGGTTTTATGATACTTTCTGCAGACTATTCTCAGATAGAATTAAGGATACTTGCCCATATGAGCAGGGATGAAAGATTTATCAGGGCCTTCAAAGAAGGCATTGATATCCATAATCTTACAGCCTCTGAATTATTTGGAGTTGAGCCGGATAAAGTGAGCCCTGAGCAAAGGAGGATTGCAAAGACCGTAAACTTTGGCATTATCTATGGAATGACTGCCTTTGGTCTGAGTGAGACCCTTGGAATTGAAAAGCAAGAGGCCCAGGATTATATAGATCAGTTTTTTATAAGACACCCTACAATCATGCAGTGCTCTCTATCTCTTATAAGGAAGGCAGAAGAAAAAGGCTATGCAGAGACCCTCTTTGGAAGGAAAAGACCCATACCTGAACTCAGAAGCAGAAACAGCGCGACCAGAAGTCTTGGTGAGAGGCTTGCAATAAATTCTCCAATACAGGGAACTGCCTCTGATATTATAAAACTTGCCATGATAAGGATATGGAATCTCCTCAGAAAAGGGCAGTTTAAGTCAAGGATGCTCCTTCAGATTCATGATGAACTCCTTTTTGAGATTAAGGAAGAAGAGCTTGAAGATGTAAAGGAGCTTATCAAAAGGGAAATGGAATCTGTCATTGCCCTTGAAGTTCCTATTATAGTTAATATCAAGGTTGGCAGAAACTGGGCAGAGGCCTAATTGCACTGACTTGCCTCTTTTCTTGACTAAATAATACTTTCTGTGATAAGTTCTACCATGAAAGGGGGTTATATTATGACAAAGAAAGAACTCCTTGGAAAGAAGATCACAGAACTTAGGTCGATGGCAAGGGAGATGGGGCTTTCTGTACCAAGAACAGCAACGAAGGAGGAGCTTGCCGCATTAATAAGTAAGACAATGAGATTAAAGACCTTAAGAAAAAGAAAAAAAGAGGTAAAGCCAGTTTCTAAAAAAACATCAAAAAAGAAGCCCTCTGGTCAGCCAGTTGCTGAACTCAAACCAGTTTCTATAAAGGAGGAGAGACCAGTTCTTTTGCCAGATATTACCCGACCTTCTTTGGCTATAATGAAAAATCTCCTTGGCCTTGTCCCTGTTAATCAGCAGACCTTTTATATTTACTGGGAGATAAACAAAGAGACAAGAGAACTTTACGAAGGTGAAAGGTTCATCATAAGGATTTATGATATAACAGGAGGAAAGGTTATTGAGACAGCTCCATATTTTGAGCTTCAGGTGCAACAGGATGCCGGGGGTTTTCACATTGATATGGGAAGGTCTGGAGAATTCTGTGCTGAGATGGGTATCAAGAAAAATGGTAGGTTCATGCCCTTTCTCAGGTCAAACACTATTGGACTCCCAAAGGTCCCGGATCTTAAAGAATTACCCGAGGCTGTCAGGGTCTCTTTCCCTTCAGGGATAGTCCATCCAACAAGTCCCTGATAATTTTAATGGGATCTTTTTTATTCCTGAGGGCTTTGAGTATCTTATGGGAGCTAAGCAGACGAATCACCCTCATTTTTTCTTTTTGAGGAAGTTTTTTAATTTTTCCCCTTATCTTATTAAGTTCATTTAGATAGAGACCAATCTCTTTTGTATATAACCTTTCAATCTCTTTTCTTATGGTCTTTGCCATGGCTGGAGAGGCTCCAGATGTGGATATGGCAATGGTCAGAGGCCCTCTTTTCACAACAGAGGGGACTATAAAATTACATAATTCTGGTTCATCCACTACATTAAGAAGTCCTTTAAATTCTTTAGCGATCTTTGCATGAAGTTCTCTTGAAGAGGTGGCTGCTATTGTAAGAAAGGCCTTTTTGAGGTCTCCCTTTTTGTAATTTCTCTTCAAGAGCTTCACTTTATTTTTTCGGACAAGCTTTTTAATGTTTTCAGTGCTCACAGGGCTTATTACAGTGACGGTTGCACCTGCCCTAAGAAGGGACTTTATCTTCCTTTCAGCAACCCTGCCACCGCCAATAACCACACAATCTTTTCCTTCAAGATTCAGGAAGGCAGGATAATATTTAATTGGCATGATGACTCTATCCTTTTTTTAATTCTTATGAAGCACTTTTATTTTTAATGCCATTATGAGCAGGGGAGATCAATTTATTATATTCTCTTTTTGCCTTTGAGGCCTCTTTTGAATTTGGAAATCTTGAGATAAGCTCCTTATAGGTGCCTTCTGCCTTTTCCTTTTCATTAAGATTTATATAGGTCTTCCATAGAAGATAAAGGACCTCAGGCATATTCCTGTAATCAGGATAGTTTTTTATCAGGCCTTCAAACCTTCCCTCTGCAGCCTTGAATGATTCTTTTTTAAAGTAAAATTTGCCAACCATGAATTCATAGGCTGCCATCACATCCCTACATTTTTCTATTTTTATGTCAATAATATCCCTGTAGGGATTCCTTGGATACAATTTTTTTAATCTTTCAAATTCTTCAAGTGCTTTTTTTGCCTCACCAGCGCCCCTTTCAGGACCTTTTACATCCTGAAAATAAATATTGGCAATCTGATACTGGGCATAGGGTGCATAGGGATGATCAGGAAACTCCCTTAAGAATTTCCTGTATTCCTCAATAGCAAGCTCTGATTCCTCTTCCTTTATATAGGACTCAGCAATCTTGAGCTGTGCCTTTGGTCCATAGTTCATGGTTGTATCCCTGTTCTTTATCTCAAGAAGCAGATTCCTTGCCTCCTGATACTCACCCTGATCTATCATTTTCTCTGCCTTTTTGAGCCATGCCTCGGGTTCAAAGGGCTCCTCTTTTTTTGGTGTAGAGGCACAGGCAGACCAGAGGAGGACAGAAGAGCAAAAGATTAAGAATAGATAATTAATAACCTTTTCACCCATTTTCATGGTTGACTATTATATCACAGGTAGAGCTTTATTCTGAAAAGGCTGTAAATTGCCGTGAAGCCTGTATTATTCAGGTATCCATACCCTGTCTTTCTCAATTATATGAATAACCTTCCAGCCCTTTTTTCTCAGGGCCCTTGCAATCCATCTCCTGTGACATTTCCATGGGAATTTTTCAGCGCATACTATTGCCGATGAATACCTGATCCCGTCTGCCTTTAAAAAGGCCTCAAAACTTTCCTTTCTAAAATGGCTGAGCTTGCTTGTTGGAAACCTTCTTACATCAATCACGCATTCTATGCCATGGAAATTAAGTATCTCAATAAAATCCTCCTCTGACCTTCTGTCAGTGCCAAGGGTATAGACGATTTTTTCCTTCTGCATTAATTATGATAACATCTCCAGTTATCAAATATAGAGCAGCAGCGCATTAGATCAGTAGAGTAGCATATTCCTTATAAAAACTACTGCTCTACTGGAATTTGCCGATAAAAGAATTAAAAACAGTAAGGCCTCCGTTTCATTATGTTTTTGGATGATATAAAATATCACCCAATGGTGAAAACAAAAATCTCCAAAAAGGAGACAAAATATGATAACAAGATTTCTTACTATGCAAGATGGGGTTTCAGAGGGGGTAATAACACCTGCGGGCTGGGCTTGCAGTTTATTCGGGTTTTTGAGGTTTTCGGGGATAAAGGGAATGGTAAATTTAAAGGTCTCATAAAGACCATTTAACGAATGAGATATAATATAATATTAAAAGGATTCGATAAGGCAACAAAGATAAAGCATAAAGCGACGTGTTGAGTTCTAAAATGAAGAAGAAAAAGATTGCGATTCGCCAAAAGTCTTTAATTGCAGAGGCTGTTACTCCTTATACTGTCTATAATCTTTCTTTTGAAAATATGGTTAACAACATAGTGCAGGGCGACAACTTAAGTATCCTACAATTGATACCTGACAACAGTATTAATCTGATAATTACTTCACCCCCTTATTTCAGGCAAAGAGATTATGGTAGTGGCATAGGTAATGAGAAAACAATTGAAGAATATGTGGAGAATTTGATTCACGTCTTTTCAGAATGTCTTCGTGTCTTGAAAAATGATGGAAGTATCGTATTTAACCTTGGAGATAAATACATAGAAGGTAGCCTTCAGTTAATTCCATTCAGATTTGCGTTAGAGGTATTAAACACCTTCCCTGTAAAGCTTGTAAATAATATTACATGGGTAAAGCTTAACCCGACACCAAGACAGTATCGAAAAAGATTAGTCAGTAGTACCGAACCATTTTTCCATTTTGTAAAAAATGAAGGGTATTACTATAATCTTCCTGAATATATGGCCAGCAATGGAACTAAAAGTAAACGCGCCAATGGTAATAATATCGGAAAGAGATATTTTGATTTAATTGAAAACTCGGGTCTTACTCTGGAACAGAAAAAAATGGCACTATGTGAATTGCAGGAAGTAATAGAAGAGGTAAAAAGTGGAAAGATTGAAAGCTTTAGAATGAAGATAAAAGATATTCATTCTGCTCCCTTTGGCGGACAAGACGGTGGTAGGAAATATCAACTCATGAAAAAGGGGTTCACTATTATAAAGATTAAAGGAGAACCCATAAAACGAGATGTTATAGAATGTGCAGTGGAAACTATAAAGGGATGCAAACATCCAGCTATTTATCCTCTTTATATAATAAAGGAACTGATACGATTGCTTTCTCGTCCCAATGATATTGTTCTTGATCCATTTGTTGGAAGCGGAACCACTGCGGTTGCAGCGAAGGAGTTAAATAGAAGATACATCGGAATAGACATAAACAGGGAATATTGTGAGTATGCGAAGAAAAGACTTGAGGAGACCGAGATAGAGAGTCCCCTGGAGCTTTTTTAAATGACAGAATATAAAGGCAAATTGCATTCAGAAATTCTTAAAAAGATATATCAAGATGCCTTAAAGATAGTTAATGAGGGAACATGTGATCAATTGTGTGCCAGTATAGAGGATGCTGATAGATTAAATCTTCAAATAATTATAGATAACTGTGAAAGTAGTAAAGGAGTTTTAACAGTCCTTATAACAAGTCTTATTCATAAATTACATAATCCTGAACAGGATATAAGACGGCATCAAGATAATATGGAGGGTGGATATTCTGGAAGAGTTATTGACACTAAATATGTAACCCCTTTTATGAAAGAGATGGGGTTCCCATCGATGGCGGAGAGTGGTTGGCTTACAAGGTCTTTAGAACAGAATTTGCCATATGACCTTAAATATCCCGGCAAAATAAAACCTGCAGAATTAAAATCTGCATTTTTATATTTACTTGACCAAATACAAAACCATAACAAATCTCCAGAGGCTTTTCTGCTTTTCTTATTTGCAAAACTGATAGAACATCGGGAACAGAAGAAGATTGAATTGGCAAAGCCTATAAACTTGCCAATATCAACGATTATAGATTACCTCAAACAACACTTCGAGTCAAAATACAATTCTAGGGGAGCAGCCCGGCTACCAACGCTGGCTATTTATGCGATATATCAATGCATGACTAAAGAGTTAAAAAGATTTAAAGGGAAGATATTGATGCCCTTAGAAGAACATACATCCTCTGATAAAAGCTCTGGCAGAGTTGGTGATGTGGAAGTTAGGCATCCTGATAACACTGTCTTTGAGGCGGTAGAGATTAAACATGGCATAGCGATTAATGCCCGACTTGTCAGAGATGCTTATGAAAAATTTGAAGCTCATCCAATACAAAGGTATTATCTATTGTCTACAACAGACATTAACCCGTCTGATATGGAAAACCTAACAAACGAAGTATTTAGAATACTAAAAATTCATGGTTGCCAAGTAATTGTAAATGGCATTTATCCATCATTAAAATATTATTTACGGCTCCTTCATAATACCTATGATTTCATTGATAACTATGTAGAGAATTTGAAAAATGATAAGACTATAAAGTATGAACATAAATTAAGATGGAATGATATTGTAAGTTTTCAAAGTTCACGAGGATTGAAATGAATACTACCGTTACTCTATTGCTTCCCTTAGTCTTTTAGCCATTTGTTTTGCTGCTTGGGGACTGTTTAAAGTGTAGGATGGCGATAGATTACTCACTCTGCCGGCTCTCTGTAGCTTACCACTCATGTTTTGAATTTGAGTTTTCTCCTGCCTATCCTGTATTATTTATATATGCAAAGCCACGCAGATTATGTCCCCCTTCATTTACATACAGAGTATAGTCTTCTTGATGGAGCCATTAAAATAGGTGAGCTCGTCAAGACCGCAGAGCAGTTCAGACTTCCTGCCCTAACTATAACTGATCATGGTAACATCTTTGGAGCAATAGAATTTTACAGAAAGGTTTCAAAGGCAGGCATCAAGCCTATAATCGGCTGTGAGGTCTATGTTGCACCTGATAGCAGGTTTAATAAGAAAAAGGCTGACAATGAAGAGAACGCCTACCATCTGATACTCCTTGCCAGGGATATCTCAGGCTATAAAAATTTAATGAGACTGGTAAGCCTCGGTCATATTGAGGGGTTTTATTACAAACCGAGGATTGACAATGACCTACTTGAGCAGTATTCAGGTGGTCTTATTGCCCTTTCATCTTGCATGAAAGGCGAGATCCCCTCCCTTCTACTTAAGGGAGATACAGACGGAGCAAGGAGGAGGGCACTTTATTATAAGAATCTCTTTGGCCCTAATAATTTCTTTCTTGAACTACAGGCAAACGGTATCCCGGAACAGGATGAATTGAATAAAAAGCTCTATGAGCTTGCCAGTGAGGTTCATCTCGGTGTAGTAGCAACAAATGACTGTCATTATTTGAGAAGAGAAGATGCAAAGGCCCATGAGATACTGCTCTGCATTCAAACAAATAAGACCCTAAAAGATCCTGACAGGATGAAGTTCCAGACAGATGAATTTTATTTTAAATCACCTGAAGAGATGAAAAAAGAATTCAGCTCTCTGCCTGAGGCAATAAAGAATACAGTACTTATAGCTGAAAGGTGTAATCTTACTCTTGAACTTGGTGGTGCGCTCCTGCCGGAATTTAAGACACCGGACGGTCTTACTCCTGAAGAGTATCTTGTGAGATTGGCTGAGGATGGACTTAAAAGGAGATTTTCAAAAAATGAAGTGCCAGACAATTACAGGTTGAGGCTTATAGAAGAACTCAAGATGATAAAAAAGATGGGTTATGCCTCTTATTTTTTGATAGTGTGGGATTTCATAAGATTTGCCAAAGAAAAAGGTATCCCTGTTGGTCCAGGCAGGGGTTCTGCTGCAGGTAGTCTCGTTGCCTGGGCACTTGGCATAACTGAGATTGACCCTATTAAATACAATCTCCTCTTTGAGAGGTTCCTTAATCCAGAGCGTGTAAGCATGCCTGATATAGATGTGGATTTCTGCAGGGACAGGCGAGAAGAGGTAATCAGGTATGTACAGGAAAAGTATGGTAAGGACCGGGTAGCCCAGATAATCACCTTCGGGACAATGGCATCAAGGGCTGTAGTTCGGGATGTGGGCAGGGTTTGCGGTATCCCTTATCAGGAGGTTGATAAGATTGCAAAGCTTATACCCCAGAGTGTAACAAAGGAGATAGATCTAAAGACAGCTATTGATATGACCCCTCCCCTGAAAGAGGCCTATGAAACAAATCCTCAGATAAGAGAGCTTCTTGATATAGCAATGAAACTTGAAGGCCTGGCAAGGCATGCCTCTGTTCATGCCGCTGGTGTTGTGATTGCACCTCAACCCTTAACAGAATATACAGCCCTTTACAAGGGTTCAAAGGGTGATGAGACCATTACAACCCAGTTTGATCTTGAGTCCATAGAAAAGGTCGGGCTTCTTAAGTTTGATTTCCTCGGACTTGATACCCTTACCATAATTGATAAGACTCAGAAGTTAATAAAACAGAAAGAACCAGATTTTGACATTAACAATATCCCCCTTGATGACAGAGAGACTTACAGACTCCTCACCTCTGGAAGGACTGCCGGTGTCTTTCAGCTTGAAAGTTCTGGCATGAGGGAGCTGTTGATAAAGATGGAGCCTGACAGGTTTGATGACCTGATCGCCCTTGTTGCCCTTTACAGGCCAGGCCCTTTAGGCAGTGGTATGGTAGAGGATTTTATTAAGAGGAAGAAAGGGATTGTCCCTGTTAAATATGAATTACCTGAACTGAAGGATATACTTGAGGAGACTTATGGAGTGATACTCTACCAGGAACAGGTTATGAGGATCTCCAACAGGATAGCAGGCTTTACAATGGGTCAGGCAGATATCCTTAGAAGGGCTATATCAAAGAAGGATCCCCTTTTGATGGAGGAATTAAAGACAAAATTCATCAAGGGAGCTACAGGCCAGGGTTATCCAGAGGAAATAGCAAAAAGGCTTTTTGAACTGATTGAATATTTTGGTAATTATGGCTTTAATAAATCTCACTCAGCAGCCTATGCCCTTGTTGCCTATCAGACTGCCTATCTCAAGGCACATTATCCTGTTCAGTTCATGGCTGCCTCTTTAACAGCTGAGTCTGATAAGACTGAAAAGGTTCTGAGACTCATTAATGAGTGCAGGGATATGGGAATAGAGGTTCTTCCACCTGATATAAATAAAAGTGAGGAAGGATTTACTATTGATGGTAAGGCCATAAGATTCGGACTCAGGGCTGTTAAAGGAGTTGGTGATGCGGCAATTGAGCTTATCAAGGAACAGAGGAGCAAAAAACCTTTTGAGTCCTTTGAGGATTTTCTTAACAGAACAGTTGGAGCTGAGACTAACGGAATAGGAGATAGTTCAAGAAAGTTAAATAAAAAGGTGATAGAGGCACTTGTAAAGGCAGGTGCCTTTGATTCACTTGGTATTTCAAGAAGGGATGCCCTGAGGAGGCTTGAAAAGGCTCAATCTGTAGGGCCCCGTAGTGCCAGTTCTGTACAGCCAAGCATGTTTGAGATAACAGAAGTCAGAACTCAGAAATCAGAAAAGGGAATCCCGACCTCCGACCTCCGACCTCTGGCCTCTGACCTGAAAGACTGGGATGAGGCTCTCAAGCTTGCCTATGAAAAAGAGGCCCTCGGATTTTATATCACGGGTCATCCTGTAAAGCCTTTCAGGGAAATATTAAAGACCTTCGGGATAAAGAGCACAGAAGATTTAAAAACAGAAGTTAGAAATCAGCCTCAGGAGCTAAACGGAGAAAGAAAACCACAGGCCTCGGTTATAGCAGGACTTATCCTTGAACTTAAGAAACACAAGACCAAGGGAAAGAATGAATTGATGTCCTTTATTACACTGGAGGATGAAGAGGGCAGTATTGAGGTTATAGTCTTTCCAGAATTGTATAAGAAATCAATTGCATTACTTGAAAAGGGTTCAATGCTTGTTGTAAAAGGTAATGCTGACACTTCTGAAAAGGGCGTTAAGATAATAGCTGAGGATATACGGGATTTTGAAGATTTTATAAGAGAATCGCTGATTGGCTGTTCCAAAATTCAGCTGAGACTCAGCTCATCGCAATTTGAAAAGGAAAAACTCCTCATGTTAAAAGATATCCTGTCTAACTCACTAACTCACTTGAGTCTAACTCACTCTAATAGAGGTATTCCATTATATATTGACTTTATAATGCCTGACTGCACAGTCACAATTCAAAGCAGGTATTCCTTTGCACCTGATTATAGACTCCTAAAACAGGCACAGGAGATAGTTGGTAAGAATAAACTGGAGGTGGTCCCTTGAGCTATTATTTTGATTTTGAAAAAGCGATTCAGGAGCTTGAAATGAAGATAGAGGAACTCAGGGTATTTTCTGATGGAAGGGATATTGATCTAAGTAGAGAACTGGCTGAGCTTGAAAAAAAGGCAGAAAAATTAAGAAAGGAGATCTATTCTAACCTCACACCCTGGCAGAAGACACTTATTGCAAGGCATCCAGAGAGACCCTATACCCTTGATTATATAAATCTAATTACAAAGGACTTTATTGAGCTGCATGGTGACAGGTTATTTGGAGATGACCCTGCTATAGTGGGTGGTCCCTGTTTTATAGGTGACAGTCCTGTGATGATCATAGGCCATCAAAAGGGAAGGGGAACAAAAGAGCGGATACAGAGGAATTTCGGTCAACCCCATCCTGAGGGCTACAGGAAGGCCCTGAGACTGATGAGGCTTGCTGAGAGGTTTAAGATCCCTATTGTAACCTTTATTGATACACCTGGTGCCTACCCCGGCATAGGAGCTGAAGAGAGGGGCCAGGCAGAGGCAATAGCAATGAACCTCATGACTATGTCAAGGCTGAAGGTCCCTATAGTGACAGTGGTTATAGGTGAGGGTGGAAGTGGAGGCGCCCTTGCCCTGAGTGTGGCTGACAGGATATATATGCTTGAAAATTCAGTATATTCTGTTATATCCCCTGAAGGCTGCGCTGCTATATTATGGAAAAAGGGAGGGTCTCCTAAGGATCGTCAGGTTGCCGGAGGTGATGGTGAGCTTACGCAGGAAGACTATGCAAGGGCTGCTGAGGCCCTGAAGCTCACTGCCCAGGACCTGTTGATGGCTAAGATAATTGATGGAATTATTCCCGAACCACTTGGAGGTGCTCACAGGGATATAAAGGCAGTAGCCTCAGAGATAGAAAAGGTAATAATATCCTCAATTCAGGAACTTTCCCAGAAACCAGTGAACAGACTCCTTGAGGAAAGGTATAAAAAATTTAGAAAAATCGGGTTCTTTCTGGAAAACGGGGGTCAGAGATCGGTATCTGGTTCCTGAGATATTTTAAGTTAAATTAATAAGCACAATTTATTGTTTGATTAAAAAAAAGAATTTGACTTAACCGAGCCAGAGTCTTATAGTAGATTGATTTTTAATCCTGTTTTTAATTTTAAAGATGGAGGAAATCATGAGGCTTGTCTTATTAGGTGCACCAGGTGCTGGTAAAGGAACACAGGCAAAAAAACTTATTGAAAAATATTCTATCCCTCAGATCTCCACAGGAGATATCCTCAGAAAGGCTGTAGCAGATGGAACCCCCCTTGGAAAAGAAGCAAAATCTTATATGGACAAAGGAGAGCTCGTGCCTGATAGTGTTGTAATAGGTATCATTAGGGAAAGGTTGAAAGAGAATGACTGTAAAAAGGGATATATCCTTGATGGATTTCCAAGGAATGTTGCCCAGGCAAAGGCACTTGATGAGATGCTCAGCTCCCTTAATTCTCCGCTTGACTTTGCTATAAGCATAGATGTCTCCTTTGATGAACTCATGAAAAGACTTACAGGAAGAAGGACCTGCAAAAATTGTGGTCAGATGTATAATATCTATTTTACCCCCCCAAAAAACAACGGTGTCTGTGATAAATGCGGTGGAGAACTTTATCAGAGGGATGATGATAAAGAAGAAACGATTCGTAAAAGACTTGAGGTCTATGAGGCACAGACTGCACCTGTTATTGATTATTACAAACAAAAGGGGATACTTAAGTCTGTTCCTGGAACAGGCAGCATTGATGATATATTCAATAAAATAATCTCAATCTTAGAGAAAAGGGGGTAAAAAACCTATGGCTAAGAAGAAGGCAACAAGAAAGGCTCCTGCTGCATCTGCCAAGAAAAGGGCTGCAGCAAAAGTTGACAACTCCCTCTCTCCTCATGGTGGAAAGCTTGTAAACAGGGTTATTGAGGACAGGGAAAAGGCACGGAAGCTTGCCAGCAAGGCTAAGGTTGAGCTTCCAATCAGAGACCAGCATGCAAGGGAAATAGTGAGTATGGCTTATGGATTCTTTTCTCCCCTTGATGGCTTTATGAAAGAGGCAGATGTTGCAAGCATCTGTAAGAAGATGACCCTTGCGAGTGGTTATGTCTGGAGCATTCCTATTGTGTTTGACCTTTCTGATGAAGAGATTAAATCAATGGGAATTAAGGAAGGAGATATGATACTTCTCAAGTACCAGAATCAGCCCTTTGCAACCCTTGATGTTGAGGAGATCTATTCCTTTGACAAAAAACTGATGGCAGTAAGTGTCTATGGAACAGATGAAGAAAAGCATCCTGGTGTGAAGAGGACCTATCAGTATAAGGATAAATTCCTTGGTGGAAGGATTACCCTTATAAATCCTCCGAGGATAAACCCTCCTTTTGACAGATTCTGGTATCCACCTGCTAAGTCCAGAGAGAAATTTAAGGAACTGGGCTGGAAGAGGGCAGTTGCCCATCAGACAAGGAATGTGCCCCATACAGGCCATGAATGGCTCATGAAAGGTGCATGGTTTGAGGCCCAGACTGATGTTGGACCAAATGAATGCGGTGTCCTTGTTAATTGCGTTGTAGGTGAAAAGCGTAAGGGTGATTATATTGATGAGGCAATTGTGCTTAGTCATGCAGCCCTTGGAGAGCATGGATATTTCAAACAAGGAACACATATGGTCTCTATCCTTCTCTGGGATATGAGATATGCAGGTCCTAAAGAGGCAATATTCCATGCAATAGTTAGAAAGAATATGGGATGCACCCATCATATGTTTGGCCGCGACCATGCAGGTGTTGGTGATTACTATGACAAGTATGCAGCCCATGAGATCTTCTCAAAGATACCAAATCTTGGAATAAAATCAGTGCTCACACTTGAATGGTGGTACTGTCCAACCTGCGCAGAGGTCACCTATGAAGGCCTTTGTGGACACAAGCCACAGAAGTTCAGTGGTAGTGTCTTAAGGAGCATACTCCTTGATGGAGTAAAACCAACAAGGCTTGTGATGAGACCAGAGGTCTTTGATGTAGTCATGATGGCTGCTGAGAAGTATGGATTTGGAAGTCCCTTTGTGGATGATAGATACCTTGCTCAGAGAAATGAAGTAATGACAGTTCCACCAATGGAGGTGTAAGATGGCAGAGACATTTCCAATTTATATCTGGATTAATGAAGAGAGACTGGCAAGGCTTCAGCAGGCAGGCCTTGCTGACAAGGCAGTTGAGGCCTTTGCAGGACTAAAGAGGCTGGAGGTTCACGCAAATGAGGCCCAGAAGGACGAACTCCTTAGGAGATTTCCTGGTTCCAAGTGCGACCTTTCTACAACAAGGAGTGTAGAGCTTCTTCCAAGGGCATTTAAGGACAAACTCTTTGAAAAGGTTCTGGAGCTGAGAAGGCTTGACCCAGAAGTTGTTGATGCAGCATTAAAGAATGCATAGTAAAGACCTCATGGAGGTCTAAGAATTAATAAAAAGGAGGATCAGGGCAATGCCAAGTTATGTTATTACTGAGAAATGCGATGGCTGTAAGGCCCAGGATAAGACAGCATGCCAGTACATCTGTCCTCATGACCTGATGACCCTTGACAGGGAAAAGATGAAGGCATACAATCAGGAACCTGAGCAGTGCTGGGAATGTTACAACTGTGTAAAGATCTGTCCACAGCAGGCTATTGAGGTAAGGGGTTATGCAGACTATATCCCCCTTGGTGGAAGCGTTTATCCGATGAGAGGAACAGACTCCATTATGTGGACAATAAAGTTCAGAAATGGGGTTATCAAGAGATTCAAATTCCCGATAAGGTTGACACCTGAGGGTTCAATTGATCCCTATGCAGGGCTTCCAGAGCCGGATTATTCAAAGATCAAACAGCCTGGCTACTTTAAGAAGCCACCTGTTGTTGAGGTGGAGACAGATTTTCTTATAATTGGTGGTGGAATGGCTGCCTGCGGTGCTGCCTTTGAGGCATGCAGATGGGCAAACCCAAAGAAGATAAGGGTAACCATGGTTGACAAGGCCGCCACTGACCGTAGTGGTGCAGTTGCAATGGGTCTCAGTGCTATTAATACCTATATGGGTGGAAACAAGGTTGCAGACTACGTTAAGGATGTAAGAAATGACCTCATGGGCATAATCA
>JBKBPW010000002.1:0-44573 GCA_046292975.1 Thermodesulfovibrionales bacterium
ACAGTAACAATTGATGGTGAGAATGCAAAGGATTTTGACGATGCTATATCCATAAGAATGGTTAACGATGGTTATCTGCTCTATGTTCACATAGCTGATGTGGGATATTTTGTTTCATGGGATACACCTCTGGATAAAGAAGCAAGGAAAAGAGGGACAAGTGTATATTTCCCTGATAGGGCTATTCCAATGCTACCAAAGGAGCTTTCAGAAGATATATGCAGTCTAAGGCCAGAGCAAGAACGGGCTGCCTTTACAGTGGAGATGCTTTTTAATGAAAAAGGTGAAAGGCTTCATGCAAATTTCTATCCATCTATAATTAAAAGCAGGGCAAGGCTCACCTATACCTCTGTAAAAAAGATGCTCATAGATAAAGATCCATCAGAACGGGCAAAATATAATTCACTTCTTCCTTATCTTGAGCTTATGGAAGGCCTTGCAAGGCTTCTGAGGGAAAAAAGGATTGAAAGGGGCAGTCTGGATTTTGACCTGCCAGAGCCAGAGGTAATACTTGATATTCAAGGGAGACCTGAAAACATTATAAAGGCAGAAAGGACCTTTGCCCATATGATCATAGAGGAATTCATGATTGCAGCCAATGAGGCAGTAGCAGAATATCTTGAGGGTCTTGGCGTTCCCTGTCTTTACAGGATTCATGAAAAACCTGATCCATTGAAGATGGAAGAGCTTTCAAAGATTATAAGGAATCTCACAGGCAAAAAGATTTTAAAGGCATCTTATTTCCCTTTACTCATAAAGGAGATGAAAGGGACTCCTCAGGAAGAGCTTGTAAATTATATCCTTCTCAGGAGCCTCAAACAGGCAAGATACTCTCCAGAGAATGTGGGGCACTTTGGACTCGCCTCAAAATGCTATGCTCACTTCACATCACCGATCAGGAGATATCCTGACCTTGTTGTCCACAGAATACTCAGGGATGTTATCCTTGGGAGGCTGGAAGATAATAGAATTAAATATCTTGAAGAGATTCTTCCACCTATTGCCTTCCATGCATCAAGGATGGAAAGACTTGCTGATGAGGCAGAAAGAACCGTGATAGATGCCATGAGGGTATGGTTTATGAAGGATAAGATTGGAGATGAATTCACAGGAAACATCATCTCCATAACCCCCTATGGCATACGCGTACGATTAAAGGACTTTTATGTTGAAGGATTTCTCCATGTCTCCTTCATGACTGATGACTTTTATGTATATGACGAGAGGTCACTCACTTTGAGCGGCAGAAGGACCAAAAGGACATTAAGACTCGGAGATGAATTGAAGGTGAGGATTGAAAGGATCGATGAAGTGGAGAGGGAGATTATTCTGGGGATAGCCCAGTAAAATTTCATTTGACTCTTTTTGTATTTAATGGTATATTTTAAATCATGGTTGTATTCTTGATAATATTTTTAATATTACAGCCAGCAGGTCTTTTTGCCGATATTTATAAGTATATTGATGATAATGGTACGATATGTTTTACAGACTCGCCTCCCAGAGGCAAAAAGACAAAGCCTATCTATTCTGAAAGATATAAACATAAGAAAGAAAAAAATAATACATATAATAAATCTTCCATTATCCTTACATCTACAAAAAAATCAACGCCACCAACATACCAGAGGCTTGTCTACGAGATAGCAAGTGAATATTCATTAGATCCTACTCTAATAAAGGCAGTTATAACAGCAGAGTCCAATTGGGATCCCTTTGCTATTTCAAAAAAAGGGGCTATGGGGCTCATGCAGCTCATGCCAAGTACAGCACAGGCATTAAATGTAAAAAATCCCTATGACCCTGAAGAAAATATCAGGGCAGGGATAAGGTATCTTAAATATCTCCTTAATAAATTCAATGGAGATCTTGTCCTTGCTATTGCTGCCTATAATGCCGGGCCATCTATTGTAGAAAGATTCGGCAAGATACCGCCAATAAATGAGACCCTTCAGTATGTAAAGAAGGTTCTTTATTTAAGCGGTTATAATAAAAATTTAGATCTAAAAAAACCTGTGAGAAAAAAAGAAGAGATATATATGATAAGACTTGCGGATGGTTCTATATTATATACAAACTCAGGTTTTATGAGTTCTCCTCACTGATGGGTAATCAGTAATCCGTGATGCGTGATCGGTTAAAAACACATTACGCATAACGCATCATCTATAACACATTACGCATAACCCATCACGAGATTTTTAAATTTATTCTGGAGGTATTTTGAAAGAAGACATTGAATATATAAAAGAAGAGATATCAAAACTTAAAAAAGAAAGAAATGCCCTCATACTCTCCCATAATTATCAGAGGGAAGAGGTTCAGGATATAGCAGATTTTGTGGGAGATTCCCTTGAACTATCAAGGACTGCGGCTACAAAAAGATGCGATGTCCTTGTATTCTGCGGTGTGGATTTCATGGCAGAAAGTGCCTCAATCCTATCACCGGAGAAAACCGTTCTACTTCCTGAATTGAATGCAAACTGTCCAATGGCTGCAATGGTTACGGTGGACAGACCAAGAAGCATCTGGAAGAGTTTCCCGGGATATGAGATACAGCCATCACTTGTCTATCCCATTGAATTTACCCTGAGAGACATGAAGAGGCTTCATCCCGATGCACCTGTAGTTGCCTATGTAAATACCACAGCAGAGGTAAAGGCTGAAAGTGATATATGCTGCACCTCAGCAAATGTGGTAAAGGTAATAGAATCCTTGCCTGATGAAAAGGTGATATGCATACCTGATAGAAATCTTGCAATGTGGGCACAAAAGAATACAAAAAAGAAGGTCATAGCATGGGATGGATTCTGCCATGTGCATGACAGGGTAACAAGGGATGATGTCCTGAAGGCAAGGAAAGAATATCCAAAGGCTATCTTTATGGCACATCCAGAATGCAGGCCTGAAGTCCTTGAGCTTGCTGATGTTGTTACAAGCACCTCAGGGATGCTCAGATTTGCAAGGAATTCATCAGAAAAGGAATTTATAGTTGGAACAGAAATTGGCCTCATGAACAGATTAAGAAAAGAAAATCCTGATAAAGTCTTTCATCCCTTAAGAAAGGATATGATATGTCCAAACATGAAAAAAATAACCCTCAAAAGTGTCCTGAGGGCCCTGAGGGAGATGTCTCACATAATAAAAGTATCAGAAGGGATCAGGATACCCGCAAAAAGGGCACTTGACAGGATGTTAGAGATCTCGTGAAGAAATTTATCCTTGCCATAACAGGTGCAAGCGGAACAAGGTTAGGGCTCAGACTCCTTGCAGAACTCAGCAAAAAAGCTGAGGTGTATCTTGTTATTTCTACTTCAGCAATGACAATCCTGAAAGAAGAGGACAGAATAGACCTCATTGAGAAAAATAAGGAAGAGATCCTGAGGACACTTTCAGGTTTTATAAACGGAAGGGTGTATTATTTTGCTGAAAAGGAACTTGATGCCCCCATAGCCAGCGGTTCCTTCAGGACAGATGGCATGTTTATAGTACCCTGTTCAATGAAGACCCTTTCTGCCATCAGCAACGGTTATGCCTCTAATCTTATAGAAAGGGCTGCTGATGTAATAATAAAGGAGAAGAGGCCACTTATTATCGCTCCAAGAGAAATGCCCTTTAGCCCTTTACATCTTGAAAATATGCTTAAACTATCAAGGCTCGGGGTGATAATAGCTCCTCCTGTGCCTGCCTTTTATCACAGGCCTGAAAATCTTGATCAACTAATTAATTTTATCATAGGCAAACTCCTTGATGAGCTCTCGATAGAGCATAACCTCTATAAAAGGTGGAGACAATAAGATAGGGCATAGAATGTTTGAAATACACCTTTTAGACATTTACCCCTTCTCAAGTGCGACCGAGCGATAGTATTTAGTGCGACCGTGCGACTGTCGCACTGTAGCACAGTCGCACTGTAGCACTCTGTCGCCTTCAGCCTATTCACCCCTTCACCGATTCACCTCTTCACCAATTCACCAACTTAAACCTATCGCCTTAAGCCTAATTTCTTGTCGCATTGTAAAGGCCTTGAGGCAGCTTGCCCTTTTTGTATCGGCAATTTACAGTTCTTATAAGCCTTGACCTTGAGAGTTTTATGAGTCTGTTGTTTTTCACCCTTTCAAATTTCTTTGCCTTAAGATATTGTCCTGCCAATCTTCTTAACAGTTCCATTTCAAACTCCTTTGATATATTTTGTCCTCCCTGGCTTAAAATTTATTTCCAGGGGATTATAATTTCACGGACAGAGTATTTTGATCTAACCAGTTAAATTTCACGGACATTTTTTATGATCTAACGCGAATGATTAACATCTTTAAAATCACTGTATTATGATTATTCATCTTCAGGGGGAAAATGAAGGGCTTTGCCCTGTTTAATAATTTATAAACTAAGGGAGGTGTTTCATGAGAGTTCTTTCTATTGTGTTCCTGATCCTTTTAATCCCTGTTATTGTCCATGGTGCTGGCAAACATGAGCTTCTCAATTGCACAGGTTGTCATGGCATCCACACTGCAAAGGGAGACATTATCTTTGCAGTGGAGCCCAACAAAAAGGCACTCAATCCTAAAACAAAGGCACCTTATACTGGTGTTACTGCACTATGCCTCGGATGTCATGAAACCCCTGAGAGAGGAGGTGCAGGTATAGCACCTGTTTCAGGTGCAATGAGTCATCCATTCAGCGTAACACCTAATCCAAAGGTTGCAACAGTGCCTCAGGAACTTTTAAGGGATGGAAAGCTTGAATGCTCTGGATGTCATGATCCCCATCCATCAAATACTAATTATAAATATCTGAGGGTGGATACAAAGGGTGGAAAGGATATGGAGGTCTTCTGTGCAGTCTGTCATCCTTCAAAGGCTGAAAAGGCTCCAAAGGAAGTAAAGCTATTTGACAGCATGGATGAGAGAAAGTTTGCTGAAAAACCTGGCCAGCCAGCAGCACCCGCTCCACAGCCAAAAAAAGACTCAGTAAGCATAATCTTAAAATACAGGGGGTGCATTGCACCCCCCTGTAAGAATCTCTATGAAATTTAGATATTCCTGTTTAAAACCATCAATCTCAATTCCGTCATTTCCTCTATTGCATATCTAAGTCCTTCTCTTCCGCTCCCCGACCCCTTTACTCCACCATAGGGCATGTGATCAATCCTGTAGGTTGGTATATCATTAATGATCACTCCACCAACCTCAAGGTTCTCAAAGGCATAAAAGGCATTCTGAATATTGTTAGTAAACACACCTGCCTGAAGACCATAGATTGAGTCATTTATTGCCTTTACACCTTCTTCAAAGGTCTTCACCTCTGTAACTGTAACAACAGGTCCAAAGACCTCCTCACAGCTTATCCTCATATCAGGCTTAACATTGGTAATTACCGTGGGTTCATAAAAATTTCCTTTTCTCCTGCCTCCACAGAGAAGCCTTGCACCATTATCCAATGCCTCGTTAACCCATTCTTCAATCCTCCTGGCATTTTCCTCATCAATCATTGGACATATCTGGACAGACTCATCAAAAGGATCTCCCATCTTAAGGGAGGCAACGCTTTTTAAAAAACCTTCAAGAAATCTATCATAAATATCCCTGTGCACATAAATCCGCTGGACAGAAATACATATCTGCCCCGCATAGGAGAATGCACCGGTGACAGTTCTTTTAATTGCATATTCAAGGTTGCAATCCCTGTCTATCAAAACACCTGCATTACCGCCAAGCTCAAGAAGTACCTTTTTATCAAAGGCAAGTTTTTTTAATTTCCAGCCAACTGAAGCACTTCCTGTAAAACTCAGGACTTTGATTCTCTTGTCTGTTATAAATTCTTCTACAATCTTAGAAGGGCATGGAAGGATGCTCAGACAGCCCTCTGGTATTCCAGCCTCTATAAGAAGTTCTCCAAGCCTGACAGCTGTAAGTGGAGTTTTTGAAGAAGGCTTGATAATAACAGGATTCCCGGCTGCAATAGCAGGAGCTATTTTATGGGCAACAAGATTCAAAGGGAAATTAAAAGGTGTGATTCCAAGGACTACTCCGAGGGGAAACCTTGTTATTATACCCCATCTTCTTTCAGAAAACTGATTCCTGTCAAGCCTTATAAAATCTCCTTTTATCCTTGAGGCCTCTTCCGAGGCAATTCTGAATGTAAGGGAAGCCCTCTCAACCTCTGTGCGTGATTCAATAATGGGTTTTCCATTCTCAAGCGTAATAGTCTTTGCAAATTCCTCCTTTCTCTGTAAAAGCATCTCAGCAATCTTCTGAAGTATTTCTGACTTTCTATAAGAAGGGAGCCCTGCCATCAGCCTTTCAGAACCGGAAGCCTCTTCAACTGCCCTTTCAAAGACTTCTCTGGATACCTCTGAAACACTGGCAATCACCTCTCCAGAATAAGGATTCTTTACTTCAATATAATTGTCAGAGATAAATCTCTTAGAGCCTATTATGGCTGGAATAACACTCATTTTTATAACCTCCCGTATACAATCAAATGCCTGTCACTTGAATCTTTTACCTCTAAATGCCCCAGACCTGTATTTTTGAGCTGTTCTTTTACCTCATCCACTGTAAAGGCAGCAAGAAGTGAGTTATAAAAATCCCTCTTCAATATCTCTGGTTCATTTCCTGAATAGGTCTCAACGATCCTCTGTGCCTCTTCTCTTGTAAAAGGTCTCTTCAGGTCCCTTATAAATACAATGGTACCCTCCCTTGAGAACCTCTTTACCGTGTTCCACAATATCAGGGGTTCATGTAGATGATGAAGCAGACTGTTACTGATAATGACATCATAACAATCCAGCGGAGGATTTATATCAGGAATAGTTGCCTTAATAAAAATTAATCTTGATTTTACTTCAGGCATTTCTGAAAGAAAATTAGTGGCAATTCTTATCATCTCCTTTGAACCATCAATGGCATGGACAATACAATCTGGAAAGGCCTTTGCAAACCTGAAGGATATATTTCCTGGACCGCAACCAAGGTCAAGGACATATCCTTTCATATCTGAACCGAATTGCTCCATAAAAAGCCTCATGAACTGACCATCAGGTTCTGAAAAATCTGCCATTGCATAGGCAAGAACCTGCCCGGGTTCGTCCATCAACTCCGGCTCAGGAATTCGTTCCATGGATAAATTATATCAGAATGACTACAGTGCGACTGTGCTACATGGGCTTAAGGCTATAGGCTTAAGGATTTTAGGCTTAAGGCTTAAGGCTTTAGGATTTTAGGCGTTAGGCGATAGGGGAGAGGCTCGCAGCCTACTTTCTTCAGCCTTCAGCCTATAGCCTTCAGCCTTCAGCCTATAGCCTATAGCCTACAGCCTATAGCCTACAGCCTACAGCCTACTTCCTTCAGCCTTCAGCCTGTAGCCTATTTCCTTCAGCCCCTTCACCCATTCACCTATTCACCCATCATTCAGCCTTATCACCTTGCTATTGACACTTTGTCTTTAAAGTTGTTATAAATAAATAAGTTGGGGCTGTAGCTCAGTTGGGAGAGCGTCTGAATGGCATTCAGAAGGTCGGCGGTTCGATCCCGCTCAGCTCCACCATTTTTCAACATTTCCTTCCCTCCTTTTCAAGGATCTGAGCTAATCTCATGAATTTTTTATCCTGAAGTATCTCTTCAAGGGGTATTACTGTCTTCTGTCTCCAGTTAGGATAGGTATCTACTGTACCAGGCATATTCTGCTGATTAATGGCACCAGTAATATCATCAAGGCTCACAAGGACTATCTTTGATGGGGTCCTTGCAAGGTAATTATATATTGCAAGGCAGAGTTCCTCAGTCATTTCCTCCGGGATAAGGTAGTCACCCTTGAGAATACCCTCTCTCTTCAGTGCCTCAATTATCAATAGCCTGTCCCTCTGCCTTTCTTCCATCTGCATTATATAAGTCCTTTCATCAGGATATTTACCCAGTTCTTTTCTCTGCTCTATATCCACTCCTTTCCAGAAACCATAAATAGTGGGCAGGTCATGGGTTGTTATTGCTGAAAGGCTCAATTCAGGATACCTGGAAGGTCCAAGAAAGGATGGATCAGGATAATTCCTTTCAAAATAAAAAAGCCTGTATGAAAGCATGCCATAATTTTTCAGGCTTTCTCCTACATTCTCACCAACAGTACCGAGGTCTTCAGCAATTATAATTGTTTTATTCCTTATACTCTCAAGGGCTATAATCCTTAAAAGGTCCTGTGAGGGAAAAGAAACATAGGCACCCTCTGATGCCTTCTCACCAGAAGGGATCCAGAACTGTCTGAAGAGTCCGAGGGCATGGTCAATCCTGAGGGCACCTGCATACTGCATATTCTTTCTCAGTGTCTTGATGAAGAGATCATATCCCCTCTGTCTGAGTTTCAGTGGATTAATTGGCGGAAGACCCCAGTTCTGACCATCCGGACTGAAGTCATCAGGCGGTGCACCAAGTGCTAAATCCAGACAGAAAAGACCCTTATTTGCCCATACATCAAAGCTCTCCTTTACCGCTCCTATTGCAAGGTCATGGTAAAGACCAATGGAAAGACCAACTTCTCTGCATTTTCTATATAGCCTGCTATGCTGGTAATCTATCAACCATTGAATATACTGAAAAAAAAGAATGTGCTCTTTATTTTCTTCAATAAATTCCTTCACAGAAACACTTTCAGGATCATGATATTGAGCTGGCCATCTTTGCCAGTCTGTGGTCTGAAATTTTTCTGATAGTGCCATGTATGTAGCAAAAAGTTTAAGATCCCCTGACTCATTTAAAACATATCTCCTGAATTCTTCAGCCAGAAAGGGGTCTCCAAAAAATTTTGCGATTTTTTGGGGTACGACAGATGTATTCCTTTTATAACCTCTTTCAAGAAAGGATTTGAAGGCCTTTTTTAATGCACTGAGTTTTAAGGATGCTATCTTTTCATAATCTATAAGTTTTTCATCTTTCAATTTCAAGATTTCTTTTTTAAATTCATCGCCTGCACAGAGCTCTGACATATCAAGATAAATAAAATTTTTATACAGTCTGCTCAGAGGTGAATAGGGGCTTATTCCAAAAGGAATAGTATTAGCAAGGGCATGAAGTGGATTAATAGCAATAAGCGCTGCCCCGTGTCTTGACAGCCAGGGGATAAGCCTACTCAGGTCTCCAAGGTCACCGCATCCCCAGTTATCAGCCGAGCGTAGAGAATATAGATTTACAGACAATCCCCAGCATCTCTTTTTTTCAAGTCCTGGTGGTAGATAGGCCCTCTCTGGTGCAATAATAATCTTTGACCTCTTGGTTATACCATCAATCTCTGAGCCAGAATGATCAATTACAACTTCAAGATCAAAATAACCTAACCCATTTTCCCCGCATTCTTTCAATCCTCTTTGTTCATACTCTATCTTTATGTATAATCTGCCGTGAATAAATCTTTCTTCCTGAATATTAAAATTCGTGAGCATCATATCTTCAAGCCTTTTGCCTTTTTCATCAAAAAGGGATACTTTAATACCTATCCTCTTGTCATTATTGTTTTTTACAGGGATATAAAGGGGAATCCTGACGGGCTCTGAAATAGAAAAGATATGAACAGGTTCAATTATATCAAGCCATGGATAGAGTTTTATTGCCTCGATAACATCCTTAAGGGCATCAGGGTTATTAAGGTCATAACCCATTGCATGGAGAATGGCTATCTTTGTCCGTATAGAGGCAGGAACATAATTTCCTTTTATATCATAATATCCCGGGATGATACCACAGAGTCCTGCAAGCTCATCCACCGGTGTCTTCTGCATCTGAGCTATCCTCCGGGGTCCCCCAAATATCCTTAAATTTTTTGGGGTGCTCCTCTTCTACCACTATTGCCTTTCTTTCAAGTTTAACCTTTGATATCCTCTGACCAACCATCTCCATTATCCTCAATTCCATCCCTGGAAGTTCTACAATATCATCCTGTTGAGGGATTCTCTGGAGTTGTGTGAGGATAAAACCTCCGAGGGTCTCGTATTCAGGAGACTCCGGTAATTCAATTGAATAGTCCTCCCTCAGATCAGCAATGCTTATTGATGCATCAATGAGAAGTGTACCATCACTGAGTTCTATGACAGGGCTTTCCACATCATATTCATCCCTTATTTCACCCACTATCTCCTCAAGGAGATCTTCAAGGGTAACAAGACCTGATACTGCACCATATTCATCTATAACTATTGCCATATGAATCCTCTTTTTCTGCATCTCCCTGAGGAGATTACTCACCTTCATGGTCTCAGGAACAAAGAATGGAGGCTTTACAATCTTTCTGATATCCACTGTACCCGAACTGCTGAGGACATTAAAAAAGTCCTTTGCATAAAGGATACCCCTTATATCATTAAGATCCTTACCTGTAACAGGGTAACGGGAAAAATTCTCCTCTGCAATGATTGTCTTAATCTCATCAGGACTCATGGTAATGCCCACTGTGACCATCTGTGGAGCAGGAACCATAACCTCCTTAACAAAGGTATCAACAAACTCAAAAACACTATGGATCAGCTTCTTCTCCTCAGGCTCAAAAACACCCTGTTCACCACCCTCTTCAAGGAGTAATTTTATCTCCTCCTCAGAGATATAACCCCTCTCTGTGAATGTCTTTTTCCCAAAGGGCCTCAGGACAAAGTCTGTACTCCTTGTAAGTAACCTCACTGCAATGTATGCAAGCCTTGAAAATCTCTCAATAAGAGGTGCAACAAAAAGTGCCACACCTTCAGGGTTAGAAAGGGCAATGGATTTTGGAATAAGCTCACCAAATATAAGAGATACATAGGTGATAAAGGCAACCACAATGGCTATAGCTATTGCTTCAGCATAGGCCGAAATTAGGGGAAAGGGTAATTGAAGCAAGGCTGGTTTTATAACTTCAACTGCAGTGGCACCTCCTATGGCTGATGCAAGGGCACCTGCAAGAGTTACTCCTATCTGTATTGTTGCAAGAAATCTGTCAGGAGCCTTTCTTAACTCTAATAATATCTCGGCATTTCTCCTGCCCTCTTCAATGAGCTGTTTTATCCTCGCCCTCCTCATAGTCACCACAGCTATCTCGGAGGCAGCAAAGAACCCATTCAGGATTATAAGAAGAAGGATTATAAATAATTCAAACCACATAGTGCTACAGTGCGAGAGTGCTACAGTGCGACAGTCGCACGGTCACTCTATCGCTCTGTCGCGCGGTCGCTCTGTCGCACTTTGTAGTCTCCATTCAGGGATTAACCGTAAGTATCTTCCTCACTATCTCAGGATACTGAGCTATAAATCTGAGCTCATCATCAGTGAGAGGTTTCTGGGTATGGAGATTTGCATATTGAACAAGTTCAAGTATCTTCCTTGCCTCATTGTCATCATGAAACTCAATCCCGAGTCTACTATAGACATGCCTGAAACCCTTAATCCCTCCGTATTCACCTGTGGTGATAACCCTGCCTGTCTCAAGAAGTTCAGGCTGCCCTCTTCCAACATCCTCGGGATCAAAGAGCTCATAATTTCTTCTGTCCTTTAATGCACCATCTGCATGAATCCCTGATTCATGAGCAAAGACATTTGCACCCACACCTGGCTGATTTATTGGTATAGGAAGATTGAAGGCATAGGAGGCATACTTTGAGATCTTCCATGCCATCTTCAAATCAATATGCTCATCAAGAGGAAGTTTTTCTTTAAGTCCGTGGGAAAACTTCAGGGCAAGTATGGTTGATACAAGGTCACAATTCCCAGCTCTCTCACCATATCCATTCACTGTAGTATTTATATAGGCGTCCACACCTGCCTCAATTGTCCCCTGAGCACCAGCTACAGACACAGCCTCTGCCATCCCCAGATCATTATGACAGTGCATTTCTACAGGAAATTTGGTAGCAAGGGCAAGCGCCTTTATCCTTTCATATATGGTTATGGGATCATCTGCACCAAGGGTATCACAATATCTGAATCTATCAGCACCAGCCTCCTTGGCGGCAAGGACAAATTCAATCAATCTATCAAGTTCTGTCCTTGAGGCATCCTCGGCATTCACTCCAAGGGTCTCAATACCTTTATCCTTTGCGATCTTAATTGCCTCTAAGACAGATTTAAGAAGGTCCTTCCATGTCTTTTTGCCCTGCCATTTCCCCTGGATCATTATATCTGATGTGGACATAGAGATATTAAGATGCTTCAGTTCAGGACAGTTCTTAAAGGCAACTTCAACATCCTCAGGAATAGCCCTGCACCAGCCCTCAAGATGGAGCCTTTTTATAACACCCATCTTTACAAGTTCAAGATTAGCATTTATGTAATTAACCTCATGCCTTAAGGTTGGAAAACCGACCTCACTCTGATAAAGACCCATCTGGTCAAGATAGAGATTGAGCATGGTCTTTGATAGCTTTGGAAGCAAAATCCTTGATGTCTGCACTCCATCTCTATTTGTCACATCTATTAAATATACCTTTGGCATATTTTTTATTATAACTTAAAATTGACTTTGAAATACAATATCCGATAAAATTAAAGCGTTTAGATTAAGAAATTCTGAGCCGGAGGTAATAATATAATGGAAAATGAATTCAAGGACCAGGTGGCTGTTGTTACAGGTTCTGCAAGAGGTATTGGAAGGGCAATTGCAGAGGCACTTGCAAAAAAAGGAGCCTCTATTGTTATATGTGATATTATGTCTGAAGAGGCAGAGAAGACTGCTCAAGAGATTACCACAAAATATGGAGTCAGGACACATTCGTTGATCTTTGATGTCTCAAAGAGCAATGAAGTGGAAAAGGGATTTAAGGAGATAATTGAAAAAATGGGAAGAATAGATATCCTTGTGAATAATGCTGGTATTACAAGGGATGCACTTCTGTTGAGAATGAAAGAGGAAGAATGGGATTCTGTAATAGCAATAAACCTCAAAAGTGTATTCCTCTGTTCCAGGGAAGCTGTCAAGGTAATGTCAAAGCAGAGGTATGGAAGAATAATAAATATAGCCTCGGTGGTTGCCTTTATGGGAAATCCAGGACAGGCAAACTACAGTGCATCAAAGGCAGGCATGGTGGGCCTCACAAAGACCATAGCAAAGGAATATGCAAGTAGAAATATTACTGTCAATGCTGTTGCCCCTGGCTTTATAATGACGAAGATGACAGAGTCTTTACCTGAAAATGTAAAGGCAGAGATGCTCAAGGCAATACCACTTGGTAAATTTGGAACTCCTGAGGATGTGGCAAATGCAGTAGTATTTCTTGCATCACCCATGTCAGGTTATATAACAGGTCAGGTCATTCATGTAAATGGTGGGATGTATATGTAGTTATAAAAGAGGCATTGCCTCTTAAAATTTCAGGGCACCTTAAAGGTGCTCATATTTTTGTCAGAATCTGGAGGTGTTTGAATGGAAGAGAAAGTAAAGGAAATAATAGCAAAACAGCTTGGGGTGAATCCTGCTGATATCACTCCGGAATCTTCCTTTGTTGAGGATCTCGGTGCAGACTCCCTTGATACAGTGGAGCTGGTCATGGCCTTTGAGGAGGCCTTCAACATTGAAATCCCTGATGAGGATGCAGAAAAGATTGTAAAGGTCAAAGACGCTATAGAGTATATAAAGAAAAAGACCTCATAAGGTAATGCGTAATGAGTTAGGGGCACATTATAATGAATAAAAGAAGGGTTGTAGTTACAGGTCTTGGTCTTGTTACACCTCTTGGGATAGGAGTTCAGGAGACCTGGAATGCCCTTATTGAGGGCAGATCAGGTGTGGGCAGAATCACACATTTTGATGCCTCAACTTATCCTGTACAGATTGCTGCTGAGGTAAAGAACTTTGACCCATCTCAGTATATTCCCGACAAAGAGATTAAAAAAATGGATAGGTTTATACACTTTGCAATTGCTGCAACTGAGATGGCTATGAAGGACTCAGGCCTGAAGATAACCCCGGAAAATGCAGAAAGGGTTGGAGTGATAATAGGCTCAGGAATGGGAGGACTTCCCATGATAGAGCATTATCACAAGACCCTTCTGGAGAAGGGACATAGACGCATATCTCCATTTTTTATTCCAATGATTATAATTAATCTTGCAGCAGGCCAGGTATCTATAAGATATGGTGCAAAGGGACCAAACTCCTCTCCCTGTACTGCCTGTGCAACAGGAAGTCACTCCATAGGAGATGCCTTTAAGATAATCCAGCGTGGTGATGCAGATGCCATGATAGCAGGGGGCACAGAGGCGGTTATAACTCCAATGGGGATAGCAGGCTTTACAGCAATGAAGGCACTTTCTGCAAGAAATGATGAGCCAGAGCGTGCAAGCAGGCCCTTTGACATTGACAGGGATGGATTTGTTATGGGAGAAGGAGCGGGTATTGTTATACTTGAAGAACTAAACCATGCCCTTAAAAGAGGAGCAAAGATTTATGCAGAGATGATAGGCTATGGTATGAGTGGAGATGCTTATCATATAACATCACCTGCTCCTCAGGGAGAAGGCGCTGCAAGATGCATGGAGGCTGCTCTCAAGGATGCGGGCATAAGGCCTGAGGATATTCAATATATCAATGCCCATGGTACATCCACAAAATATGGAGATGAACTTGAGACAATGGCAATAAAAAAGGTCTTTGGAGGGCATGCCTACAAACTGGCTGTGAGCTCCACAAAATCCATGACAGGTCATCTCCTTGGTGCGGCTGGAGGAGTGGAGGCAGTTATAACTGTACTTACCATTCACAATAATCTCATCCCACCCACAATAAATCTTGAAAAACCTGACCCCGCCTGTGACCTTGATTATGTCCCCAACAAGGCAAGAAAGGCTGAGGTTCATTGTGCTATCTCCAACTCCTTTGGATTTGGTGGAACTAATGCCTGTCTTATCTTCAAGAGATTTGAAAGGGCTTGAGAATTCCTTAGGTTATTTTTTTAAAAACAAGGCCCTTCTTAAAGAGGCCCTCACGCATAAGTCCTTTCATAATGAAAGACCAGATGAAGCCCCCGCCTATAATGAAAGACTTGAATTTCTCGGTGATGCTGTCCTCGGATTAATAATATCTGAATATCTTTTCAGAAGATTTCCTGAGGAAGATGAATCCAGACTTGCAAGCCTCAAGGCCTTTCTTGTCAAGGAGTCTGTGCTTTTCGATATTGCAAGGGGACTTGAACTCGGAGAATATATATTTCTTGGCAAAGGAGAAGAGCAGACAGGAGGCAGAAAAAAGACTTCAATACTGGCTGATTGTCTTGAGGCAATAATAGGTGCTATATTTATGGACAGCGGACTTGCTGATGCCAGAGATACGGTATTAAGGATTTTTCAAGATAAACTAAAGGAGATAAGCTCTGTAGATATAATCCTTGACCCAAAGTCAGAGCTCCAGAAACTCTCTCTTGAACACTATGGAAAGCTGCCAGAATATAAAATAATAGCAGAGCATGGAGCTGAACATAAAAAGATCTTCACTGTAAATGTCTATATCAATGGAAGCTTTTTTGGCACAGGTTCTGGAAAAAGTAAAAAAGAGGCACAGGTAGAGGCTGCAAGAATTGCCCTTAAAAAAGTGCAGGCCCTAAAGTAGGGAAGAAGTGCCAACTTAGTGCTACCCCTCACCCACTGCAGATGGTAAAGCATGTCCTGCTCATAGGGCCGTTCTGTCTGCAGTGGGTGAGGGGCTACACAGGCTTTAGGCTTAAGGCTTAAGGCGATAGGCGATAGGGAATAGGCTCGCAGCCTCCCCGCACCCACTGCAGATGGTAAAGTATACCCTGTCGCAAGGCCGTTCCGTCTGCAGTGGGTGCGGGGCTCTTCAGCCTTCAGCCTGTAGCCTAATTTCCTTCAGCCCATTCACCTAATTTTAGCTACCCTTCTTCTCAGTCTCAGGGAATTTGTCACAACGCTTACTGAACTCATTGCCATGGCAAGGGATGCTATCATGGGATTGAGGAGAAATCCTGTAAAGGGATAAAGAACACCAGCTGCAATTGGAATACCTATAATATTGTAAATGAAAGCCCAGAAGAGATTCTGTTTTATTGTTCTCATAGTAAGTCTGCTGAGCTTGACTGCCTCTACAGCACTCCTGAGGTCACCTTTCATGAGGGTAATCTGGCTTGATTCCATAGCGATATCAGTTCCTGTACCAATAGCAATTCCCACATGGGCCTCCATAAGTGCAGGCGCATCATTTATACCATCACCAATCATTGCTACTATCCTTCCTTCCTCCTTAAGTCTCCTTATAAGCTTCAATTTTTCATCAGGTGTCACCCTTGCATAATATCTCTCAATGCCAGCCTTCTGTGCTATAGAGTCTGCAGTAAGCCTGTGGTCACCTGTAAGCATTATCACCTCTATAGAAAGTTCTTTAAAGGCCTTTACGGCCTCAGCAGAGCCCTCTTTCATCGGATCAGCAATTGCAAATATACCTTTTATCTCATTGTTTATTGCAATGAATACAGGGGACATGGCCCTTTTTGATATATCCTCTTCAAAGTCTTTCATAGATGAGGTATCTATACTATTGTTCTTTAAAAAATCACCACTGCCTATCATTACAGAGAACTGCTTATCTTTTATTAAGAATTCTCCGCTAATACCTCCTCCTGGCTCTACCTTAAATGACAGGGGCTCATAAAGTATAATAGACCCACTTTTTGACATATTCAATGCCTTCTCAACTATTGCCTTTCCAAAAGGATGTTCTGAAAGCCTTTCAATAGATGCAGCAATTCTCAAAAGTTCCTCATCTGTAAGTTCTCCACTAAGATTTATGATTTCCATAACCTCAGGTGCACCTTTTGTAATAGTGCCAGTCTTATCAAGTACTACTGTATTCACACTCCCTGCTGTCTCAAGGGCCTGGGCATCTCTTATAAGTATTCCCTTTTCTGCACCAATACCTGTTCCAACCATAATTGCAGTTGGTGTTGCAAGACCAAGGGCGCAGGGACAGGCAATTATAAGTACAGCAACAAAATTCATAAGTGCCTGTGTAAAGGATGAGCCAGCAAGATACCAGACAGTAAAAGTCAAAATACCTATGCCTATAACAGATGGGACAAAAATTGATGCCACCTTATCTGCAAAGGCCTGAATCTGCGCCTTGCTTCCCTGGGCTTCTTCAACGAGTCTTATAATCCCAGCAAGCACAGTGTCCCTTCCAACCTTTTCAGCAATCATCTTGAATGCCCCTGCCCTGTTTACAGTGCCTCCATAAACAGTATCTGCTGAAGCCTTCTGAACAGGCAGGCTCTCACCTGTAAGCATTGATTCATCCACTGATGAAGAACCTTCAATTATCCTGCCATCCACAGGAATCCTTTCACCGGGTCTGACAATTATAATATCGCCCGGACTCACATCCTCTATTAAAAGTTCTTCTTCTACCCCATTTCTTAAAACCCTTGCAGTCCTGGGTTGAAGCCCTATGAGTCTTCTTATTGCCTCTGATGTCCTTCCCTTTGCCCTTGCCTCAAGAAGCCTTCCAAGCAATATAAGTGTTATTATTACAGAAGAGGTATCAAAATAAACATTGGGCTCAAGCCCACCCTTCAAAAATAAGGATGGATTAAAAGTGGCAAGGGCACTGTAAATATAGGCTGAAAATGTTCCAATACTCACAAGGGTGTTCATATTAGAAGTCCTGTGCTTTAAGGCACTCCAGGCAGCCTTATGGAATCTCCATCCTGCCCAGAATTGAACAGGTGTACTGAGGAGCATAAGAATCCACCATCTTGAAATATAAGGTATATCCACCAGACTTGCTATAAATACAGGAATTGTCAGAGAAAGGCTGAATATAAACCTCCTTTTCAGGTCACTGTAATAGGCCTCACGTTCTATCCTTTCCCTATCTATGAAATCCTCTGCCCTTATCTCAGCACTATAGCCAGACTCCTTAACTGCCTTCTTAAAGTCTTCAATACCTGTGAGTGTAGGAATAAATTCAATCACGGCCTTTTCAGTAGCAAGATTAACATTTACCGAGATAACGCCATAAATAGACCTGAGTGCCTTCTCCACCGCAGAGACACAGGCAGCACAGGTCATACCCTTGATCAGCATAGTGACCTTTGAAGTTAACACACCATAACCCTGTCCTTTTATTGCATCAATGATTATCTCAAGTGGAATTTCTTTTTTTAATTCAATTGTTGCCCGTTCTTTAGAAAGGTTTACATTGACAGAACTGGCACCATCAAGGGTTTTCAATGCCCTCTCAACTGCAGAGGCACAGGCAGCACAGGTCATACCAGTAACAGGGATATCAATCTTCACAACAGTACCTGAATTTATAAAATATTTTGTGCATATGTTCAGTATACTTTCAACAACAGTGGAAAATCAAGTATTGACAATCTTCTGTCACTTTATTAAAATGTGTAAATACACATAATAAATTGAGGTCTATCTTATGCCAAGGTATAAAAAACCACGGAGGTGTCACTGCCCTTTCTCAAAGCTACAGGGTAAAATATTCAAACCTGCTGGTATATCATCAGACCGCCTTGAATTTATTACCCTCTACCGTGATGAACTTGAGGCACTGAGATTATGCTATAAAGAGTGCCTGACCCAGGAAGAGGCAGGCAAAAAAATGGGCATCTCAAGGGGAACTGTTCAGCGACTCCTGAGCAGCGCAAGAAAAAAAATAGCAAGTGCCTTTTCAGAATGTAAAGGGATAATATTTCAAAAGGAAGAAAATATTAAATCCTCATAAGAGGCTTAAAGATTAAAATCGGAGGTTTTTATGGCAGAAAAGAAATTTGTATTCATAGTAAAACATTCCTATGATGACCCTGATATTGCAGCAGGAGCAATGCAGCTCGCAGCAAACATGAAGGCCTTTGATGTGGAGCTTGATTTCTTTTTAATGGACAAAGGTGTCCTGCTTGCAAAAAAGGGATTTGCCGAGACCCTCACCTGGCAGAAAAGGGATGAGTTTTCACCTGTTGCTGATCTCATAAAAACACTTACAGAAGATTTTGGAGTGAAATTCTATATATGTGCCTCCTGTGTTAAGCACTATGGACTTGATAAGGTAGAATTAATAAAGAACGCAGAGATAAGGCCGGGTTCTTTCCTTGGAGAGATGCTCCTCGAAAGGCAGGCACTTACGTTTTGATGCAATGGCCGACTGACAGAGAATCAGCAAAGAGATTGCAGAAAGAACTTTCAACAAGGGTAAGGATTGAACCCTTAAAGAAAAATTTAAGATATATTGCAGGGGCTGATGCATCCTATTGCAATGACAGGATAATAGGTGTAGTGTCTCTATTTTCCTATCAGGACATGGAGCTCATTGAGGAGGTCTGGAGTATTGATAAAATAAGATTTCCCTATATCCCTGGTCTCCTCTCCTTCAGAGAGGGACCTGTAATTCTTAAGACCTTAAAAAAACTCTCTATTAAGCCTGATCTTATTCTCTTTGATGGTCAGGGTATATGTCATCCAGAAGGACTCGGCATTGCCTCACACATGGGTGTAATTACAGAGACGCCAACAATTGGCTGTGCAAAGTCACTCCTTACAGGCACCTATAAAGAGCCTGGTTTAAAAAGGGGAGACTGGTCTTACATATATATAAATGAAGTGATCAAGGGAATAGCACTGAGGACAAGAGACCGTACAAGACCTGTCTTTGTATCCCCTGGACACCTTATTGACTTTAAAGACTCATTAAAAATAGTACTGAATTGCTGTAAAATCTATCGTATACCTGAACCACTGAGAAGGGCTGATATGTCTTCAAGGATAATAAAAAAGAACCTCAGCACCAATGGATGAGGCAGCAAAGGAATACATAATTGAATTCTTTTCAAAAAGACTCATGCATTTTGGAGATAGCCCTGCCTCTGTGGGCTGGTCAGAAAAAGGTCAGCTTTTAAGATATGAATGTATAACAGGGCTGCTTTCCCTTGATAAGGCATCGGTCCTTGACTTTGGTTGTGGTAAAGGAGATCTTTACGGATTTCTTAAGGCAAAAGGGCTTGAGATTAAATATACTGGCCTTGACATAAATCCCTCACTCATAGGACTTGCACGGCAAAAGTATAAGGATGTAAGCTTCCATACAATAGATTTAGATAAAGAAGAACCCAGAGGACTCTTTGACTTTACCATTATTTGTGGTGTATTTAATCTTAAGATAGATGGTGTGAAGTATTCTGCCTTCAAGGCAATAAGAAAACTGTTCAGTCATACAAAGAAGGCACTTTTATTTAACTGTCCAAGCATATATGCAAAAAACAAAGACATAGATCTCCTCTATTATGACCCTTTAGAGCTACTGAATCTTGCATTAGATATTACAAAAAGGGTAAATTTATACCATCACCTTATAGAAGGTGAGATTTTTCTGGAACTTTCACGGGAGGAATGAATATGGCTGAAGAGCATTCCTTTGATATTGTAAGCGTGGTTGATATGCAGGAGGTATCAAATGCAGTTGATCAGGCAATGAAGGAGATTGGCCAGAGATTTGATTTTAAGGGAAGCAAAAGCAGTATAAGCCTTAATAAAAAAGACTCAATCATCACCCTCATATCAGATGATGAACAGAAACTAAAAAGTGTTATAGATATTTTACAGTCAAAATTAATAAAAAGGGGGGTTCCACTTAAATCCCTTAATTATGGGAAAATAGAGCCTGCCTCAGGCAATACAGTCCGTCAGATTGTGACCATCCAGCAGGGAGTACCTCAGGAAAAGGCAAAGGAGATTGTAAAATTTATAAAGGACTTAAAGGTCAAGGTGACTGCAGAGATACAGAAAGACCAGGTAAGGGTCAAAGGAAAAAAGATAGATGACCTTCAGGCAATTATATCAAAACTTAAAGAAAAGGACTTTGGTATAGCCCTTCAATTCACCAATTACAGATAAGTAAATTTACTGAGCAACTGCTCAGCAGGATGAAACTCCTCAAGTACCGCCAGAAAATCCACCAGAAGAGTTGAGACCATAACCACCGCTTATAGAACAGCCAAAGGTGGATAGTTTTTTCTTTACATCCCTGGAGCCGCACCTTGGACAGGCTGTGTCTTTCTCAGAGGCTCCCATCTTCTGTAACATCATAAACTCATTGTTACAGGCTTTACATATATATTCATAGATTGGCATAAGACCCTCCTTTGTTGCAAAGTTTCTAAACTAATTATAATAATTATTCAAAGGATGTGTCAACCTCTGGAAATCAGTGCGACCGGGCAATAGTGAAGGCTGAAGAAATTAGGCTGAAGGCTTAAGGCTGGGTGAATAGGTGAATAGGCCACTTCACCTATTCACCAATTGACCAATTCACCGCTCCACCAACGTAAGCCTAAAGCCTTCACCCATTAATGCATCTTTCTATCGGCAATTTACAGTGCCATTTAAATAATTGAATACCTTCCTCTTTTAGGTTTATACTTAAATTTATGGAGCATAAAGAGGATAAAACCCCTGAAACAAAAAAGGACAAACTTCCTCTTGATGCAAAACTCCTTTCAGAGGCAGTAATTGAATTAAATATCTCCCGAAGAAGTGTAAGCCTCTATCCAAAGGAACATCCCATCACAAAGGAATCCCTTAAAAGGGCTTATGATCTCTTAAGTAAACTCTTTGAACTGAGACCGGATATAACACTCGGGATAGCAAAAGACACACTGGTGGTGGATGAATATACCCTTGATAAGAAAAATCCTGTATTCAAGGAGTTCGGGATAAGTCTCCATGAAAAGGGGATTGCAGCAGTAAGCTTTCAGTCAGGTCTGACTATTGATGAGCTCTATATATTTCATGAGTTAATAACATCAAAGGATGAGCTACAAGGTCAGACACTTATAGAGGCTGCATCAAAAAAGGGGCTCAAACACATCACCATATCCCCGCTTGATATATCAAGATTACAGTTTCTTGAAGGTCAATTGAGAGAAAAGGGGACAGGCACAGTGGTTCTTGAGGATTATGTCTCAGGGCTTCTTGAGGGCAGACTCGCTGATGCTGATGCTGAAGGCGTAATCCTTATGAGCCCACCTGACGAGATTGCAGAGATATTGAATGAGAATCTCCAGCCAGATGCACCAGAAGAAACCTATGATAGGATCATAACTGCTTATCTCAGGAAAAAGGGAGAGAGGATAAGGAGTGATATCTTTAATAAATTTATATCCCTCATAGATCATCTTAACCCTGAATTAAAAAAACAATTTCTGAAGAAATCTTTCAGCTCAAAAAGACTTGAGGCCTCAGAGATGGATCAGATAATCAAGGATTTGACACCTGAAGACCTTGACAGGCTTATGAGGATATTTGAAGAGCAGTCCTCGTTTATCCCTGATACCCTTAAAAATCTCATGAATAAACTTTATGAGACAAAGGGTGAGACAAAACTTCTTGAAATGATAATTGGCAACAAGACAGTAGTGCATGATTTTGAGCTTGATGAAAAGACAGTAAAGCTCTTTTCAGAAGACCATTTTGACACCTATGTCCCTGAAGATTATGTAAATGAGCTTGATGCAATGCTTAAAGGATTTGAGGGCAAAAAGACACCCCTCTCTGAAGAGGCAAAGAAGGCCTGTGAGGAAGGTTTTACAGAAAGGGTCATATCTGAGATAATAATAGAACTCCTTGATACAGGTATCCCAAGCAGAGAGGAGTTTCTCCAGTTATTGACAAGACTCTCTGATTTTATCCAATCCTTTCTTGATACCGGCAGATTTAATGAGATACTTGAGATATACAATGCGGTCTATTCCACCTCCCTTACAGGTCCCTTCAGAGAAGAGGCAGCAAGCATGATTGAGTTCTTTTTTAAATCAGAACAATTTATCTCAAGATTAATAGATAGCTTCAGGCTCTGGGGAAGGCTTAACAGAGAAGGTGTGATAAAACTTGCTTATGTCCTGAGACTTTACATCATTAAACCGCTCATAGAAACAGCCATTCAAGAGCAGGATCAGGCCACAAGGAGATTCTATCTTTCCATCCTTTCAAGACTGGGCTCTGAAGTGGCTGACGAGGCCTCTGTGAGGCTTGTTGATAAAAGGGCTGAGGTCCTAAAGGATATGATATATCTTATCAGGGAATGCGGAGGGAAGAAATATCTCAAGTCTATCAGGAATCTCGCAAGGCATGAAAATGCAGATGTTGCGCTGGAAGCGGTCAGGACCCTCTTGCACTTCAAGACAACAGATGCCCTGTCATACCTGAAACTTTATTTAAGGAGTGACAATCCTGACATAAGGGACATGGCTGTAAAACTTGCCGGCCTATACAGAGTCAAGGAGGTGGTACCTTATCTTCTTGAGCTCCTGGAGAAAAGAGATATACTGGGAACAGAGTCTTATTACAAAATATCCGTTGTTCAGGCACTTGCTGAAATAGGAGACACAAGGGCAGTTGATATCCTCAGGAAGATCTATACCTCAAAGACCCTGTTCTTCTGGTCAAACCTTGAGGAATTAAAGGTTGAGATATTCAGGAGTCTCCACAAATATCCCTTTGAAAATATAAAACCACTGCTTGAGCTTGGATTAAATTCAAAGAATAAAGAAATAGCATCCATATCAAAAAGGCTCATTGAAGGAGGTAAGCAGGATGTCTGATTCAAAGGCATCAGAACTGATCTCCTCCATGATGACTGCCCTTTCAAACTGCAGTCTTTATTCAAAGGACCACCCCCTTGTTTCTGAGTTTTCAGAAAAGGCTGTGAGGATAACTGAGGAACTCTTCAAAGAAGAAAGCCTCAATCTCACCATCCTTGGAGATACCCTCATAATAAATGAAACCCCCCTGAAAGAGACAGGTGCTCATATACAGAATTTTATCAAGAAGATGAAGAAAAAGGGCATTGAAAGGCTCTCAATAAGAAAAGGCGTGGATATGCAGGAATTCAAAGACTTCATTTCAGCACTCAGTGGTTATGACAGGATTACCTCCACCCCCCATATCTCTGTCGGAATGGTTGAGGTCAAATTCAGGGGTGAAGGAATTGATATAAGCTCAATTGTCAATGACAAGATAGAAAGTGTAAAGGAGGTTTACAGCACCGCTCAAAGATTTAAAAAGATTGACATGGTCAGCCTTGAAGATGCTGTTGCTGGTTTTATATCTGCACTTAAAAGGGAAAGCAATGTCCTTAAGGTAATAAGTCCTGTTAAATCCCACAGTGAATATACCTATGTGCATATAACAAATGTCTCAATACTGACTATCTTCCAAGCAGAATTACTTGGACTCAAAGGGGAGATCCTCCATGAGGCAGGGCTTGCAGGACTTCTCCATGATATAGGGAAGACCTATGTGCCAAGAGAGATACTTGAAAAACCTACAAGACTTACACCCGGGGAATGGGAGGAGATGAAGAGACATCCCCTCTACGGTGCCCTTTATCTGTCAACCCTTCCAGAGATACCAAGGCTTGCGGTGATAGCTGCCTTTGAACACCACATGAAATTTGATGGCACAGGCTATCCAGACACAAGGAGATACGGAAAGAAGCAGCACCTGATAAGTCAACTCGTTGCAATTGCTGATTTCTTTGATGCCATGAGGACTCACAAGGCTTACAGAAGGTCTCTCGGTATCCATGAGGTGATAAAGATGATGACAGAATGTGCAGGAACAGACTTCAATCCTCTCCTCGTTGAGAATTTTATTGATGGATTAAAGAGGATACATGCCTTTTGATGGAGACATTATCCTCAGACTTTATGAGACCATACCCGGAAGATATGCTATCCAGGGGACTGTTTATTCAACCATTGCTGTGATAATAATCAATAGCATAAAGAAGTCCTGGAATATAAACTCTCCAGTAATACTCCAGAGGCTTCATTTTATCCCCATTGTAATGCCTCCTCTTACAATACCTCTTTATTATCTCCTGAATCCTTCAAGAAATTCTGCTGAATGGAGACTCAGGGCATTAGTTGATGTTGAAGGCATATTGACTATTGAATATGCTGGAATAAATATAGGTATGGTAATACTATTTTTAATGATTCTTACGGCTCTAATATTCTTCTTGCAGGAGACCATCCCTGTTATAAAAAATATAACCATGACAAAAAGGGAGGAAGAAAAAAGGATTATTAAAACCTTTGATATAAATTTTTTTGATCAAAAACAGGAGGTGAAGATAATAGAGGATAACGAATATATAATATTTTCCTCAACAGGCATAAGACCCTGCATCTATGTATCCACAGCCCTTATTAATGACCTTTCCGAGGAAGAGCTTGATGCAGTACTTGCCCATGAAGCTGCCCATATCCTCAGGGGCAAAAGACCTTCATTGATTACTGTCTTTATCTTCAGGGTCATGATGTTCTTTAATCCCGTTGTCCTTATTGAATTCAGAAAGGCAGTTCAGGAAGAAGAAAAAATCTGTGACAGGATGGCACTTAAGATAACAGGAAACCCTGCAGCCTTCATGTCAGCGCTAAAAAGATTCATCCATGAAGGTAATGGAAAATCAGGTTCTTTTAATGAATCCAGCCATAACCTCCTCATAAAGGAAAGGCTGGAGGAGCTCAGCAGTATTGAAGAACCTGAAAATACAGGCATCTTACCTCTGGCTCTGGCAATTATATCAACAGGAGTGATAAATTATTTCATTGTATGAAACCTAAAAAGGGAATAAGGTTTGCAGGAAGCCTCCTGTTTCTTATAATGGCCTTGATTGCCATTAGACATATCTCGGGTGTAGTTCAAAAGGAGAGTCTCAGAACTTATAAGGGCATTGAAGAGCTGCAAAAAAATTTTGAGGGTCTGCTTATCCCTACTTATTTCCCTGAATTCTTGAAATGGCCACCTTCAAGGATAGTTGCCCAGAAAAGACCATACAGGGCAATAGCAATAGAATTAAAGGATAAGGAAAATAATATTGCCCTTGTCCTCACAGAGTCTGAAAGGGAAGACTTTCGTCTACAGACCCTTTATATTAAAGATCCCATAGAAACACTTGCCCATGATATAAAAGGTAGAAAGGCAATCCTCAGAGTTGGTAGCTGTAGCCCTGTCTTAAAACCTGCTGAAACAAAGATCTGTAGCAATCTCTCATGGAAGGAAGGAGATTATTATATCAATATAACCATAAAATCACGACCCTTTGAGCTCCTCAAGATTGCCGAAAGCATGATTCATAATTAGTTTTCAAGCCCTCAGTAAAAGGTTAACTTTTCCCTTTCAGATAGGATATTTTTCCCCTCGGCATAGGATATTTTTCCAATTTTATTAACATTTATTTTTTGCTATCCTTGAATCAAAAGGAGGTGATGAAGATGAAGTACACAAAAACAGAAAATCCCGCATCAGGGATACCAGCCCGGATGCCACCAGGTCTTTCATTGATAGTGGGACCACTAATCGGGTTTATCTATGTGGTCTTTCTTCCATTCATCGGCCTTGTGATGATGACAGTCCTTACGCTGAAGAAAGTGGGAATCAGCCTCCTGAGTCTTCTGAGGACAATTGCGGCCTTTGGATGGAGACCAATGGAGGCCTATCTGGCTGGCAGGAAAAAACATTCTAAAAAATAGGGACATAGTCCCTGAAAGGAGGTAGCTATGAAGACCTTATTTGATTTTATCACCCATGTGAAGGGAGTTGAGTACCTTATTGCTATATCCTTTATCGCCCTTTACATAATCTATGCTGAGATACTGAAACCAAGGCCATTCAAGAGGCTTGTGGAGACAGCAAGAGAAGACATGGAATATATCAAAAAAACAGGTTACAGAGAGACTGCAAAGACCCTGCTCAAGGCAATATCTGCACCTTTTGTTGCACTTGCCTATGTGATAATATTGCCCTTCAGTTTCCTCGGAGCCCTTGCAATTGGTGCATACAATGGACTGATTACACTTGGCAGCAGAATAGCCATATTCGGATGGAGACCAACAGAGGCTTATCTTGCTGGCAGAAAGAAGAAAGAGAAAAAGGAGGGTGAAAAATGAGGAAGGTTCTCCCGATTTCTATCTTGCTCCTCTTCTTTCTTACCCTGCTCTTTTATCAAAGAGCAGGGTCTGTTTCTTATCCAAAGGTTATACTTTTAAATAGCATAAGTAACAAATACACACCCGTAAAATTCAATCATGAAAAGCATATCATCATGTCAAGTGGATGCTCTCAGTGTCATCACGAGCATCAAAAAAATGAGTCCCTTACCTGTAAGGACTGTCATAATATAACTCCAGCTCTATTTAAAAACTCTGTTCACAGAAACTTCATGGCCTGCAGAAATTGTCATTCTGAGTTCAATCCTCAGGTCCCCCAGATGCCTGACCTCAAGGCAGCCTACCACAGGGCCTGTTTTCAGTGTCATAGAGGTATGGATGTTGGCATAGAGCCAAAGGGATGTGCGGGAAGATGCCATCTTCTTAAAACAGCAAAGACAGAAAGGAGGTCACCATGAAAAAGGAGTTTACAAGAAGGGACTTTCTCAAAATAACAGGTGCACTAAGTGGCGCCCTCCTGATAAAACCAGATACTGCATCAGCCTACAAGGAATTCTCTGGATGGCCTGATGCCTATGGATGTCTGACTGATCTCAGTGAATGCGTTGGTTGCAGGAGCTGCGAGAAGGCATGCAATGAGGCAAATAGTCTTCCTCAGCCAGCTATACCTTTTGATGAAGGCTCTGTCTTTAATGAAAAAAGAAGACCTGATGCGAGGGCCTTTACAGTGGTTAATAGATTTACAGACCCTCGTGATCCCGGTAAATTCATCTACAGGAAGATACAGTGCAACCACTGCAATGAGCCAGCCTGCGCAAGTGCCTGTCCTATCCATGCCTATGAGAAGACACCAGAAGGAGCAGTCCTCTATGACCCTGCTAAGTGTTTTGGTTGCAGGTACTGTATGATAGCCTGTCCTTTCTATGTGCCAGCCTATGACTATGAGAGTGCCCTTGAGCCCAAGATTGTAAAATGCATAATGTGCTATCCAAGGATAAAGGCTGGGAGACTTCCTGCCTGTGTTGAGGCATGCCCTGCCGGAGCCATAACATTTGGAAAGAGAAAAGACCTTATAAACCTTGCAAGGGAAAAGATTATGAGAAATCCACAGAGATATGTAAATCATATATACGGAGAGCATGAGGCAGGAGGTACATCATGGATGTATATATCTTCAGTTCCCTTTGAATACCTTGGTTTCCCTACGAATATACCAAAACATCCCCTCATAGAAGAGGTGAAGGGATTTCTTGGAGCCGTGCCTGTTGTCTTCACGGTCTGGCCTGCCCTCTTTGGAATGGTCTATGCAGCGGTAAAGCACAGAGATGAACTCTTTAGATCAGAACACAGGGAGGTGAAGAAATGAGCAACCATGTAATGGAAAGAGAAAGTTTCGCTTCCTGGTTTATGAGGAAGCTTACACTTGGCATGTCCTGGCCTGAGTATGCAAGGAGCCTTGTAACACCCTTTAACATAGTGGCTGCCCTGATTCTCATAATAGGTCTTCCTGTAATAGCCACGAGGTTTCTTTATGGGCTTGCCTCTGTAACCCATGCATCAAATGACTATCCCTGGGGGATTATACTTGGATGGGGACTCTTTGGAGGTGTTCCACTTTCAGCAACAGGTTTTATCATGGGAACTGCCTTTTATATCTTCGGATTCAGAAAATACAAACCCCTCCTGAGGTTAGGGCTTCTTACAGGATTCATGGGTTATTTCTTTGCTGTTGTCTATCTTCTTGTTGACCTTGGAAGACCCTGGAGGATCTATTATCCGATGATTATCGGGTTTGGAACTGCCTCTGTTCTTTTCCTTGTTGCCTGGCATGTGGCCACCTATCTTACAGTACAGTTCCTTGAATTCAGCGAGGCAATACTTGAATGGCTCAAATCCAGAAGACTCTACAGATGGGCAACCATGATTACCATTGCCATGACCATTGCAGGGATTATCCTTTCCACACTGCACCAGTCAGCCCTGGGAGCACTCTTTCTCCTTGCACCTGGCAAGGTCCATCCACTCTGGTACAGCTCCTATATACCCCATCTATTCCTGAGTTCAGCAGTATATGCAGCACTTGTAATGGTTATTGCAGTGAGTTTTCTTATTGCTAGGTACATGCCCCATGTATGCGATGATAACTTTCTTAAGAATCTTGACCCTCTCACAATAGGCCTTGGCAAGGGGGCTGCCATAGGCATGTATGTTTATTTTGCCCTTAAGATGGTTGCCCTTGCCCATGATGATAACTGGGCATTGCTCAACACTACCTATGGATACTGGTATCTTGTTGAGGTCATTGGGTTTGTGATCATACCAGCCTTGATTCTTACCTATGGGGTAAAAAAGGAATCTCCAGGGATAGTGAGATTCGGGGCATTTTATTCAATAGCAGGTGTAATCCTGAACAGAATAAATGTCTCCATAATAGCCTTTAACTGGCAACTACCAGATCATATCCATCATATAGTTCCACCTTTAACAGAGGTGATAATGGTCCTGACGATAGTAACAATACATATACTTGTTTTCAGATGGATAGTAAGGAGAATGCCCGTGACCTATGAACATCCAGAATATAAAGAATTTCATCATTAGTAAACAGGGGGGGCAGGCCAGGCCTGCCCCCCCCTGTTACTTTGCCACCAATGGAGGGTTTATGATAATTATAATTGCAATATTAGTCCTCATAAATCCTTTACCAGTCTTTTCAGGGGAGGAATGTGTTGATTGTCACTCAAAAAAGGGGATTACAATAAATTTTGATGATGGTAGCTTAATGGATGTCTCTGTTGATACAGAGCAGCTTAAACTCTCTGTGCACGGTAATCTTCAATGCACTGACTGTCACAGTGATATAATCCTAACTGATGGAAAGCATCCTGAAAGGAGATTCCGCAGCAGGGAAAACTTTAAGATAAGAACTTCGCTTCTCTGCAGGAGATGTCATCCTCCCCAGGATATAAAAACAAAAAAGATACATGAACAACTCTTTATGGATGAGGGCAAGGGCACACCCCATCCGTGCACAAATTGTCATGGCTCTCACGGGGTGATGCCAGTAAAGAAAAAACTCTACAGGGATGAAGAGGCCTACTGTCTTTCCTGCCACAGGACGAATATTATATTAAGATTCAGAAATGGTGAGACCTTGAGTGGCAGCATAAAAAAAGAACATCTTGAATCATCTGTTCATAGAAACCTGAGCTGTGTGGATTGCCATTTTGGTTTTTCTCTGACATCTCATCCAGAAAGGAACTTCAAGACCAGGCGTGACTATACAATAGCCAGTTCAGAGATATGCAGAAGATGTCATTTTGACAAATATGTAAAGACCCTTGAGAGTATCCATTATACAATCTTAAGCTCTGGAAGGCTTGAAGCACCTGTATGCATAGATTGTCATGGCTTTCATTCAATCCAGAGCATGGGCAGGGAAAAGATCCTTATAGCAAGAAGATGTGAGAGATGTCATGCCACTATTTTTGAAACCTATATTAAAAGTGTTCATGGAAAGGTTTTAATTGATGAAAGAAATCAGGATGTCCCTGTTTGCATTGATTGCCATACTTCCCATGACATAAAAGACCCGCTCACAACAGACTACAGGGAAAGGATACCCGAGATATGCAGTCGCTGCCATTCAGATCCTGCAATAATGAATAAATATGGTCTATCAACCGATGTGGTCAGTACATACCTATCTGATTTCCATGGCATAACACTTTCATTGTACAAAAAGGAAAGGAAGGATAAACTCCAGCCCTCAAAACCCATGGCTGTCTGTACTGACTGCCATGGAACTCATGATATATCACGGATGGGCATTAATAAGACAGTAATCAAGAAGAACCTTTTAAAGAAATGCAGGAACTGTCATCCTGATGCATCGGAAGACTTTCCTGATGCCTGGGTTTCCCATTATGGCATAAATCCTAAAAAGACACCTCTGCTATATGCTATCAACCAGATTTACAGGATTTTACTGCCTCTTACAATAGCAGGGCTTGCCTTACAGATTGTCCTTCATATATGGAGATATGCTGTCAATAGATAGAAAGGAGGAATCATGGAAGAGAGGATAAAAAAATTCTCAAGCTTCAGGATATGCGAACATGCCGTAGCAATGATAGTATTCTTTGTCCTTATTTTTACAGGCCTTCCTCAGAAATTTTATAATCTTGAAATATCAAAGACAGTAATAAATTTATTTGGCGGAATAGACATGATGAGATTAATCCATAGAAATACAGGTCTGTTCTTCTGCTTTCAAATATTAGTCCATATAATTTATGGAGCTGTTGGGTTATACAGAGGTGTTGAAGCAAATATATTCATAACAAAAAAGGACTTCAGGGATGCAATACATAATCTGAGATACTATCTTGGATTTGAGACAGTGCCAGCAGCTACAGACCTCTTTACCTACAGACAGAAGTTTGAATACTGGGGAGTTCTAACAGGTTCAATTCTGATGGCACTAACAGGACTTATCCTCAGATTTCCCGTAACTGCTACTGATATCCTTCCGGGAATTCTGATTCCTGCCTCAAAACTGATCCACTCAAACCATGCAATAATACTTGTAATTATAATTATCTGGCACCTTTATAACTCTGTCTTCAATCCCGAGGTCTTTCCCCTCAACAGAAGTATATTCACAGGATATGTCTACAGAGGAAAAGTATAAATATTTCTAAACACCGAAACTCAATGCTTTTTTTCTTTATCTATTTTATAATTAACTGATGGGGTGAGTGAAAGGAGCCTTCAGAAGAGAATCTTCCTGACTGTGATACTCGGGATATTCCTGATGTTTCTCAGCTTTGGGATAACTGCCTTTTATATCATCAAAAAAACAATTGAAATTCCTTCAGCAACAACCTTGTCCTCTGCAGGACAATAAGGGATAATGTTGACCATTTTCTTTCAGAAAATATCAACAGGCTTTATGATATATCTCTGTCGGGGAGCATTAATCTCTATGACAGGGATTTTATTCCTGAAAAAGAGGCACTGAAAAAGGCCTATCATTATTCTATATTCAAAGAAGGAATCTTTATTGCTGACAGAAAAGGAACTCTGCTTCTGAACTTCCCTGAAAGACCATCAGAACTCTTTTTAAATATATTGAGTATAGAACCAGTAAGTAAGGCACTGGAGCTTGCACGACCTATAGTTTCAAATATATACACTGTTGAACCTTCTATGAAGAAGGTTGTCTTTACCCTTGTCCCGCTCAGGGACAAGGACGGAAATTTAATTGGTATTGCCGGAGGAGAGATTGATCCTACAAATCCCTTCTTCTCCAGTATCCTTAAACTTGAAGGGCTCGGAGAGGACAGATATATAGATATTATAGATTCAAATGGGATTATTATTGCCTCCTCAAAGAGGACAAGAATCCTTAACCCTTCTGACCATGATAATTTCATTAAAAAAAGTATAACAGAAAAAAGAGAAGAGATAACCACCTGCCATGAGTGCCATAGTGAAAAAATTATCTCAAATAATATCATTACGCTTGTTCCGTCAAGGATAGCACCCTGGGCAATTGTTCTTAAGGAGAAAAAAGAAAATGTCTTTTCCACAGTGGCTGAACTTAAAAAAACCTTTCTTACCCTCGGCATCCTCTTTACCGGTGTTTCACTCATTATCACCATAGGAGTAAGCAGGAGCATAGTAAATCCAGTGCAAAATCTAATTAAGGTCACCGAGAGGATTGCTGATGGAGACCTCTCCCAGCCTGTTCCTGTTTATGGAGATGACGAGATAGGTACCCTGAGCCGGAGTTTTGAAAAGATGAGGAAACGCCTTCTTGAATATACAGAAAGCATAAAGAGATACAATCTTGAGCTTGAAAGGCTTGTTATGGAAAGGACACTAAAGATGAGAGAAAGCAAACAGAGGATCCAAAATCTCCTTAAAAAGGTCATAACCTCACAGGAAGAAGAAAGAAAAAGGATATCAAGGGAACTACATGACGAGACATTGCAGGACCTCTCTGCTATCCTCATGAGGGTGGATATGTGCAGACTCTATCCACAGAATATCACAGCGGAAAAGATAGAAGAGGTAAGGAGTATTACCCTGAAGGCAACAGATGGTATCTTTAATATTATTCAGAATATGAGACCATCTATACTTGACGACCTCGGTCTTGAGGCTGCAATAAGATGGCTTCTCAACAGCCATCTTAAAGAAAAGGGGATTGGATATTTTGTAAGGATAGACGAGAAGATTAAATATATGAGATTTTCACCCGAGGTAGAGATAGCTATATTCAGGATCGTCCAGGAGGCTATTACAAATATAGCAAGACACTCCAACGCAGAAAATGCCTTTATCAATATGAAGCTGACAGAGAAAAATATAGTTGTTGAGATTGAAGATGATGGAGACGGTTTTGATATTTATAGTGTCTTTACTGAGGCAGCAATGGCAAACCGTACAGGAAGGGGGCTTGGGCTGCTCGGGATGAAGGAAAGGGCATCTCTTATTGGTGGGAGATTAAAGATATGCTCTTCAAAGGATGCTGGTACAAGGGTAATATTAAAGATACCACTTGATATAGTAAGGAGGGAAAATGACAAGGGTATTAATAGCTGATGACCATGCCCTTGTGAGAGAAGGTATAATTGCCTTTTTAAAGATGTGTGATGACATGGAAATAGTTGGTGAGGCCTCTGATGGTATAGAGGCGGTGGAGAAAACAGAAAAACTCAAACCTGATATTGTCCTTATGGATATAAATATGCCAAAGCTTGGAGGCCTTGAGGCAACCCTTGAGATAAAAAGAAAGATGCCAGATGTGAAGATATTAATTCTTACTCAGTATGATGACAGGGAATATATATCAAGGCTCCTCAAGGCAGGTATCTCAGGATATATTTTAAAGAAGGCAGCAGGAACAGAACTCGTGAATGCTATAAGGGCAGTAAAAAGGGGAGAGCTCTATCTACATCCCTCTATTGCAAAAGAGGTTGTTCAGGGTTATCTTAATAAAGAAAAAACCCCTGTGGAAGACTCCTATGACAGGCTTACAGAAAGGGAAAAACAGGTCCTGAAACTCATCTCTGAGGGTTATACCTATAAAGAAATAGCTGACATGCTAAAGATAAGTGTAAAGACAGCCATAGCCCATCATACAAAGATAAGTGAAAAGTTGAATATCCATACAAGGGCCGGGCTTATAAAGTTTGCGATTCAGAAAGGGATAATAAAGATTGATGAGCTTAACCCTTAAGGCTGAAGATAAAGTCCATTTCAACAGGAGAATTCATGGGTAAGGTAAAGGCACCCGTGGCGACCCTCGTGTGCTTTCCCCCTTCTCCAAAGACCTTCACAACCAGCTCAGAGGCAGCATTCAGAATAAGGGGGTGGTCTTTAAAATCCTCTGATGTCTGGAGATAACCGTTTATCCTGAGACATTTACCAATTCTCTGAAGCTCTCCAAGATTTGATTTTAGAATAGAAAGGCAGTTGAGGACGATCTGGATTGTGCATTCCTTTGCCTGCTCAATGGTCAGGTCCTTGCCTATCCTTCCCTGATAAAGCAGCCTCCCCTCTTTAACGGGCAAAAGTCCGCTTAAAAATATAAGACCATTATACTCAACATAAGGGACATACAGACCCACCGGAACAGGCAGTTCAGGAAGCTCGTAACCAAGGTTCTTCAGTGTCTCCTCAGGCTTCATCCTTTTTTTCCTCCTTAGCATCTCTCATGAATGCAGGCATATCAAGGGGTTCATCATACTGTAACAATTCCTTTGGAAGCTCAAAACCTTCAAGGGATTTTGAAAGTACCCTCCTTGCACCATAATTAATACCAGGTGAGTTAAGAGGTCTCGGCGTCTTCAAAAAATCGTCAGATCTTCTGGTATCTCCCTGAGGTTTTATCTCTACATCTGGTACCTCCTTCTTAGCTGCGGAAGTAAGGACATTCTCACCCCTTTGAACAGATGAGTCTGAGCTTACTTCTGGATCATAGTCGCCAGCAACAATTGTTACCTTAATCGAGTCCTTCATTGATTCATCAATAACAGCACCAAATATAAGATGTACATTATCATGCACCGCATCATAAATAAAGGAACAGGCATCATTTACAGAATCTATATCCATGTCCGGTCCACCTGTTATATTAAGCAAAACCCTCCTTGCACCCTCAATACCTGATTCCTCAAGAAGCGGGTTCATAACCGCCCTTTTTGCTGCCTCTATACCTGAGCCTTTGCCAGAGGCAATACCAACACCCATGACAGCCCTTCCAGCACCGCTAAGCACAGTCTTTACATCAGCAAAGTCAAGGTTTATCAGGCCTGGCTTGATTATAAGGTCAGTTATTCCCTGAACAGCCTGTCTCAGGACATCATTTACAAGTTCAAAGGATTTTGTCAGGGACATGCCCTTCTGAGCAATAAGTCTTATCCTGTCATTAGGTATGACAATTAGAGAGTCAACATTCTTTTTTAGCTCCTCTATTCCCTTAAGGGCATTGTCAAGTCTTCTCTTGCCTTCATAATAAAAGGGTCTGGTAACAATAGCCACTGTGAGGATTCCCAGTTCCTTTGCTATGGCTGCAACCACAGGAGCACCTCCTGTGCCTGTACCTCCCCCCATGCCTGCTGTTATGAATATCATATCAGCTCCTTTGAGAACCTCCTCTATCCGTGAGGCATCCTCCATCGCAGCGTCTCTACCAAGCTGGGGGTTAGAGCCTGCTCCAAGACCTTTTGTTATCCTTGAGCCTATCTGAAGCTTTAATGGTGCAAGTGAAAGGGAGAGTGCCTGCGTATCTGTATTTATTGCTATAAATTCTACCCCTGTTATCCCTGAGGAGATCATACTGTTTATGGCATTTCCACCTCCTCCACCAATACCTATTACCTTTATCCTTGCACCACCTTCTATGACTTCTTCAAGCTCAAACATAGGCTACCTCCTTTTACTGGTGCTCAGAAGTCAGAACCCTCTTTGTTCTGAGCTCTGATACCAATTTCCTCGGTGTATTTAAAATGACCTTTGCCTTTTTAATTAAATCTCCAATCAGGTATTTCCAATTCTTATCAGGCTTCATACCCTCTATAGCGACCTTCCATAAACCAAATACCAGACTGTCTTGCGGACCGGGCTGGGCAGAAGAAATACTGGGGCCCCTGAATCCTTCTGGGCAACCTATCCTTACAGGCATTCCAAGAAGGGACTCAATAAGGTTATCAAGCCCGTTGAGTACAGAGCTTCCTCCTGTTATCACAACTCCACATAAACCGGGTAAGCCCTTAATAGAATCCTTAATCAAAGAGATAAGTTCCTCAGACCTTGCATAGATAATCTCTTCAATAATTCCAAGAGAAATAGTCCTCCTGTTTCTCAGACTATCTATCTCTATCTCATCAGATGAATTCCTTAAAACCGCAGAGCCATATTTTATCTTAAGCCTCTCTGCCTCCTGAACAGGTATCTTCAGACCTATAGCAAGATCATTGGTTATATGATTACCTCCAACAGTTATGGTTTTTGTGAAAAGGAGTCTTCTGTCCTTAAATACAGAAATATCAGTTGTGCCTCCTCCAATATCCACAAGCAAAACACCCTCTTCAATCTCTTCATCCTTAAGTATCGCCTTTTGAAGGGCAATGGGTTTAAAGATAAATTCCTTTATCCTGAGACCTGCCTGCTCACAGCAGGCTGAAAGGTTTTCCAGAGGATTTATTAATGCTGTTATTATCTGTACCTTTACCTCAAGTCTGAAACCCTTCATACCAAGGGGATTTTTTATTCCTGATTCTCCATCAAGGAAAAATTCCACGGGAATAACATGAAGTACTTCCCTGTCAAGGGGTATATAAACAGAGTCTGCAGAGCTTATTGCATTTTGTATATCTCTCTCTGTAATCTTTTTCCCTCCTGTTCCTGTAGCGCCATAACTTTCAATAATCTGAATAGAGCTCCCTGATATGGCAGTTACAACAGAATCAACCCTGACTGAATACCTTTTCTCAGCCTCCTTAATTGCATCTTTAATAGAGCTGGATGCCTCTGTCATATCAATTATTAGGCCTTTCCTTATGCCCCTTGATGGAACTGTTATAAAGCCCTTCAATTCAGGTCCACTGGCTGTGAGCCTTCCTGTAAGAAGGTTAACCTTGCTTGTTCCAATATCCAGGCAGTTTATCTCATGAGCCATAGTAAGACTCCAAAATTTTTAATGATTTTTCTGTCCGGCATTCGGAGCCCCCTCGTTTCCCTTTACTATCACCCTGTCATTAAACCTGAGGTCAATAATGGAAGGACTGATTGCCCTCTGCCTTATCGATGGTGCAAAGTCTATAAGCCTTTTTAGCTTTTCATTGTATCTACCATATCCCACCCTTATTGAGACCTGATTTATTCTATTGTCAGCACCACTGCCTCCAGATCTTAACAGGATTGTGAGGTCTTCCTTTTTGGAACCTGTAAGGGTTATATTGCCTTCCCCTGGGGTGATATTCAGTGTTCTCATCTCCTTGAGAAGTAAGAGGGCCTCCAGAAGCAATTCCCGATTTTCATAATCAATTTCAAGAACTGGAAGCATCACAGGGCTGTCCTGCCTGAGTTCCTCCAGGATAACACCTGTATCATCAATAAGATAAAGCCTCCCTTCTCTTTTTATCACTGCCTCTGGCCTTGCCTCCTCAACCCAGATAATCAGTCTGTCAGGGATCCCTTTTTTTACAACAGCCTCCTTTATCCAGGGTGAGCCAATAAGCCTGTGATAGACCTCAGAACTTGATATATCAATGAGACTCCTTTTGCCACTGTTTCTTAAACCCGCAATCCTTTTTAGTTCCTCCTCAGAGATGACCTTATTGCCTTTTATAATAACCCTCTCAAGGACAAGCAGACTCTTTATAGCCCTGTAAGAAAAAAAGAGACCAAGACCGAGGATAACAAACCCAATAAGTATGAAAAGGCCGATGGGTCTTTTCTTCATCTCAAACTCTCTCAGGTTCCTATGCCTTTTTGAGTGCATCAAAGAGTATCTCCTTTACAAGGTCATCAAAACTTATTCCAGCAGAAGCGGCAATCTTTGGAAGAAGGGATGTCTCTGTCATACCAGGTATTGTGTTGACTTCAAGGACAAAGGGTTCACCCCTGTCTGTAATTATAAGGTCAACCCTTGTGGCACCCCTGCATCCAAGTGCCCTGTGTGCAAGGAGCCCTGTTTGTAAAACCCTCTGAAGCATAGCCTCAGGTATCTCAGGAGGGATTATATAGTCTGTCATGCCTGGTGTGTACTTTGCCTTATAACTATAAAATCTCTCCCTCGGTCTCACCTCAACCGCACCAATAGCCCTATCACCAAGGACTCCCACATGTATCTCTTTACCTTTAATATATCTCTCAACAATACATTGACCGTACTTTTTTGCCTCTGCTATAGCTTCAGCCAGTTCTGAAGGGGCCTCTACAATGCTCACACCCACGCTTGAGCCTTCATGAACCGGTTTCACAACAAGTGGCAGACCCAATCTATTGACTATCTCCCTTTCATCTATAGCACCCTCAAAAATCTTTTGATTTTCTGGGGACTCAGTATATCCCTCATCAATAATCATAAAGTCAGCAACATTAAGACCTGCTGACTTAAATAATCTCTTTGAGATTAATTTATCCATTGCAAGGCTTGATGCCATGATACCTGAGCCTGTATAAGGTATACCCATTACCTCAAGAAATCCCTGTATTGCACCATTCTCACCAATCCCTCCATGGAGGGCAAGAAAAAGGCAATCAAATCTCCTCTTCCTTAAAAATCCTGAAAGTGTAGAGGGTATAACAGGCTTGAGTTTCAGTGTCTTTATAAGTTTTTTCTCCTCAAGCCCTGGGCTATAAACTTCTGGTCTCAGGTCTATCCTCTCAACCCTGAAACCAAGCCTTTCAAGACTATTCGCAATAGCCCTTCCACTTCTTAAAGAGACCTCCCTTTCAGAGGAAAGTCCTCCCATAAGTACACCTATTTTTAATTTACTGCTGGATGATCTCTTCCTGTTCTTCATTCCTTTCATCAGCTACCTAAATTTGCCGATAGAGATAGGGGGTATGCCGAAAGGCCTTTATTGCGACACCTTAATGTAAGCTTTTTAATCCCCATCACCGAACATAACCTCCTTCACCTTATTGATGAAAACTGTTTGTGACATGATAAATAAATTTTTGTCGCCCTTATAAAGGCCTTGAGGCATACTCCCTACCTTAATGCATGTTCCTATCGGCACTTTACAGTACCCCTTATGATCTTTACCTCAGGTTCAAGGAGGATATTAAATCTCCTGAGCACCCTTTCCTGAACCTCCTCCAGCAGGGTCAGAAAATCCTTCTGAGTGCCCCTTCCCCTGTTCACTATAAAATTTGCATGAACCATACTTACCTCCATATCTCCAGACCTCATACCCTTACAACCAGCCTCGTCAATAAGCCTTCCAGCAAAACCTCCTGGAGGATTTTTAAATACAGAACCTGCAGATGGAAGATTTATTGGCTGGCTCTGCCTCCTCCTGTGTAAATAATCCCTCATCATAGACTCAAGATCCCTGCTTCTATTTTTTTTCAGATAGAACTCAGCCTCTACAATGATATCGTCATCAGTAAAAGAAGAACTCCTGTAATCAAATGTAAGCTCATCCTTCTTGAACTCCTTTAAAACACCTTCTCTGGTAATGATCCTTACGGCCCTGAGATTATCTTTTATCTCATATCCATAGGCACCTGCATTTCCCTTAATAGCGCCTCCTACTGACCCTGGTATTCCAAGAAGACCTTCAAGGCCCTGAAGTCCCTCCCTGACAGTAAACCTTACAAGATGAGCAAGGGGAAGCCCTCCACCTGCAACTATAGTGTTTTCATCTATTCTTTTTAAATATCTCAAGCCTGATAATGATAGAACAAAGATCTCCATCTCCTCATCAGGCCAGACTATATTGCTTCCACCACCAACTACCATGTATCTTATTGAACTCTCTTTTAAAAGAAGGAGCAATCTCTGAAGTTCTTCAATATCCCTCACATGGACAAAGGCAGAAACAGGCCCTCCTATCCTCAGTGTTGTATGAAGCCTCATAGGTTCATCCTCAAGAAGGGTCATACCCTCATACTTCAGGCTTCTGATCAAGTTCTTAATCGCCATGCTTTAACCTCTTTATTAACTCCTCTCCTATCTTCCAGACATCTCCAGCTCCCATGGTAAGGACGATATCAAACTCCTTTAATTTTTTCTTTACGGTCTTGATAAGCTCCTCCCTGTCAGATATATAAAATATAGATGAAGACCTGAGGCCAGATTTCTCCGAGTTACTCCTCTGGATTATTGATTCATAAATGACTCCTGTTCTAACACCCTCTATGGGTCTCTCACCAGCAGGATATATGTCCATGAGAAATAGAATATCGGCATCACCAAAACATGTGGAGAATTCTCCTATAAGATCCCTTGTCCTTGTATACCTGTGGGGCTGGAATAGGAGTACAAGTCTACCCTTTTCTTTAAGTAAAGACTCCTTAACAGCCCTCAGAGTAGCTCTTATCTCTGTGGGGTGATGTCCATAATCATCATAGAATCTTATCCCATGAACCGAACCTTTAAATTCAAGTCTCCTCTTTATCCCGCTGAAGGATGCAAGACCCTTTCTTATGATTTCCCTGTCAAGTCCGAGTTCACTACCTACTATAAAGGCTGCAAGGGCATTAAGGGAGTTGTGACTCCCGTAAAGGGGTATGGAATATCTTCCCTCATAGACCCCTCTATTAAATATCTTAAAGGAAAGTCCTCTTTCAGAGGATTCCAGATCTGATAATCTCACATCAGCATCTTCAGAAAATCCATAGGTGATCACCCTCCTCTTTATTCCAGAAAGTATCTGCCTTACATAGGGATTATCTATACAGAGGATAGCCAGACCATAAAAGGGGACCTTATTGGCAAAATCAGTAAAGGCCTGTTTGAGGCTCTCCATGTCCTTAAAGAAATCCATGTGTTCTCTATCTATATTTGTTATAACAGCAATGGTAGGATTAAGTTTAAGAAAAGAGCCATCACTCTCATCAGCCTCTGCAACGAGAAAGTCTCCTCCTCCAAGTCTTGCATTTACACCTGTGACAGTGAATCTTCCACCAACAATAATCGTCGGGTCAATACCAGCTACTGAAAGGACATTTGCTATAAGTGAGGTGGTAGTTGTCTTTCCATGAGCACCTGCCACCAGGATGCTATACTTAAGTCTTCCAATCTCTGCAAGCATCTCCGCCCTTGGTATCACAGGAATATGAAGTCTTCTTGCCTCCACAACCTCCGGATTGTCCTCTGAAACAGCAGAGGATATAACCACCACATGGGCATTGTGAACATTCTCAGGTCTGTGACCAACGAATACCTTTATACCAAGAGACCTCAGCCTCTCTACTGACTCAGAGTCTCTCATATCAGAACCCCTTACCTCATAGCCAAGATTATGAAGCACCTCTGCTATGCCACTCATCCCTATCCCACCAATTCCAACAAGATGAACAATCCTGTAATCGAAGGGATTCTTGAAAGCAACAGTCTTTGAGTTTTTTTCAGGCCCTATCATTTTTAGTTCCTTTTTTATTAATCATAGTTTCTATGAGGTCCACAACAGCACCGGTTGCATCAGGCCTTCCAAAGGTCCTGCTATTTTTTTCAAGATCTTTTCTTAATGATTCATCCCTGAGTATTCTCTTTATCTCCCTTGCCAGCCTCTCACCTGTAAGTTCACTTTCAGGTATCATTATGGCTGCTCCCATATCATGAAGTTTTTTTGCATTGAATTCCTGATGCCTCTGGGCTGCATAAGGATAGGGTATTAATAGGGCTGCCTTTCCGAGGGCTGTTATCTCAGCAAGGGTTGTTGCACCTGCCCTTGAGATAATCAGGTCTGCTACTGCATAGGCCTCAGGCATCTGATATATAAAAGGAGCTACTGTACCCGACATACTGTATTTTCTGTATGCCTCCTTTACAACCTCATAATCTCTGTCACCTGTCTGGTGAAGAAACTGAAGCTCTTCCTTCATCTCTACAAGATAAGGAAGTGAGTCCATGACAACCCTGTTTATATTCCTTGCTCCAGAACTTCCTCCAAAGATAAAAACTGTATATCTCTGAGGTGAAAGACCAAAGAGCCTCATACCTCCTTCTCTTGAACCCTCCAGGATCCTTGCCCTTACAGGATTACCTGTAAGGATTGTCTTTCTGGAAGGAAAGAAATTAAAACTCTCATGATAGGTAATGCACACTGCACTGGCAAGCCTTGAAAGCACCCTGTTTGCAAGACCTGGTATGGAATTCTGTTCAAGTATTACTGCAGGTATGCCCAAAAACCTGGAGACTAATACAGGAGCAAAAGAGGCATATCCACCAACACCTAAGACAGCGTCAGGTCTGTATGACCTGATAATCTTTATTGAATCTATAATGGACAGCAATATATTCAAAAGACCCTGCAATGTCTTTAAGATTGATTTCCCTACAATGCCTGAGGAACGAATGAATGCAATTTTATAGCCTTCCCTTGGAATAACCCTTGCCTCAATGCCATTTACTGTACCGATGAATAAGATATCCTTTATCCCCTCTTGCCTGAGCCTTTCTGCAACGGCTATGCCAGGAAAGAGATGCCCGCCTGTGCCACCTCCTGCAATAACAACTTTCATGAGCTAAGCCCTCTCAATTTCCTCACATAGGCCTTCTTCTTTTCTATAATCAGCTCCATTTTCTTTACCCCATCCCTGAGGATATATTCAGAATTCCTTGAGATATTAAGAAGGAGCCCAATTGCGATCATGTTTACCACAAGGGATGACCCACCATAACTGATAAATGGAAGGGGAAGGCCCTTTGTTGGTGCGAGACCTGTTGCAACTGAAAAGTTTACCACCGCCTCTATCGCAATCATAAGTGAAATACCTGAGGCAAGATAATAGGAAAAGGGGTCCTTTGTCTTTTTTGCAATAGAGACCCCTCTAAGAAATAACCAGAGGAACAACAGCACAACAATATATGCCCCGATAAGCCCCAGTTCCTCTCCAACCAGGGCAAATATAAAGTCATTGTGTATTGCTGGAAGATAGAGGAGCTTCTGTTTGCTCTCTCCAAGGCCAACTCCTATAAGACCTCCGCTTCCAAAGGCAATCAATGACTGAATAAGCTGAAAGCCGCTTCCGGTGGGATCGCTCCATGGATCAAGGAATGCAACTATCCTCTTCCATCTGTAAGGCTCCTTTATAAGGTAATAGATCACGGGAATCAATATTACTCCCAGAGAGGCAATATACTTAAGTCTCATCCCTGAAAGAAATATCATTGAAAGTGTCAGTATCCCGAATGTCATGAAGGCACCAAAATCAGGCTGCCTTATGAATATCACCTGGAAACAACCCATTACAACTACAGGGATAATCATTTCTTTCCAGCTATCTGGTAAATATCTCTCCCTTGACATATACCAGGAAAGAAAAAGAACCATAGAAAACTTTGCAAGTTCTGATGGCTGAAAGGCTGTTGGCCAGAGTCTTAACCATCTCCGTGCACCGCCAGCACTGATGCCAAGGCCGGTGAAAACAAGCATAAGTAAGGAGAAAGAAAAAATAAGAAGGGGTATTGCCATTGCCCTTATTACTCGCAGTTCTATGTTTGTAAAGAATAAAAGTAAAAGGATACCCATTAAAAAGGTCAACAGGTGTTTCTTGAGATAATAATAAGATTGTGTACCTGTCTCTGGTGATACAGAGGTTGAACTATAGACCATAAGTATGCCTATCATGGAAAGGCTCAGGGTTATAAAAAGGATAGTCCTGTCAATCCTGCCTGATGCCACCTTTGAGCTCCCTCACGATATTTTTAAAGACCCTTCCCCTGTCCTCAAAATCCCTGAACATATCAAAACTTGCACAGCCAGGGCTGAGAAGCACTGTATCCCCAGGAGATGCAGTCAGGCGTGCCTTGTAAACCGCATCCCTCATATCAGAGGCAATCAAGGTCGGGACAAGGTCTCCGAGACTCTTCATGATCTTATCCCTTGCCTCTCCAAGGAGAATCAGTGTCTTTACCCTTTCTTTAATCAAAGGCCTCAGTACTGTAAAGTCTCCCTTTTTGTCCCTTCCACCTGCAATAAGTATCACATTATAAAACCCCTCTATGGACTTCATGAGGGCACCAATATTGGTTCCCTTAGAATCATTGATATAATTGACACCATCAATCTCCTCAACAAACTCAGTCCTGTGTTCCAGTCCCCTGAACTCAGTGAGTATCCTTTCTATTGCCTCTCTATCAGCACCGGCAATAAAGGCCATAAGTGATGCTGCCATTGCATTTTCTATATTATGAACTCCCTTTATCCTCATACCCTGAAGACTGATCATAAGATCCTTATCCTTAAACCTGAGCCTTATGCCTCCATCCTCAACATAGGCCCCTCTTACAGGACCTCTTCTACTAAAGTAAACCACCTCAGAAGAAAATCTATCTGACAATCCCATTAACTCGGTATCATCTCCATTAAGGACAAGAAAATCTCCTTCCTTCATATTAAGGCCAATGCGGGCCTTTGCCTCTCTGTATTGCACCATTGAGCTGTATCTGTCTAAATGGTCTGGT
>JBKBPW010000003.1:0-38473 GCA_046292975.1 Thermodesulfovibrionales bacterium
AGTAGTTCAGTTCAGAGTGATTCTGGAGAGGTCTCTTCCACAAAAGTCAAGGAATTAATAAGAAAGATAATCTCTGAGGAAGATCCCTCAAGACCCCTCAGTGATCAACAGATAGTTGAGATATTGAAAAATTCCAACATACACATTGCAAGAAGGACTGTATCTAAATACAGGACTGAATTAAAGATACTTTCTCAGAATCAGAGAAAAATCTTAGAAAAAAGGGAGGAGCTATGAACATCATTGTCACTGGAAGAAATCTTGAAATTACACCGGCATTAAGAGATTATGCTGAAAAGAAGATAACAAAGTTTGAGAGGTATCTCTCAAATATTACAGAGGCGATTGTAACACTCAGTATCCAGAAATACCAGCATAAGGCTGAAGTCCTTATTAAGGCAAATGGTTATATGATTCAGGCAGAAGGTGTAACAGGAGAGATCTATTCATCCATTGATGAGGTGGTGGAAAAACTTGAAAAGCAGATTAAAAAATATAAGGAAAAGATAAATTCCCACAGAAAGGGAGAAAATAAAGGCTCTTTAACTGCATCAAGCTCCAGTTCTTTATCTGAAAAGGAGCCAAGGATTATAAAGGTCAAGAGATTTGATATAAAGCCCATGAGTCCTGAGGAGGCTGCCATGCAGATGGAGCTCCTTGATAAAGACTTTTTTGTCTTTGAAAATGAAAGGACAGGTCAGTTTAATGTTATATACAAAAGAACTGACGGGAATTATGGTCTCATAGAGCCTGCGAAATAGAATAGGCTGAAGATTTAATGACGTGTGAATAGTGCCCCGCACCCACTGCAGATGGACGGGCTTGCGAGAGGGTATACTTTACCGTCTGCAGTGGGTGCGGGGAGGCTGAAGGCTTAGGCGTTAGGTGATAGCCTTCAGCCTATTTTCTTCCCCAATTCACCTCTTCACCAATTCACCAATGTTATTCACTGCTTCACCAACTTAAGCCTATTGTCTAATTACTTAAGTCCAAGCACATCTTGCATATCATAGAATCCAGCTGGTTTATCCATTATCCATCGGGCAGCCCTCAATGCTCCCTTTGCAAAGGTATCCCTGCTTGATGCCTTATGGGTTATCTCAATCCTCTCACCTGTCCCGGCAAAAATCACAGTATGTTCGCCAACAATATCACCTGCCCTTATGGTCTGTATACCTATCTCCTTTTTAGTCCTTTCACCTATTACGCCCTTTCTTGTATAAACTGCCACCTCATCAAGATTCCTCCTGAGGGTATCGGCAATAACCTGTGCCATCTTCATTGCAGTTCCACTTGGTGCATCCTTTTTCAATCTGTGATGGGCCTCTATGATCTCTATGTCATATTCATCTCCAAGAACCCTTGCAATATCTTGAAGAACCTTGAGCAGAAGATTTACACCAACACTCATGTTAGGTGCTATTACGCAGGGGATCTTACTTGAAAGTGCCCTGAGTTCCCCAAGCTCGTCCTTTGAAAAACCAGTTGTTCCTATCACCATTGCCTTTTTAAGCTCAACAGCAAGCCTGAGATGCTCCAGTGTGATACCGGGAAAGGAAAATTCTATAATAACATCTGCATCCTTAAATGCCCTGTGAGGCTCATCTGTAAGGATAACACCTGTTTCCTTGAGACCCAGTAAAGGGCCTATGTCCTTTCCTGTATCTTCATGCCCTTTTCTTTCCAGCGCTCCCTTTAAAACAAAGCCTTCTTCCTGAAGACCGAGGCTTATGATCCTGCTACCCATCCTTCCTAAGGCTCCTGAAACAGCAAAGGAAATCATAATGAAATACCTCCTTACTTAAGGATACCTTGAAAATCAAGGCATTCACACTGCATGTAAGGCTTATGATGGATTAATAACTTATTACTCATTTACGCCTGTTACTCAGGATGCCCTGTAGTTAAATCTTCCTGTCTTTCTGTTTCCTTTATCTCTTTATCCTGTTCCACCACGGGTATCCTGTATTCCTCAGAGGCCCATTTACCGAGGTCAATAAGCTTGCACCTTTCAGAACAGAAGGGCCTCCAGGGATTTTCATGCCATGTGGTAACAGTCTTACATATGGGACAGATAATCTTCATATTAGAATTTTAACATAAATATTCATCAATAATAATTACCTGGAAATTGCCGATAGAATATCTACAACGAACCTTAAATAAAATAGGCTGAAGGCTTAAGGCTGAAGGTATAGTAATACAGGCGTCTCGCCTGTTGAAAAAGGCTGAAGAAAGTAGGCTGAAGGCTGAAAGGGCAATCCTTGTGGTTGCCTAAGATACAGGAGATAGGCTTTACTACTGGAGAATAGGAAATAGGAGATGGGGAAATCCCTCTCTCCCATCTCCTATTGGCTATATCCTATGTAAGATGGCCAGGGACAAGCCCTGGCCCTACTATTTATCTATTTCCCTTAAGGTGCTGTTGTAAATTTATAAAGCTCACTTTCTGTTACTCCACCCTTGCCATCATCAGCTACTACCTTCCAGTAATAGGTTGTCCCATTTTGAAGCCCAGATACTGTGTAAGAAACCTCTTGAGAAGGAGGATTGCCTCCACCACCAGTACCTCCACCACCAGTACCTCCACCACCAGTACCTCCACCGCCAGTGCCTCCACCAGTACCACCACCGCTATCTCCACCACCTCCACAGGAGCCAAGAACAAGTACACCAGCAATTATTATAGCCATAATAACAATGCCTATCCCCTTCCTCTTTCTTGATACCACCAGACTAACAACACCTCCAAATAATGCAATAGGAATTATCTGGTATAAAGAGGCAAAGGCATAACCATGGCTGTTTGAATTGGAGGCAACTGTGATAGGTTGCACATTTGTGAAACTTTGGTCTGTTCCATAGTAAAGTTTATATTTAATTGTATCTCCATCTGGATCTGTAGATTTCGTCCACTTGAATGTAACAGCTGTGGGTAGGTTAGTAGAGCCATTAGATGGATAGATAAGTGTTGGTTTTGAAGGAGCATGGTTGGTGGTAGTTCCACCGCCTATGAACTCACCATAGACATCACACTCTGAGCTGAATATAGTGCTACCACATTTATTTATCAGAGCCAGAAAGCCAGCAGAGCTATCATATTCAATTATACCACCAAATTCTATACCAGCACCAGCACTGATATCAAAGGGATTGCCTATCATCATATCCTTTGTGCTTACATACCTTGCCCTTATATCCCAGCATGTCCCTTCTGTGCTGTCACAGACTCCTAAGTTAGAGGTATCTGGTGTGTAATCATTGTAGGCAACGATGAACTTTTTACCATCAAACCCTATAGTAGGAACAATCTGTGAGCCATTCTGTTTTATATAAAATGGTCCACTTATAATTTTCCCATCAGTTCCAACTATGATACCCTTAATGTCCCAGTTACCAGTTCCTGCCTGTGAGCATGGTATATAATCCGTCCCCCTCTGCTCATGGTAGGCAATTAGATAGGAACCAAGACCGAATTTAACATATGGAGGGTTATCGCTGCATCTTGGGTCTGAATCTACTTCGAATTCTACTCCTAGGGTGCCATCAGGTGCAACAAATCTTGCCATGACAATCTTGTCCTTACTATCTTCAATCCATACAACAAGGAAATTTGTTCCATCAAAATCTACTGCAGGCATACGACCATTACCAGAGCTTATCCTAAATTCAGGACCTACAGTGCCATCAGTTGATACAATTCTACCAGCTATATACATGTTATCATATTTTTTTCCTTGTGATGGGTCAATAAGCTTTGTATAAACAACTAAATATTTGTTACTGCCATCAAAGGCAATTCGTTTAACACTATCACCATCTATGCCTTTAGAACTTATAGAGAATGGTTGTCCAACGGAATTACCATTTTTATCAACAAATAATCCCCATATTTGCAGATAACTGTAATCCCGTTGTGTATTGCCATTTGAATCTTCCCATGTCATGAGATATTTTGTTCCATCAAAGGCAACACCCGTAGCAAAGAAACCTCTCCTGCCAGTGTCAATGGTTTTCAGAATAGTTCCATCACTTTTGAATAATACAGCCTTTATAGGACCACTTACATCCCAGGTCCCTTGTGCAATACTAACAAGGAAATTCCCGTTACCATCACCTGCTCCTGCAAGACCTATGTCAGGCACTGAAGGCTGGTTAGAGATCGGAAAAGAAAAAGAAGGACCTGAAGCAATCATGACCAGGAACATAACAGATAGAAATATCAAACTGCCTTTCCTCATAAAGACCTCCTCTTAACATTATTAAGCTTGCCCAAGGCAAGCTATACTCTAGCTTTGTTACCTCTAACATAATTATATTCTACATATTCAATGTTGTCAATCAGCCGCGTTTCCTCAAAAATAATCTCTTCGAAGTGGAATGGTATAACCTTTACTCCTTTGTCCTCCTAAAAAATATGAGGCCTGTAAAGGCAACAATAATAATGATTGCTATTTGCGGATACTGGATGCTATAGACCAAAGGTGTAAGCATTATCCTGGTAGCTATTTTTAAGGACTCATGTCTGCTTATGATATTTGCTATAGGTGGTGATATCCTGTAATAGAATTCTACAAATCTTCTACCTATAGCATTTGTCATAAGATATTTGTCTCTCCATACTCTTAAGATCTGCACATGTGGATTAAGGTAGCTTCCGTAAGCTGCTGTTGCAATAAAACAGCCTCCCCCACTACTTCCGCTATTACCACCTCCCCCACTACTTCCGCTGTTACCACCTCCCCCACTACTTCCGCTGTTACTTGTTATATTTGCGATAACAGAATTTGAGAGCCCTGACTCATCTCCTGATGAATCCACAGCACTTACCTGATAGATGTAACCATTTTGAGCAGAGTTATCTGTAAAGGACAGAGATGTTGTCTGGTCAAGATATGAACCATTTCTATAAATTTTATAATAGGATGCACCATCTACAGGGCTCCATGAAAGGGTCTTTGAATTTATTGTAAGGCCCTGAGGTGGAAGAGGGCCAAAGCCTATAAGCAGGGTTATATTGCCTCCGCTTTCATTTATATTCCTCAGATTTACCCATCCATAAGGTGTATAGGGATTGGATGAGGGATTTCCAACAGGTGTAAGGTGATTCTTCCCGGTAATTCCAGGAAATGGGTCAGAGGGGCTACCGCAGTCATCATTTCCTGAGCATCCATATTTCAGGAGATTCCAGTCACCATCTGCCTCTATGAGCTTTACTCCAGGCCTATAAAGGCTATTGTTTATAGTATTTGAATTAATATTCTGGTTTATGACATCTTCATCTATGAGCCAGACAAGAAGTCCGTGACCTGGAAGACCCTTATCAAAACCTGTTAATTGTCTGTTTTCAAGTAAAAGGTATTGATTTACTGTGGATGTTGATGCCTGAAGTTTTATTATCTCTGGATATGTCTCAATTGGAGAAAGGATTTTCTGAACTCCATCAGAAGATATCTCCTCAGGTGTGACCCATCCGAGGTATACCTTACTCCATGCATCAGGATGGCTGGGAGAGCTACCATAGATACATGAACCGTTACTACAGGTTAAAGGGTCACTGTTATAAATTCCATCACCCATAAGACTCCACCTGCCCACTCCATCAAGAAGGCATATCAGATTTGTGCAGTAAAGATCAGGAAGCCCAAGCCAGTGAGCAAATTCATGGACATAAACTCCAAAGGGGTCAACAACTATATTATCCTGAGAACCTGTCTGTGGCATGATGATAGCCTCTTTAATCTGCCTTCCATCTACTGTAAGGCAGTTTGTGCCAGTATCATTGGGTGATATGCATGCATCCTGATAATAAAGAGACCAGATGTCCTTCGGTGTATCACCATTTAAATCTGTCTCCTCACCAGCACCTGCGTGAATTATGAATATGGCGTCATACTGGCTGAAATCAATATCGCTATCTGCCTGAGTGATACTGTCATATATGAGGTTTTCAAGGGCACTGTAACTCTCATCACCATAATAGGACATTGAATGGGGAAGGATATAGATCTTCTGAGATATAGTGATATTAACTTGGAGTTTTCCATATGATGCCTCTGACCAGTAATTGATAAATTTATCCTTTGCATTATTCAACCAGTAATCAGGATCATTATTCGGGCATCCTGTCTGGGAGCCACACCATTGCCATGTTCCATTTCCTGTAGTCTGAGGGTCATCAGGAGATTCATTCTGAAACTGGACCCTTAAGAATAACACATTCACAGTAGCTGGATACTGAATCGGTGCAAATAATGCCATTGGCATCTTTTTAGCGAGCCTTTCTTTTATAGGAATGCCAGGTCTTTCAACAGGCTCCTTTTTTGTCTTTGTGATATGGGGTGCTCCAAAAACTAATGAGTGCAAAAAGAACAAAGATATAATAAATAAAACCCTTATGCCCGCTATCATTATCTCTTTTCTCCAGAAATTCTTAGCTCTTCCTTTACTATGAATTGATACCCCTCGTCTGTCTCTATAATCTTTCCTCTTAAAACCACAGGCATTCCTATTATATCAGACATAACCCTTGGCCCTTTATTCTTAAACAGACCCTTCACAGCCTCAATAGGAAGCCATGGTTTTAGTAGTATCTCTTTTTGCCTGTCTGTGATAAAAAATTTTGAATCTTTATCAAAATATCCACCTTTATGGGTAATCCATCCTGTAAGGATAAAGTCATCCACAGGCAATCTTTCCATTGCCTCAGATACTGTTATTGCACCCATCTTTAATCCTTTGATAATCACATAAGAGTCCTTTATATCCTTTGCTCCTGAGAATCTTGTCCTGAATTTTTTATCTTCAAGGACAACGAGTGAGGGTACACCCTTTAGGGCATATCTTTCTTTTAGTTCTTTTGTTCCACTTTTAACAGGGAATGGAAGCTCAGGTGCCTCCTTTTTTCCATAAAGGATGCCTTCAACAGGGAATTCCTCATTTAATTCTTTTACATAAGGCATCACCTCTTTACAATGAGGACAGGTAGCAGAGAAGAAGAGGAGGAGTTTTAGCTCAGAGGCTGAGGCAGTAGATATAAAAAAAGCACATAGACTCAATATCAAAAAGACCTTTTTCATTGGATTTAAGACTCAGGCGGGGCATATGCCCCGCCTGAGTGTGGTTATCTCCTCAAGCCCTTTGCCTTCTTTGGTGCAAACATTCCAAAGGCACCATCATGCCAGAGCTCAAGATTAGGATCATGGGCCTTAACCGTAACACTTCCGTTTGTCTCAACTACTATATCAGCAACTGCAAACCAGGCATTCGGATTATGACCTCCTTCATGATCGGAGGCTGTATATGTGCAGTTGTAAGGCCCAAATATGGAATCGCCTATTTGGATTGTCACTGTATTGGACACTGTAACAGGACAGCTCCAGTTGTTCATAGATACAACATAATACCCTGGAAGTAGCACAGTGGCTGTGAAATGCTCAAGACCACCCTTAGTGTTATCATAGTCTTTCCCATTTATGTCAAGACCAACATCAGCAATCCCATCACCTGTTATGTCCAAGTATTGTTCAAAATCAGAAACACCATCTCCATTAATATCGGGATTACTTCCATCCTTCTGGTGCCAATCAATATACCATGTGCCTTTAGTGGTGCTTGTCGGAGTCGTTGTGTTGTAGTAATTGACATGGATATCGGTATAGCACTTCAGGAGTCCATTCGGATCTGAATCTTTTGAGGAAGATGTGATTGTCATTGTATTGCCTGTAGTAGTCCCACCTGTCCCGCTTGGTGGAGGTGTCTCCTCATCCATTGTCTCAAAATCACAGAGTTGTGCAAGCTCGTCTTCACTGGCATAATTAGTAGTCTCTCCTGAATCCTGCTGACCATTATTGTTTGCATCAAACCATACTGTTACGGTGTCATCATTGTTCCATATAATATGGGTGTTGGTATTGATAGTGATGTGACCACTAATTGGACCCTTATTATCTCCATGGACATTATGAATAGGTGCCACTGTGTTAAATACAAAGGTCCCCTCAAAGCATGTGTCAGGTGTGAAGTCAGAAGCCACAGTTCCGCTTACTTTAATATCATCATAGGTGTTTGTTCCTGTGGAATCAAGTTTGAAATTACTATACATTATAGACACACTATTTTGATTCCCTGCCTCTGTCCAGCTTTCACTAAACTTTCCATTTGTGGTTATAGAAGCAGTATAGGTTCCCGTGGTAGTATTGAAATTGTATTCAAAGTCATTCTTAAGGTTTGTGAATGTCATGCTGTAGTCAGCATTATCAAGGTAGTCGTGAATACTCATTGAGCCATTGATAGTCATTGCCGTTGTTCCACTTGTTTGTGACCCTGATATTGTATAGGCTGTCTGAAGACCTGACATGCTCATCTTTGAAACCAGTGTCGCATAGTTATTTTCAAATTCAAGGATTGTAAATGGACTATTCTGGTTGCCAAAGGTCTCTGTAAATGTATATCCTGTCTGAGAGGCTGAACCAGTAAGATAAACAGGTCCGTTAAACTGAGCATCGCCTTCCCTGCAGTTATCAAATGTCATATCCAGATTAAAGGTATCGTCAAGGGGATTATCTGGTGTATTGTTATCATTACGGGAGCCGCTGTAGGTAAAGGTCCCACCATTATTACAATTTTTTGTACCTGGTCCTATGGGTGTAACAGTCTTCATTGTCATTGCCTTTTTAAGTGCATCTGCTGCAGCCATTACTGCCTTTGACTTCGCAAACTTGCCTGAGAGCTTGATTGCCTTTGCCATACCAGGGTCAGGTTTGAGGGACTCTGGCATCTTAAACTCAGGTGCACTACCTACAAGACCACTTAACCCCAAATTTCCGAGATTTTGAAATGTAGTTGTGCTTCCATGTGCCATTGCTCCAGCCTGCCCAGCTGTTGAGGCAGCTTGAGTTGCCTGCTGGTTGTTGGATATCTGTGTTCCACCACCTCCTGTTCCACCACCGCCTGTTCCACCACCACCGCCTGTTCCACCACCACCTGTTCCACCACCGCCTGTTCCACCACCGCCTGTTCCACCACCGCCACCTCCGCAGGCAGTGAAGATAAGGCTAAGGCTGGCAAATATTACCAGAAGCAAAATAAATAGCTTAAACCTCTTCATACTAACCTCCTAAGCATTTTTTGAGGCCTCCAAAGAAGGCCTGATAGGTTACCAAAGAGACCCTACTTAACTTAAATTTATCACTTCCTTTTTGCCCTGTCAAGTGAAAATTACCAGCCTATATTAAAAAATACAAGGTGTCTTCTATCACTATCCTGACCTGAGTAGGCACCTACCTCCTCTGCATAGGTCACATAGGATACTGTAAAGAGCAAGAGCCTGAGGTCAGCTCCAAAGGTAGCATATCCCTGATAGAGCCCTGTCCTGAGCCCGAGGCTCATGAGCTTTCTGTCAATAAGGTAAAGCTCTCCACCAAGCCTGAGCCTCTTTGGTATATCACTATCCTGCTCATAGTTATTTAAGATATCCACATAGTCAATCCCGAATGTAAAGGAGTCAAATACAGGTATCTCTGGATTTATTGATGCACCAAGATTTACTGTCATGGGGATTTTTCCTGCTGCACCAAATTTCAGGTCTCCTATATTCATAATGCTCAGGCCTGCAGAAGGCCTTAACCATGAATCCTGATAGAATTTATAAAGCATACCAAGGTCAGCTCCAATGGCATCTCCACTCTTTCTGAGTTCTTCTGTGATATAGTTTTCAAGATTATCCTGCTTTTCTACTATCTCCCTTGCTGTAAAAGAATGGACAAGGGTTTCGCGATGGAGTGCCTTTATTCCAAGACCTCCGTAAAACCCCTTTCCTAAATCAATACTCATGCCTAAAATACCTCCACCTGTGAGGTCCGAATTTATCTCAAGAAGACCATTAGAGCCAAATCCCTGATGGGTCATGGCATCAAGCCTTGCCCTTGCTATGCCACCAATAGCCAGTGCCCAGGAGCCCTGATTCCTGCCAATAGAGGACCAGTCTGCAATTCCAAGATGTAGGTTCTTCCCCCTGTATTTTGCAAGGACATCATTTACAGCCATTAACTGATCATCACCTTCGTCACCATCTCCATCACGATCACCAACATCAAAGGCATCTCCCATATCAGATACAAAGTCAATTACATTTTTGCCTATGTCTGCTGATATACCAATGAGGTTGACCTCAAAATTCTTCTCAGGCATGTTGCTTAATGTAGCAGGGTTGTAAAAGACTGCATCTGTCCTTCCACCTATGGCAATATAGGCACCACCCATACCCATTGCCCTTGGTGACTTATAAAGATAGGGATATTCCCTTATAGTTGGCTCCTCAGCATAGGCAAGAGAGGAAATAATGACCAGAAATATTATTGTAAATAAAAGCCTCTTCATAATCGCCTCCTAATTTACTGAATATTCTGAAGGTTTATGTTCTTAATATAATCTGCTATCTCACCAGAGGTGCAGTTATCACCACCACAAGCCTCAGTTTTTATCTGGTTTATTGAATTTACAACATCCTCACTAACACCTGGAAGGGCATTACCCATTGAATCAATCATTGATTGGACTGCTTCATCAATAGCACTTACAAGGTCAAGGGGCTGACCATTCTGTTCAATAGGGCAGGGCCATTTGTTATTATTGTTATTATTATAATTATCTTCGCAGACTGTTCCACCTGTGGTTGTTGCGACCCAGTAGTTATTGGAACTATCTTTATAAAGAAGCTTCTTTCTATATAAATCATCCATAGGGCATCCTGATGACGGACCACTACCCGTAATATTAACAATAAGGCCTTTATAATATCCGCTATAAGTAATATTATTATTTTGAGTATTTTTTAAAGTGAGTCGATTACCCGGAGGGGCATCTGGAGACCATGAAATAGTAACTACTCCATGTCCGTTATTTCCGTTTAAGGATGAGCAATCAGGAGGCTGGTTATTAAAAAGCTGGGCACTCACCAGTAAGGCACAGGCAGTAGCATCCACATCATCAGGGACTTCGTTACCATTTATATCACATTCTGTAAGGAGCTGGCCATCTCCATCAGAATCTATAACTATCTTTAATAAGCTTAAGGTCTTCATTGCCTGAACAAGGCTCAGATAAAACTGGGCATCGTTATAATAAGGAGAATCAGGAGGAACATTACCATATTCTGTTTTTGCATTGTCAAGGTTTGTAAGGGTTGTCTCATCTACCTTTGGAACAAGTGCCTTCATATACAAATCAATAGGTTCTACATTTTGATTCTGGTTCTGTGCCTCGGAAAGCCTGTTTATAACATCCTTAACATCAAAGCCCGCCTTACCAAAATAGGCAGCTCCCTTATCCATTGAAGAGGCACAGGATGAACTTATGACTGCATCATAGTTGCCACTGTCAAGGTCTTTGCTTACTTTATACTGGCAAGCCTCTTGAGAACTGTCATTAGCAATGAATTGGAAGGCACTGTCTCCACAGGAATTTAAAAGTAGTAAAATAAGCACAAAAAATACTAAAAGCCTCATATCATTCTCCTTTCTGGCACAAGGCCAATTTATGTTTTAAGGCCTAAAAGGCCTTCTATGTTTTTTAAAAAGAATAGCCACCTCCTATAAAGACCGTAATTGAGTCTATCCTTACATCCTGAATAGCAGTGGAATTAGGTATAACCTGGGCATCTCCTATCCCATAAGTATATATAGCACCGAGGGTTAAGCTTGAATTTCTTGTAAAGTATGTGATACTCATGGTTGTCCCATAATTATCCACATGTTCAATTTGATTTACTCCTCCTGGCTTCACAGAAGGTGTGTTTGCCCTATCAGTGAAAAGACCAAACCTAAGGGCAAGGGATGGTGATAGATAATACTCTGCACCAATTGCACCATTAATGACAGCCTCATAATTTTCTACAGAACTATAATATTGAAGGTCTACTGAAACCAAAAAGGAAGGTGAAGGAAAATAGGCAATCCCGAGCTTTGTCTCAAAAGGAAAATCCCTCTTTCTTGAAGACTCCTGAACTGTAAAATATACATCGTTTGAACCGTAACCAGAACTTGAAGGTCCTCTTACAGTTATCTGCACCCTGGACTCAGAGTCAAATAAGAATGTCCTTGCCACAGTAAATCCCAGGGATACTTTATCCACTGGAGAAAACATAAGACCAATAATAGGCCTTATCCCATATTCCTTCCGGGAGAGATAATAATTCTCCCAGTCAAACTCTCCATTGCTGAGATTTAAAAGATGATTTCTTATAAATTTACGATCCCTGTAATAAAAATAAAGGGTCGCACCTGCAGAAAGGTTATCGCCGAGCTTAATTGCATAGGAAGGTCCGAAGTTATAGGCATCGTCTACATCATCAATATTGAGGACATATCTATCAATAGTAACACCAGGGATTGCAGATCTTATATCCCTGAAGACCTGCTCTTGATCCCTGCTAACTGAGTCTGTAACTGCATAAGAAAAACCCGCTATCCCAGGGCCAAATTTCTGTATTACACCAAAGAAATTTGGTATAAGCCTTGATGACTTGAGTTCCCAGTCCTCACCCTCACCAGTGGTCTTATGAAGGGCATCCTTAAAGGTCTTTGTAGAGATATTATAGGCATTAACACTTATAGATATCCTTCTTGCTGATGCAAAGGCAATTCCAGCAGGATTATAAAAACAACCTGATGGATCATCAGAAACAGCTGTATAGGCACCTCCCATGCCTGCTGCCCTTTCTCCAGGGATGGAGTTAATATAATGATGCTCATCAGCAAGTGAGAAGGAGCTCATGGCAAGGATTGAGACTACGATGAGAAATAAAAAACTACTTAACCCTCGTCTTTTCATAGAACCTATCCTTTAATAAAGTTCCTTCCTTACCAGCAAGCTGGTTTTTGTTTATAAATTGTTCTATTTCCCTAATCCTGTGCTCAAGCCCTGGATGGGTGCCCTGTATCTCCTTTTCATAACCCTTCTCTAAGAGTCTTTTTAAAAATCTCAAAAGTCCTGATGAATCATAGCCTGTAGTGGCAAGAAGACCTGTTGCTATAGTATCTGAAGATAGTTCATCTTCCCTCTTATATCCCCTTTCAAAGAGTATCTCATAGGCCTTATCTATAAAGGTGGTAAATAATGCCTCTGCTGAGCCTGTTGCTCCAGAGATAAGACTTGCAAATCCTAAGAGGGGTGATTCATCAGGTGCCCTGAGGTTTATCTCCTTTACAATATGCCTCTCTGTAACATGGGCTATCTCATGCCCAAGGACACCTGCAAGCTCTGCCTCATCATCCATTGCCATGAGTGCTCCTTTTGTAATAAAGATATATCCACCTGGTGCTGAGAAGGCATTTATTTTGTCTGTATCAAGGATCCCAAAATGGAATTCTATCTCTGGCCTTCCAGCATGCTGGGCAAGGGCCCTGCCAATAAGATTGATATATTCAGTAAGCGTCCTATCCTTTAATAAGGGGTATCTGCCAAGTATCCTTTCAGAGAGGGAACGGCCAAATATAATCTCTGCCTTTATATCATCCTCTGTTTTGTAGGCCTCTTCTTCAGAGGTCTGGGACAGTCTCTTTCTGAAATCCTCTCCATAGGCATTATGAAGAAAGATAGTAAAAAGGAGGGTTATGATTATACTTATTTTTAATATCATCTCTTCATACCTTCCTCAAGAAACTTTATTGCCTCTTCATCACTTACATGGATGGCCTCAAGCCATCTGAGACTTTCAGGATCAATCCTGTAGCGGTCACTAAGCCTTGCCCTCTCCTCCATAAGACCCCTTGCTGCTGCAGCTGTTACAAAAGCAGAGGCCCTTTTCCTTGCACCATGCTGTAATTCCTCCTCAGAGGTCTCAATTATGGAGAGCCTCTTTGAAGGTGGTTTTGTATCAACTACAAATGCAGATACCCATCCGGAAATATCTTTATATCTAACCCTGTACCACCTGTCCTTCTTTTCAACACCATATAAAACCTCTCCCCTTTCAACCTTTACAAGCTCCTTTGCACCCATAAGAGGTTCAGAGAGGATTGATGCCTTTATGCTCTGGACATAAAGTTTGATCTCCTCTGCATAAAGGCTGGGGCAAAGGACAAGGGTTAGTATGATAACCATTAATGGTGTTCCTCTTTTAAACATATCACACCTCCTATTTTTCCATTACCTCCCACACACCATCCCATGATGGTTCCGGTTCTTTCTTCATAAAATATGTGATCCTTTCTATAAATATCCTCGGAACAGTATCACCAAGGCTCAATTCCTCCATCTCCTTATACATAGCCAGGGCCTCCTGCCACCTTCTGCTTAAATAATACTCCAATGCCTGCTCTGAAAGCAAGGTAATTTTACCATTGCTATCACCTTCCATTAATGGTTCAAATATCTTAACAGGTTTCACCTTACCCTTTACCCTGACAACATCAATAGGTCTCAATAAGACCCTTGTCTTAACCCTTTGTGCTGTATCCTCAGAGATTATAATGGGAACCCTGTATAACCTTGTTAAACCCTGAAGTCTTGAGGCAAGATTAACATTGTCTCCAATAACTGTATAGTCAAGCCTCTTTGGGGAGCCGATATTCCCGAGTATTACCTCTCCTGTATGAATACCTGTGCCTGTTTTAAGTTCTGGAAGTCCTTTTTCTTTAAGTATCCTGTTGACCTCTGCCATTTCCCTCTGGATCTGAAGACTGCTCATAACTGCCCTCAGGGCATGGTCTTCCATCCTGACAGGTGCTCCCCAGAATGCCATTATACAATCTCCCATAAATTTGTCAATGGTGCCCTCATACCGAAAGATTATCTCAACAGCCCTTTCAAAATATATATTCAAGGCCTCCACTATATCCTCAGCAGGATATCTTTCAGAAAGGCTTGTAAAACCTTCTATGTCAGAAAAAAGCACTGTAAGCTCAACCCTTATACCCCTTTCAGCAAGTAAAAGGGACCCCTTTTTCTCAGATATGCCTGCAATTACTGCAGAGGAGACATATCTTTCAAACATCTCCTTTATTCTCCTCTTTTCTTTTTCTTCTGTTAGACTTAAATAGGTAAAGGCTGTAACAAAGGAGAGGATTCCTGAGGTAAGGGGTGCTGCCATCTCCATAACAAAATTCAGTTTGAAGGCTATAAGAGACAGAAGGATATATAGGACAAGGGGTAGTAGTGAAAGTATGATTTTTAATCCAAAAGACCTGATCGTCAAGACCATATAATTTATGAAAAAGGCCATTATTATAATTGATAGTCCTGTAAGGATTCCCGGTGACCATCTCAAAAAATCTTCTGTTAAGATATTTCCATATATGGAGGCATGAAGAAGAACCCCGGGTATCATAGCAGAAAGGGGAGTTGGCTTAAGGTCTTCCACCCCAACAGCACTTGCACCTATAAATACAACCTTTTTATTAAACTCATCAGGACTTACAGGAAGACCTTCTATATTACCCCTTTTTATCTTATGTATTGAGGCAAGGATACCGCTCATGGAATAGGGCTCAAATCCACCATAAAGATTTATGATATAAAGGCCATTGTAAAGGGGGATTTTTTTAATACCTGAAGCTGTCTGCAATAAAAGGCTGTTTTTCTCTTCCTTAATGAGGTAATCGGGTTCTATCAGAGGAGCAATAGAAAGCACAGGAAAATGGCTGCCATGATAGGTCCTTATGAGTTTGGTCCTTCTGTAGACGCCATCCTTATCAGATTTGAACTCTACAATGCCTATACCTTTTGAGGCTCTATAGAGTTCCCTGAAGGGTATGGCATAATTATTATTTTCTTTTATATGGATAAGTCTCACATTAGTAAGACCGAACATCCTCTGGAAATCTTCTGGAAGTTTTTTATCAAGGATATCCCTGTTCCACTCATCAGGTATATCCTTGAATATCTGAGCTGCATGATAGACATTGCCTGCACCCTTGGTAGATTCCACAAGGGCACTATCATTTGCACTGAGCATACCTGGGGGTGCTTCATAAATCCTCTCATTCTCTGTAAAGAGAATATCAAAGACTATCGCCCTTGCACCACCAAGCCTCAGGAAATCAATTACATCAGCATGGACAGACCTTGGCCAGGGCCATCTTCCTGATATGGAGTTCATAAGTTTAAGAGAGGCCTCATCAATAAGAATAACTGATATTTCATCAGGAGGTTTTTTGCTGCTTCTTATTATCTTTACCCTCATATCATAAAGCATAAGCTCAGGTCTCTCGAAAAAACCATAATGCCAGAGAAGTGCTATAGATATGAAGATAGGTAGGGCTATCAAAAATTTCCATCTCATTTCTTATGTCCTCTTTCTTATTGTAGCATGCCATCCCTTACCACTTCACCGAAATTTTCTGTTAATATTCTTTATGAAGTCCTATTTCAGGCACAGGCCTGTTAATGAGCCCTTTGAAGACCCCTGCCTTTTTGTGGGCATTGCAAGGCAGAAGAGGGCACTTCTTCTTGATGCCGGAGATCTCCACAGGCTCAGTCAGACAGAGCTTTACAAGGTCTCTGACCTATTTGTCACTCACATGCATATTGACCATTTTATTGGATTTGATACACTTCTCAGGGCAATCCTGAGAAGGCCTGTTCCCTTAAGGGTATATGGTCCTGAAGGGATAGTTGATGCTATTGATGGCAAGCTCAGGGGCTATACATGGAATCTTATAAGGTCTTATCCACTTAAGATAGAGGTCTTTGAGATTTCAGGTGGCACTATGTATGGTCTTATAAGACATTGTAGCTTCCATGCAGAAAATGGATTAAAGCCAGTTGACAGAGGATACAATGAATTTAATGGGTATGTCCTTAAAGAGCCTTTTTTCTCTATAAAGGCATTAAGTATTTCTCATGGAATTCCTGTGCTTGCCTACAGGATAGATGAGGAGATACATATAAATATTGATAAGGCGAAGCTTACAGACCGGAATATAGAGACAGGTCCGTGGCTCAGTGAGTTCAAGGAGGCTATTCTGAAAAATGACAGAGACAGGTACTTCAGGGCTGGCAATAAGACTATCTCTTTCAAGGAGATTGAGGATATTGCCCTCCTTACAGAGGGGCAGAAGATATCCTATGTAATGGATGTATCAATTGAAAGTGAAAATATAGAAAGGATAGTGGACTTTGTGAGAGGTTCAGACTATCTCTATTGTGAGGCCTTTTTTCTTGAAAGAGACCTTGAACTTGCCAGTGAAAGAAATCATCTTACAGCGAGACTTGCCGGGGAGATTGCAAGGAGGGCTGGTGTGAGGAATCTTATCCCAATGCATTTTTCCCTGAGATATAAAGATCAGCCAGAAATCATTATTGAAGAGGCAATGAAGGCCTTTTCAGGAAAAGATTAAAAAGAGAAGACCTGTTACAGAAAGCCCTATCAATGCACCGGCTATAACCTCCTTAGGTGTATGGGCATGTACCGCTACCCTGCTCTGTGATATAGCTACTGCAAGCACAAGTGTCAATAATGAGGCAAGGAGGTTCTGAACTGTTAATGTTATGGAAAGCCATATGCTGAAGGCAACTGCAGCATGACCTGAGGGAAAACCTCCTCTTAATGGCGTCCCTTTTCCTGTATAGGCCTTAAGCATTATCACAAGGATAAGGACTATAATAATAGAAATTATGGTTATCTCTTCTTTTGAATGCCCGGAGATAAATAGTCCTTTTGAAAAGATTCTCTTCATATAAGGGAACAATATCACATAACCAACAAGCACAGCTCCAGAGGCAGTTATAAGCACAGCTCCAGCAGCCATGTCCTTAACTATCCTTGCAAAATCAGACCTCTCAGGAGAGAGTCTGTCAACTATGTTTTCTACCACGGTATTAAGCATCTCAGCAAGGATCACGAGCATGGCACAGATAGAAAGGGCAATAAACTCAAGTCTTGTAACACCAAGGCTATAACCGACAATCAGAACCGCTGCAGCTGAAAAAAAGTGATACCTTACATGACGCTGGGTCTTTACAGCATGGAGGATTCCCTCTATTGCATTATTTGCACTTTCTATCCAGTTTCTTAAGGGCATTAAGAAGTGTACGCTCCTTTTTTCTCATCTTTTTAGCAGATTCCCTGTCCTTCTCATGGTCATACCCAAGAAGATGTAAAAGTCCGTGGATAAGCATGAATCTCAATTCATCTTTAAAAGAGACATGATTTTCTATTGCCTGTCTTTTGATCTGGTCTAAATTCAGGACTATGTCACCTAAAATATAAGGCTGAAGGCTGAAGGCTAAAGGCTTAAAGCCTTCTGTTTGTGGAAAGGACAGGACATCAGTTGTTTTATCAATACCCCTGTAAAGCTTGTTAAGTTGCCTCATCCTTCTGTCTCCGACAAGATAGAGGCTTATCTCCACATCATCAAGCCTGAGGAGGTCAAGCAGGCTCAAGAGTTCTCTTTTCAATAACTGGGGATTGGCTCTTTTCCTGGGGGCCTTTCTTATCAATATCCTTTTCATCAAATCTAAAACCTGGATAGTTTATCCTTTTGTGGAAGATGCCTGTCAAGGTATGGATAAAACTATTCTTTATCTCTTTGATCTCCTTGAAGGTGAAATCACATTCATCAAGCTGGCCTTCCATTATAATCCTGCCTATTATCCTTTCAACAAGTGAAGAGATTCTTGCAGGTGATGGCTCTGTAAGAACCCTTGATGATGCCTCAACAGCATCAGCCATCATTATCAGAGCAGCCTCTTTTGTCTTTGGTTTTGGTCCCGGATATTTATAATCTTCCTCCTTAACCTCTTCACCTGAGGCCTTTGCCTTTTCATAAAAATATGTTATAAGGGAATCTCCATGATGCTGCCTGATCACATCTATAACTGTCTCCGGGAGTTTGTACTGCCGTGCAAGTTCTGCACCTTCCTTTGCATGAGCTATTAATACGAGACTGCTCATATGAGGTGTTATATTCTCATGCCTGCTCTCACCGATCTGGTTTTCCACAAAATAATGGGGCATCTTGATCTTGCCTATGTCATGATAATAGGCACCCACCCTTGCAAGAAGCTTGTTGATCCTCAGATTCTCTGCAGCTGCCTCCACGAGATTTGCAACTATGACGCTGTGATGATATGTCCCTGGTGCATTTGTCATGAGTGCCTTCATAAGTGGATGGTCAACATCAAGAAGCTCAACAAGTGATATATCTGATGTAATATTAAAAAGATACTCTAAGACTGGAAGCATCAAAAATACAAAGGCTGCCACAACAAATCCTGACATGAAGGAAAAACCCAGGACATAAACAGAAGGTATATTAAGTATTGCTGCCTTTGAAAATAAAAATGAGGCTGCAACAATAAGGTTTATAGCACCGACTATAAATCCTGCCTTCAGTATTGAAGACCTTCTCTTTGAATTAAGGATGCTGAAAGAGGCAACCATACTCCCTATAAAAAAATATATTGAAAAAGAGGGGTCTTCAAGCCAGAGACCTGAAACCAAACTTATAATAAAGGAAAAAACAATGGCAGTATGAAAATCAAAAAGCAGTGTGGCAAGCATTGCACCTGCTGGAACTGGAAGAAGGTATGTATGTGCATCCTTATAGGTAATATCGAGACCCTTTGCCATAGCCATAAAAAGGTATTCAGAGAATCTTGACATAAACAGTGTGATAATCAAAAGGCAGGCAAGGGCAAGCATCATTCGCGCGTTTTCTATATAAGAGGGCTTATATCTCAATATATCCCGGTAAAAGATATAAAGAAGAAAGAGGCTTACAAGGGTGTAACCTGCAAATAAGAAAAATCCCTTCCCGGTGTAAATGGAAAGGCTTACAAGGATAGCAGTTCCTGTAAGAGAAATAAGGTTTTTTCTACTTATAAATAGGAGGTTTTTTTCAGGAGGTCTGGTATTTTTCAGTCCGTTCGTATCTCTCATAAGCCCTTATAATTTCTTGAACAAGTCTGTGTCTGACCACATCTCTTTCAGTAAAATATACAAACCTTATTCCTTCAATACCTTTAAGGATTCTTTCAGCCTCAACAAGTCCTGAGACCTTTCCTGCTGGAAGGTCTATCTGTGTAATGTCACCTGTTATTACGGTCTTTGAATTAAAACCAAGCCTTGTGAGGTACATCTTCATCTGCTCTGAGGTTGTGTTCTGCGCCTCATCAAGGATTATAAAGGAGTCATTAAGGGTCCTGCCTCTCATAAAGGCAAGGGGTGCAATCTCTATAACTCCCCTTTCAAGATACTTTGCCACCTTTTCAGGTTCCATCATATCAAAGAGTGCATCATAAAGTGGCCTTAGATAAGGACTCACCTTTTCCTCAATATCACCGGGAAGAAATCCCAATTTCTCACCTGCCTCCACAGCAGGTCTTGCAAGTACTATCCTTGTAACCTGTTTTTTCAAAAGGGCATTCACTGCCATTGCCATTGCAAGATAGGTCTTTCCTGTTCCGGCAGGACCTATACCGATAACAATATCATAGTTCTTTATGGCCTCAATATATTCCCTCTGAGTCTCTGTCTTCGGAACAATAAATCTCTTTTTTGAGGAGACAGGGACATTACTCATAAAGAGGTTCTTGAGGGATGGCTCTCCTTCAGAGGTCTCTATGGCGTAGCGAATATCTTCGGGTTTTATAGAATAACCTTCTGAACTTATCTCTTTAAGCTCTTCTATAATCTTTCTTGCCTTATGACAAGATTCTTCCTCACCCTTGATTATTATCTTATTGCCCCTTGCACTGATAATTACATCAAGGGTATCCTCTATTGCCTGTATGTTCTTTCCGAAGACTGAATGAAGATATTCATAATCTTCATCAGTCTTCAATTCAAATTCTAAGGTAACCGTTTTATTAACCTCACTTTTTAATAATTATAGAGTCAATTCCATAAAGTTTCCTGATCCTTGTCTGTGCAAGGAGTGCCTCTTTCCTGGTCTTAAAGGCTCCCACATAGACCCTGTAAACAGAAGAACCATCTTTTTTTATTATAACATCAAACGACGGACTAACAGTAGTCTCCTTCTTAAGGTTATCCCTGAGTTTTATAGCCCTTGATTCCTCTTTGAATGCCCCTACCTGTAGATAATAGGCATCCTTTTTGAACGACACCTCTTTTTGTGACTGCGAACTCTGGGGCTGTTCTTTCTTTACAGGCTGTGCTGTCTGTGAAGCAGGTTTTTCTGACACAGGGCTTGAAGGACTTTTCTCCTCCTTTTCTTCCGCAGCCAACTGTTTTTCTTCTGCCTGAGGTGGCGAAGTAACAGTTGATTGTAAACCCGATTGAGGCCCTGAAATCTCCTGCCTGTTCTCAGAAGGTCCTATCTTTGGAGCTGAATAGCGACCAACAAAATAACCAAAGGTAAAACTTATGGTAGTCACAAGGACGATTATGCCTATAACAACCGACCTATTAAGGACTATAAGTGAGCCTTCTCTTTCTTTCATATTATGAACATAGCATCACCATAGGAAAAAAATCTATATCCTCTGGCAATAGCCTCCTTATAAGCCCTTTTTAAATTCTCAGCACCTGCAAAGGCTGAGCTGAGGATGAGTGGTGTTGACCGTGGAAGATGAAAATTGGTAATAAGGCCATCTATTACCTTAAATTCATAGCCTGGATAGATAAAGATATCTGTAGAGCCCTTTATGACTCCATTATAAGAAAGCTCTTTATACCTTCCTGAAGCATAACCTTCAAGTGCCCTGGTGGTGGTTGTGCCAGTGGATATGACCCTTCTACCTCTTGCCTTAACCTCCCTGATTTCTCTAAAAAGCAAGGATGGTATCTCAAATATCTCCTCTTCCATCTTATGCTCCTCTATGCTCTCTGTCCTCACAGGTCTGAATGTGCCAGGACCCACATGAAGCGTGATCTCCCTTATAAGAATGCCTTTTCTACGGAGGCCTTCAAGTATCTCCTCTGTAAAATGCAATCCTGCTGTTGGTGCTGCTATGGATCCAGGTACCTCTGCATATACAGTTTGATACCACTCTTTATCCTCTGGCAATGGCCTTCTTTTGATGTAAGGTGGAAGAGGCATCTGACCTTTATTCCAGAGTATCTCATTTAAGTCACCACTGTATAGGAGCCTCGCCTTGCCACCACCAAGAAGCTCTATCTTGAGCTCCTCTGAAACAGTAATGATACCTTTATAGTCATCTCTTGAAAGTATGAGCCAGTATCCATCTTCCAGTGGCCTCACAAGCAATAGCACTATCCTTCCACCAGTTGGTTTTCTTCCCTCAAGTCTCACAGGGAGAACCTTTGTATTGTTGAGGACAAGCATATCCCCCTGGTTAAGAAACTCTCCTATCTCAGAAAATTTCCTGTGAAGGATTGTGCCATCCTTTCTAAGCACAAGGAGACGGGACAGACCTCTTTTTTCAGGAGGCCTTTGAGCTATAAGACCTGAAGGAAGTTCAAACTCAAACTCCTTAAGGGTCATCTTAACCTTCCGATCTTCACACCAGGATAAAAGTAAAAAAGGATCTCCCTGTAGTCCTTTCCTTCCATAACCATATCAAGACTGCTCCACTGGGAAAGACCCACCCCATGACCATAACCACTTCCCAGAAATATTATATAATCCCCTTCCCTTTTAAGCTCAAAATTTGTGCTTGGCAGGACCTGCCATCCAAGAAGCCTTCTCAGGTCAGTAGCCTTTATTCTTTTTAATCCTGAAGAGGTCCTGATCTCCAGTTCCTTAGCCCTACCTGTAGAGGTTCTGCTGAGGATAACTATATTATTTATACCATAAATACCTGTTGCCCTTTCTATATCCTTTATAGGAATGCTCCTTTGCCAGGACTCATAGGGTGAAAGTCTTGCTGTCACCTTAACAGGTCTGATATAAGAATATTTTTTCCCGAAGACCTCTTCTGGTTCTTCTGTAAATTGAGAGGAGGTAGAATGGTAAAGTGCTTCTATTGGTTCTCCATTAAAAATCAGTATCTCACCCTTTGTCTCCTCCACTGCCTGAACTATCCTCTCATCATAAGGCCCATTTTTAAATACCTGATGTAATACAGAAGTTGTAAGATGAAAAGGTAGACCTGCCCTTTTCTTCATATGATAAACTGCATAGGTTCTGGCAATCACTGCCTGGACCTTATAGGCCTCAATGGGCCAGTCCTTACCTGATTCAGCAGCAACAACCCCTTTCACATATTCCTCAAGGGGAATCTCATTAATGAGATATATTTCATCAATTTCTTTCCATACCTCCGCAGTCCCTTTAAATTCTGCTCCATTTATAAGCAGGGAACCCTCAAGCCTTCCAAGATACTGAAGATTACGAGGTATTTTTTCTACATCTTCAAGAAGGAGAACCCTTACTGAAGGGCCTTCAATAGAATGAACAGAGGCACAGGAAAGAAAGAGAAGGACCAGACTCAAAAAAGAGATTGAGGAAATATAAAGGTGATTTATCTTAAGCCTTCCAGACAATAACATCCCTTTTCTGTTCCTGTTGCTCACTTCAACCTTCCAATTATATAAAGTATTAGGCTCAAAATAAGACTGAGTATGAGGCCTGTCATAAGGGGAAAATAAAAGGTAAAATTCTTCTTTCTTATAATAATATCTCCTGGAAGCCTTCCTATATAAGGAAGTTTTTCGGAAAACAACAGTAACAGGCCCAAACCCACAAGCAAAAGACCTGCTAAAATAATAAACCTTCCTATGTCACCAAGGCCATTCATACCGTCAAAGATTGACCTCTCTGTCTTATCTGCTTCTCAACTACGTAATGACATAAGCCACTACTCATTACGCAATCTCCTGTTGTTTTGCTGTTTTGCTGCTTTCCCTCGCTCAACTTTTGAAAATATACATCCACAGTATTTCTGTCTGTAAAGTCCCATTTCTCTTGAGACATTGAGGGCCTCTCTGTAGCCTGGTCTGAAGTCCTCAGGGAAAAATTCAATATTATACTTCTGGGCCAGTTCATTTCCTGTATTAACTATTAATTCAAAATTCTGATAGGGACTCACAAGAAGTGTGGTGCTGAAGGCATCAAATCCATTGTCTTTTGCAGCCCTTGCGGTCTCTTCAAGCCTGAGCCTGTAACAGTGCTGGCATCTCTTGCCAAGGGAGGCTTTATCCAGAATAGAATGGAGATCTGGATTTTCAAAGGTGTAGAAGTCTTCCCTGCTACTGAGCTCCTGAGCTAAGAAAACCTCTGAACTCTCTAAGAATCCCCTTAAAAAGAGCTCCATGTCATAGGTATCGTTATACATAACAGGGAATCTCCATTGTTCAGAAAGTCTTTTCAGTGAAGCGAGTCTCAGATTATATTCCTCAAAGGGATGTATGTTTGGATTAAACCATAGCCCTGTAAGGTCTATACCGCGGCTCCTTAATCTCTGAACCGGATATATTGAACAATTGGCACAGCATGTATGTATAAGTAGCCTCATATGCCAAAAAGGCCTCCTGTCTTTGTAAGACCAAGATGTTCATAGGCCTGTCTTGTGGCAAGCCTTCCCCTGGGCGTCCTCTCAATAAGGCCTTCCTGCATGAGAAAGGGTTCATAGACATCCTCTATGGTATCCTTTTCTTCCCTTAATGATGCGGAGAGACTTTCTATACCAACAGGACCTCCACCAAATTTTTCTATTATGACCCTCAGCAGTTTTCTATCCATCTCATCAAGTCCTTTCTCGTCAACATCAAGGGCATTAAGTCCATATCTGGCAATTTCGAGGTCAATGGTGCCATTGCCCTTAACCTCTGCAAAGTCCCTTATCCTTCTCAGTAATCTATTTGCAATCCTCGGAGTCCCTCTTGAACGCCTTGCTATCTCAAAGGCTGCATCCTCTTTTATGGAGATATTCAGTATCCTTGCAGACCTGAGTACTATGGTTGCAAGCTCATCTGGTTTATAAAATTCAAGCCTCATGAGAATACCGAATCTATCCCTTAAGGGAGAGGTAAGAAGACCTGTCCTTGTTGTTGCACCAATAAGTGTAAATCTTGGAAGATTCAATTTCAAAGTCCTTGCACTTGGCCCCTGACCTATTATAATGTCAAGCTGAAAGTCCTCCATTGCTGGATAAAGGATCTCTTCAACAATCCGTGGAAGCCTGTGTATTTCGTCAATGAAAAGCACATCCCTGTCTGAAAGATTGGTGAGTATCGCTGCAAGATCTCCAGGTCTTTCAAGAACAGGACCTGAGGTGGTCTTTATATTTACACCGAGTTCATTGGCAATTATGTTTGCCAGTGTTGTCTTACCTAAACCAGGCGGACCTGAAAAGAGTATATGGTCAAGGGACTCCTGCCTCTGGGTAGCTGCCTTAATAAATATGGAAAGATTCTCCTTGAGCCTCTCCTGGCCAATAAACTCATTAAGGCTCCTCGGCCTGAGGGTTATCTCAAACTGGGCCTCTCCCTCCTTTTTTAAAGGTGTTATCTCCCGCTCAATATCCTTTGTTTTCATTTTACTAATCCTGACCTGTAAGAAGCTTTAATGCCTCTTTTATTATATCCTCAAACTCAACAAGGCCTTTTTTCTGCACCTTTTCAATTGCCTCTTTTGCCTCAGCCTTCTGGTAACCAAGGTTTACGAGCGCAGATATCGCATCATGATAAAGGCTATCCTCTTTTTTTATTTTATCAGGAAGCTTGTCTCTAAGTTCAAGGATCAGTCTCTGGGCAGTCTTTTTACCAAGGCCAGGTATTCTGGTAAGTCTTCTTATGTCCTCATCTTCTATTGCCTTTCTTAATGCTTCTGGCTCAAGATATGAGATAATATTGAGCGCAGTCTTTGGACCTATACCATTTACATTGAGAAGTGTTGAAAAGATATCCTTTTCTTCTTCTGTAAGGAAACCATAAAGTTGAAGGCTATCTTCCTTTAAAACTGTATGGGTATAAAGAAAAATCTCATGGTCTATTGTCTTTAGTTTTTCAAAGGTGCTCAGCGGGATATGAACATTGTATCCAACACCTGCCACATCCACAATTATAATATCAGGTGACCTTTTCAGCAGTCTGCCCCTGAGTGTTCCTATCATCTTTTCCTCAAAGAAAAGTTAATTCCTGATCTCTGATTTTCAATCTCCGACCTCCGAATCCTCAACTCTGAATTCTGTCTATGGGCATGACATAGGCATAATGCAAGGGCATCAGAACTATCATGAGGTGGCTTTCTATTAAGGGATAACAGAAACTTTACCATTTCGCTCACCTGATTTTTTTCTGCCCTTCCATAACCAACGACAGCCTTCTTTACCTCAAGTGTTGAATATTCATAAAGAGGAATATCATGATTTGCAATAACAAGAAGTGCAATCCCCCTTGAATAACCAAGACTGATGGTTGCCTTTATCCCTTTTGCAAAAAATATTTTTTCTATTACTGCCACATCTGGCTTATATTGTCTGATTATCTCTTCAAGACCATTATATATGAACTTCAGACGATCCTTAAGGGGTTTTGAATTAGAAACCTTTAAGACACCTGAGCTAATGTATTCATAGTTTCCATTTTCTTCTCTTATAATCCCATATCCAAAATTAACTGTCCCGGGATCAATCCCGAGGATTGTCAGAGACCCCTCCATAGAACTATCTCTTCCTTGGTGTCTCAAAGAGTATCTCCTCCACCATCTGGCAGAGGATATGACCAAGGGTTATGTGGGTTTCCTGAATCCTTGGAGTATCATCCGAAGGGACCACGAAGGCATAATTGACCTTTGAGGCGAGCTTTACACCCTTTATACCTGTAAAGGCTACTGTCTTGAGTTTTCTTTTCTTTGCCACATCAACTGCCTTAAGCACATTTGGTGAATTGCCGCTCGTGCTTATAGCAATCACAATATCGCCTTCATTTGAAAGAGATTTAAGCTGCCTTGCAAAGACCTCACTGTAGTCATAATCATTGGCAATAGATGTAATAACAGCTATATCAGTATTCAATGCCATTGCAGGGAGTCCCGGCCTTTCACGCTTAAACCTGTTAACAAACTCGGCAGCTATATGGGAGGCATCAGTGGCACTGCCACCATTTCCAAAAAGGATAAGTTTATTCCCCTCATCAAAGGCATTTGCAATAACCTTTGAGACCTCAATAATCTTATCGATATTGTCCCTGAAGAAACCCTCTTTAACAGCAATACTATCCTGATAGGCCTTTATTATCTTATCTCTCATTAAAAAAATGATACTCAATGAGATATAAATATGTCAACTTTATCACAATTTGCAAATAAAAAGGCTGCATCTCTGAATAATATTTTTGTTTAGGAAGGCTATTTTATTTTGCTCAGATTCCTAAGATGAAGCAACGATTCGGTTTTTTAGAGGTAATTCGTTTTTTTGACAATCTTACCTTCAGTTTCTATATTATAATATAATAATATTGAAGAAATTTAAAAGGAAATTTTAAGTCATCAATAAGAAATGGAAGGGCTGGGCAGTATGGCAAGATTAGCTGTCTTCATGTGGATAATTCTATTACTTGCCTGCTTTATCACATCGGGGTATGCTGAAGAGAAAGTAGAGATATCTTTTGAAGGAAGCCAGGGTGGTAATGGTGTTCCTCGTGGATGGAAGCTTAAAGAGAAAACAGGAGAGGCAGAGTTTAAAATTCTGACAGAAGATAGCGAAACAATTGCGTATTTCAGAAATGTTTCAGCTTCATTTTCTCTTGAGAAACCTCTAAATCTTGAGCCAAAACGATATCCCTATATTTCATGGAAGTGGAAAGTCCTCAGACTTCCAGCAGGTGGAGATGTAAGATTAAAAGGAAAAAATGACCAGGCAGCCCAGCTATTGATTGCCTTCAAGGGAGGGAAAATAATAAGTTACATCTGGGATACTGTAGCTCCTGAAGGTTCTATCTCTGATGAATCCATCGGATGGCCGGTTAATCTAAAAATAAAGGTCATCACAATAAAATCTGGGGCCTCTGATCTCAATAAATGGGTTTCCTTTAAAAGGAACATTGTTGAAGATTATAAAAAATTATTTCAAGAAGATCCACCGGTAATTGAAGGAGTAAGGATCCAGATAAACTCTCAGCATACAGGAACAGTGGCAGAGACCCTCTTTGGAAAAATCATATTATCATCTGAATAATTGAAAAATCGAATGGAATTGAGCAATCACTTTTGCAACTATTCACAGCCACTGATAATTTCAGATTTCGAGACAGAAAAGAGTTGAAATTTTCAAATAAAACTAATGAAAATAAAATCCAAGTTGTCAAAAAGCGCAAAGTGGATACAAGGATAGGAATTCAGCTGATTTCTAAAAAAAAAGATAAGAATAAGTATTATAATGAAAATAAGAGAATTTATTAAATTAATAGGCAGTGTAATTATCACAACATTGTACCTTCCTGATTAAAGGGAACAAGTAAAAAGCGATTGAAATGAAGATAAAGCAGGTTTTTTATGTTAGATTCTACAAATCTTTTGAATCAGAGGAATGAAATTAAAAGAAGAATCTGGTATTGTATTTTCCATAAAGAATGGACTTCAATAAAAGGAGGCCCTTTATGTCTGAGTTTGAACTGAAGATTGAGGGTATGAGCTGTCAGCACTGTGTTATGAGGGTTAAAAAGGCACTTGAGTCTGTAAAGGGTGTAAAATCTGCAGAGGTTGAGATAGGAAGGGCAAAGGTGAACTGTGATTGTAAAAGAGAAGAACTTATAGAGGCTCTCACAAAGGCTGGTTACAAAGTAATAGATTAATAGATCAAAGAGATGGGACTTCTATATATCAAGAACGAATGGCCCCTCCGGTCTTTTCTATAAGGAGGATTATTATCTTTTCATGCAGTTGCTCTACCTCTTCTTCTGTAAGGGTCCTGTCCTTTGCCCTGTAGCGAATCCTGAGGCCTATACTCTTTTTACCTTCAGGTATATTGCCGCCCCTGAAATAGTCAAAGATGGTAACTGCCTCAATAAGCTCAGCTGGATAGGAGGTAATCAAATCTCTCAGGAGTTGGGCTGATATTTCATTATCCACAACCAGGGCTAAATCCCTTTCAATATAGGGATAGACAGGGATCGCTTTGAATACAGGCTCAGGACCTCTATGACTGAAGAGTAAATCAAGGTTTATCTCAAAAAGAGCGACAGGAGATTCTGTCTTCAGGTCAAGGGAATCAGCCACCTTTGGAGAAAGAATCCCAAGAAAGCCGATCTTTTTTTGATTTATAAATATGTCTGCTGACTGACCCGGGTGTAGAAAAGATTCATATGAGGCTTTCAATTTAAAATTAATCCTGAATTCATTGAAAATCCCATCTATTATCTCCCTGAGGATATAATAGGGGTTAATGTTGTCCTTCCATAAGACAGGTCTCGGGCTTTGCCAGTAGAGGGCCCCGAGGTGAAGCCTTTCATCAGGGAGTTCATTATCCTTCTTAAAGAATACCTTTGATATCTCAAAAAGAGAAACCTCCTTTATGCCATATCTTATATTGGTTCTCAGGTTATTAAGAAGAGAAAGGGTTATATTGGTCCTTAAAAAGGACTCCTCTTTTTTTAGAGGATTTCTAAGTTCAATAGCCTTGAATCTTTCATCCCTTTCATCTATCATGAGTTTCTTAAGATCATCTATGTTCATAAAACTCAGGTTTATTGTCTCTGAATAACCCTTTGCCCTGAATATTGCCTTTATGAACTCTATATCTTTGAATTTTTTGTTTACTGTAATGGACAGTCTCTCCTCTGGCATTATTGAGGGAATCCTGTCATATCCCCTTATCCTTGAAACCTCCTCTATGAGATCAATCTCTGTATTTATATCAGGTCTTCTTGAAAGTGTCTTTACAATAAAAAGTCCCTCCTCTTTTCTTATCTCAAAACCGAGTAGCTGAAGTATATCTCTTACTTCATCAGATGAAATATCCTCACCTATTATTTTCTTTATCCTCTCTAACCTTAGTTTTATATCAGAAGACTTGAATTTAAGGGGATACTCATCAAGAACCTCCATAAGTTCACCACCGGCAATTTCAAGTATAAACTCTACTGCCATGTCTGTACAGAAAAGAAGTCCTTCAATGTCTGTGCCCCTTTCAAATCTGTAGGACGCCTCTGTCTTCAAACCAAGTCTCTTTGAGCTTCTTCTTATTGATGATGGGTTAAAATAAGCAGCTTCAAGAAGGATGTTCTTTGTATCAGGCCTTACCTCTGTCTCCTCTCCTCCCATAATACCTGCAATTGCAACAGGCCTCTCTGCATCCCAGATAAGTAATGTATCTTCTGGAAGAGACCTTTCCACTCCATCAAGTGTCTTTATCTTTTGACCTTTACCAGCCTGAGCTATCCTTATGAGATTACCCTTTAAGGTGTCAAGGTCAAAGGCATGAAGTGGATGGCCATAGCCAAGCAATATATAATTAGTTATATCAACAATATTGTTTATAGACCTGAGATCACACTGCTCAAGTCTCTTTTTCAACCATTCTGGAGAGTCACCAACCTTCACATTTTTTATTATCCTGGCTGTATATCTTGGACAGAGTACTGGATCATCTATGATTATCTTGAATTTACCATGGGACTCTGCACTCAAAGGCCTTTTCAATTGAGGCTCTCTGAATTCCTTTCTAAAAGCAATGGCTATTTCCCTTGATATGCCTGATACTGACAGACAATCTGGTCTGTTTGGCGTGATGCTTATATCAAAGATAATTTCTCCATTGGTTTCCTCAATCTGCTCTACCTCAAGACCCAACATGGTGAGCCTTAAGGCAATTTCTGCTGGAGAGGCATTAATAGCAACAAACTCCTTTATCCAGCTAAGCGGCACCCTCATCAGAATTGCTCCAGAAACATGAGGTTATTTTCATAGAAAAGTCTTATATCATCTATCCTGTAACGGAGCATTGCTATCCTTTCCACGCCAAGACCAAAGGCAAATCCTGTATATCTCTCTGTATCATAGCCAACAGCCTCAAAGACCCTTGGATGAACCATTCCTGCTCCAAGGATCTCCAGCCAGCCAGAGTTCTTGCATACCCTGCAACCTTTCTGACCACATAAAAGACATCCAATATCAACCTCAGCAGATGGTTCTGTAAAGGGAAAATAACTGGGTCTAAATCTGACTGGTGTCTCTGGACCAAAGAGTTCTCTAAGGAATGCCTCAAGAACAGCCTTGAGATTTGCCATTGAGATATCCTCTCCTACCATAAGACCTTCTACCTGATGAAACATGGGGCTGTGAGTAACATCGGCATCACAACGATAGACCTTACCAGGTGCTATCATCCTAAGGGGCGGTTTTTTCTTTTTCATGACCCTGATCTGCACAGGAGATGTATGGGTCCTTAAGAGTATCTCATCTGTAATATAAAAGGTATCCTGCATATCCCTGGCAGGATGGTCTTTGGGAATATTGAGTGCCTCAAAATTGTAATGGTCAAGCTCAACCTCTGGACCCTCCTCAACAGAAAAGCCCATGGAGGAAAAGATATCTATAATCTCCTTCAGGGTCTTTGTAAGTGGATGTTCATTGCCAAATCTCTGCAGTCTTCCAGGAAGGGTTATATCTATCTTTTCTGATGAGAGTTTTTTAAGATATTCTATCTCTATGAGCTCTTTTTCCTTCTCAGCAAGCCTTCTTTCAATATACTCCTTAAGCTCATTCAAAATCTTGCCTCTCGTAGGTCTTTCTTCCTTTGGGAGGGATTGAAGTGCCTTTATTGACTCAGCAATAATACCCTTTTTACCAAGATAACTAGCCTTCAATACTGAAAGGCCCTCTCTATGAGAAAGGGCCTTTAATTCCTGCTCAAATTTTTCTTTCAGTTCCTCTGGATTTTCCATTGATTAAAAAGGAAATATCTCAGGCACTCAGGCTGGACTTTGCTGTATCAACTATTTTTTCAAAAGCCTTTGGATCATTAAGAGCCATATCTGCAAGGACCTTCCTGTTAAGCTCAATCCTTGCTTTCTTGAGTCCCTCCATGAGCTTGCCATAGGTTATTCCACATGCCCTTGCCGCTGCATTTATCCTTACTATCCACAGGCTACGCATATCGCGCTTCTTTGCCCTCCTGTCACGGTAGGCATACTGAAGGGCCTTCTCAACAGCACCTGCTGCTACCTTATAAGAACGGCTCCTTGCACCATAATAGCCCTTGGCAAGTTCAAGAATCTTTTTATGTCTTCTCCTTGTCTTAAAACCACCTTTTGCCCTTGGCATCTTTTTTCCTCCTTAAAATAAATATGGTAAAAGGTTTCTGAGTTTTTTGTAGTCACTATCTGACACAATAGCAGACTCTCTCAGCCTCCTTGTCCTTTTTGAAGGCTTGCCAGTAAGGAGATGGCTTTTATTAGCCTTCCTTCTCATTATCTTTCCAGTTCCGGTGACCTTAAATCTCTTTTTTGCACCACTATGGGTCTTTAGTTTTGGCATCCCGACCTCCTTTATGTTCGCTTTTTCTTTTTTATCTGTTTAATCTCTGTGCTATCTCTGTGAGAGATAATCTCTGTCTTTATTTCAGAAACCTCTTTTTCTACCTTACTTAATCCACCCTTAAATTCTGCCCTCAACTTCTCCTCTGTTTCCTTTAAAATACCTCTAAACCTGTCCTCTGTCTCCTTTAGACCAGTTCTGAACTCTGCCCTTAATTTATCCTCCGTCTCCTTTAGACCAGTTCTGAACTCTGCCCTTAACTTCTCCTCCGTTTCTTTTAGACCAGTCTTGAACTCTGCCCTTAATTCCTTCTTGGTCTCTTCATTTGTAGTCTTGATAAGCCGTTTTATATCTTCTTGAGCATCTATCACAAAATTCAGTTTATGCTGAAAATCCTCAGCCAGAATACCGAGATACCTTTTCAGTTCCTCTTTAAACTCCTCAGCATCTGCCTTAGTAAAATAATCACTCATCCTATTTTCCTGGTGCTACAACCATTGTTATATTACTGCCTTCAAGGGTTGGTTTTTTCTCAATAGCAAATTTACCCTCTATCATCTCAATAAGTCGCTCAAAAACCTTCATTCCGAGATCCGGTCTTGTTGCCTCTCTTCCTCTGAGCATCATGGTAATCTTTGCCTTGTTGCCATCATCAAGAAATCTCCTTATATTTTTGGCTTTCAACTGAAGGTCATGGTCATCTATCCTTGGTCTCAGTTTTATCTCTTTCACATCAACTGTCTTTTTCTGGTGAGACTTCTTCTGCATCTGGTATCTGTATTTTCCATAATCCATAATCCTGCAGACAGGCGGATTGGCATTTGGAGCAACTTCAACAAGGTCAAGACCCCTTTCCCTCGCAAGGGCAAGTGCCTCCTTTATCGGAACCACACCCACCTGACTGCCATCAACATCAATAAGCCTCACTTCGCTTCTTCTTATTGCCTCATTTACTCTGACTTCCTTTTCTATGAATGTCACCTCCTTAATTTAATTTCCTCTTTGAGGAATGCCAGAAAGGCATCTGCCTCAAAGGGTCCGATATTTTCTCCATTTCTCTTTCTCACGGTATAAGTATTTTCAGAAATCTCTTTATCACCTATTATAACCATATAAGGCACTTTCTTTAAAGTCATCTCCCTGATTTTATAGCCTATTTTTTCATTTTCAGACCTCAGTTCAGAACGAATCCCGTTCTCTTTAAGGAACCTGTGAAATTCTATCGCAGAGTCATTATGCCTTTCACTTATGGGAAGCACAGCCACCTGTACAGGTGCGAGCCACAGAGGAAAGGCACCTGCATAATGCTCAATAAGTATACCAAAGAATCTCTCAAGTGAACCCATCAAGGCCCTGTGAATCATTATTGGTCTGTGGTCCTTTCCATCACTACCACGATAGGTGACATCAAATCTTTCAGGGTTATTGAAATCAACCTGTATGGTACTGCACTGCCAGGGCCTTCCAAGACAGTCTTTTACCTTTATATCTATCTTCGGGCCATAAAATACACCTTCGCCAGGGTCTATGGAATATTGCAGACCCTTTATCTCAAGCGCCCTTTTAAGGGCATTGGTTGAGCGTTCCCAGTTTTCAGGTGTTCCAACATATTTTTCAGGTCTGGTAGAAAGATATATATCATACTCATTGAAACCAAAGGTTCTCAAGATATAAAGGGTGAAATCAAGGACATGTAGGACCTCTTCCTCTATCTGGTCTTCTCTGCAGAATATATGGGCATCATCCTGAGTAAATCCCCTCACCCTTAGAAGTCCATGAAGCACACCGGATCTCTCATATCTATAGACCGTGCCAAGTTCTGCAAACCTTATTGGCATCTCCCTGTAACTTCTGAGCTGACTTTTATAAATGCTGATATGAAAAGGACAGTTCATTGGTTTCAACTGATAGGGCACACCCTCTATATCCATGGGTGAATACATATTTTCTCTGTAATAATCAAGATGACCGCTCCTTTTCCATAAGTCAAGCCTTGCTATGTGCGGTGTATAGAGAAGTTTATAATCAGCCTTGAGATGTTCATCTCTCCAGAAGTCCTCTATAATCTTTCTTACAATAGCACCATTGGGATGCCACAGTACCAGTCCTGAACCTATATCATCATTTATACTGAAAAGATCAAGCTCCTTACCGAGTTTTCTGTGGTCTCTTTTTTTAACCTCTTCAAGAAAGGTTAGATATTCTTTAAGTTTATTTTCCTCGAAAAAGGCCGTACCATATATCCTCTGAAGCATCTTGTTTCTCTCATCACCTTTCCAGTAGGCACCAGCAATACTCAAAAGTTTAAAAAACTTTATCTTTCCAGCCCTTGGCACATGAGGTCCTCTACAGAGATCAATAAAATCTCCTTCCTCATAAACTGTTACCTCATCATCAGGAATTTCATTAATGAGTTCAATTTTGTAAGGTTCATTGAGTCTTTTAAAAAGTTCAAGGGCTTCCTGCTTATTGAGTACCTTCTTTACAAAGGGTCTGTCCTCTCTGATTATCTTCTTCATTTCATCTTCTATGTTTTTAAGGTCTTCAGGTGTTAAAGGTCTTTCTATATCAAAGTCATAATAAAATCCATTCTCTATGGCAGGGCCTATAGCAAGTTTTGCTTCAGGAAATAATCTTTTTACAGCATGGGCCATTATATGGGCAGTGCTATGACGATAGGTCTCAAGGGAAAGTTGCTCTGAGACCTCTGATTCCTTTCTTGACTGCTCCGGATTATTTACTGACATATTTTATTTCTTTTATTAGCTCCCCTTGTTTTGGATTCAGTCCGAATTGTTCCGAGAAGTCTTTGTATTGCCCTATCCAGGGCTTCATCAATAATCTTCATTTCATCATCACTAAATCTCTGAAGGACATATTCTTCAGGGGGAATCTCCTTTGACCTTCCAATTCCGATCTTTAATCTCATAAAGCCATCACCAATTGCGTCAATAATAGACTGAACACCTCTATGACCACCCGATGAACCTCTCTTGCGAATCCTTATCTTACCAGGCTCCATATCAAGGTCGTCATGAATTACTATAACATTCTCTGGGGGTATACCCATCTTCATACACAGGTTTCCTATTGCCTCTCCACTCCTGTTCATGTATGTCAATGGTTTCATAAGTATAATGTCCATTTCGTCAATAAATACCCTATCCATCATGTAGATCCCGAAATCCTTAAGCCTCACATTCCAGAGCCTGCAGAGTCTGTCAATGAACATAAAACCAATGTTATGTCTTGTGAATTCATACTTTTTCCCAGGATTTCCGAGGCCAGCAAGGAGCCACAATTACTTCTTGCCCTCTTCGGTCTCTTCAACCTCTTCCTTCTTGCCCTTCTTTATTACCTCAGGCTCTGTTACCTCTGGTGCAGCTGCTGGAGCAACCTCCTCAACAACAGATGCTGTGACAGTGGCTATTACCTCTTCTCTGTCTGTGAGTATTTTTATTCCCTCTCCAAGCTTGAGGTCAGATACATGAATTGATTGACCAACTGCAAGGTCTGATACATCGATCTCAATGTGACCTGGTATCTTATCAGGAAGCGCCTCTATCTCAAGCTCTCTGAGGGTATGCTGAAGGATTCCGCCCTGTTCCTTCACACCCTTCGGGATACCTTTTGTAATAACCTTTACTGTAACCCTTACAGTCTCTGTTAATAGAACCTCCTGAAAATCTGTATGCAGAAGATCTCCTGATACAGGATCAACTTGGTAGTCCTTAATAACAGCAAGTCTGTTACCTTCAGGGAATTGGAGATTTATAAGGATATTCTCACCCTTTGTTTTCTTAAGGAGTTTTACGAATTCTACCTGTGGAATCCTTATAGCTTCGGACTTCCCAGCCCTGTATATAACAGCAGGCAATTCACCGTTCCTTCTGAGGGAACGCGCAACTCCCTTGCCAGTGGCCTCCCTTTTGTATGCAGTTATAGAAACCCTTTCCATCATTTCCTCCTCAAAATCTTTATTACTCTTTCATAAGTGCTGAAGCACCTTTATACAAATAATGAACTTATTGATGTCTCTTCATGAATTCTCTTTATTGCCTCTGCAAGCAATGAGCCTATACTCAAGACCCTTAACTTCTTACAAGAATCCTGTTTGCTATCAAGAGGAATGGTATTTGTTACTATCACCTCCTTGATAGGAGAATTATTCAATCTCTCGATGGCTGGACCTGAAAGCACCGCATGTGTGCAGGCGGCATTTACTGATCTTGCACCATGCTCTATAAGGGCCTGTGCAGCCAGTGTGGTTGTGCCTCCTGTGTCAATTATATCATCAAGGATCAAGGTATCCTTACCCATTACATCACCGATAACATGCATGACCTGGGCTACATTTGCCCTTTCTCTTCTTTTATCAATAATTGCAAGTGATGAACCAAGCTTTCTGGCAAATGTCCTTGCCCTTTCCACGCCACCTGCATCTGGTGAGACTATGACAAGCCTTTCACTGTCATAATGTGACTTTATATAATCAAGTAGTACAGGCATTGCATAAAGATGATCAACAGGTATATCAAAAAAACCCTGTATCTGGCCAGCATGAAGGTCCATTGTAAGTACCCTGTTTGCACCTGCAACTGTTATGAGGTCGGCAACAAGCCTCGATGATATAGGAACCCTTGGCTGGACCTTCCTATCCTGTCTTGCATATCCATAATAGGGAATAACTGCAGTAATCCTCCTTGCAGAGGCCCTTCTCAGGGCATCAATTATTAAAAGAAGTTCCATAATATTATGATTAACTGGTGCGCAGGTTGGTTGAATAACAAAGACATCTGTACCCCGAACATTCTCATTAATCTGAACCATTATCTCGCCATCACTAAAGGTTGTTACAGTAGCATCACAAAGAGGTATACCCAGATAAGAGGCAACCTCTTCTGCAAGTTTTCTGTGGGCATTACCTGTTATTATTTTTATTCCCTCTGGCATAATTCCTTCCTTTAACATTATATCCTTTTTATTACTGGGGCGGGAGGATTCGAACCTCCAGATGGGAGATCCAAAGTCTCCTGGCTTGCCCGTTTGCCTACGCCCCATTCAGGCTGGCCAATATTGAAAATAATTATAACATAAAAATAAAAATCTTAACAATAAAAAGGCAGATTACCATCTCGGCAAACTGCCTTCTCTAACTACATGCTTAGTTAATTTAATTTTTAATAATAAATTATTGCTTTGGAGGTATTTCTACAAAACTTCCACCAAAGTAGGTATATATGAGTTTCCCTTCATCTATCAATTCTTTAAGGGCAGCCTTTACATCCTGTCTCGTTACCCCTGCCTCCTCAGAAAGCTTTTTCTCTATCTCTGACTGTTTGAGCTTCTTCTTTCCCATGGACTGTTCTACAAGACTATAGATCTTTTGCTTTAATTCTTCCTTATCCATCTCGCTCCTCCTTAATTAATTAGAATGTTAGGTTAAGGTCAGGGTCAAGAATCATTTTCTCAACCCTAACCTTAACCCTTTTAAATTACCACTTAAATGCTGCTGTGGTCCTAAATGTCTCCCTTGCTATTAAGAAGTCATCAATGTGCTGATGGGTGAATGGCAGTCCGGTAACCTTGAAGAACTTCTCCCATCCAATCCTCTCTATCCACTCACCAACACGCTCATGTTTCATCGCACCCTTTTCATAGGCACTAAGGATTTTTCTAACTGCATCTACAACCTCTGGCCATCTTGGTGGATTATTCTTTATAAAGGGAACGACAAGCTTTGAAAATTTCGGAGGAGTCCTCAGATTCCCGACCTTTCCTCCAGCCACTATGGCAACGCCATCATACTCAGGGTCGTGTATCACCATCGGAGGGCAGACTGTAAAACAATTACCACAGTACATACATTTATCTTCCTTGATCTTAACACTCTTCTTTGCAGGATCAGGGCTTATTGCGCCTGTAGGACAGGCAGCGATGGTAGATGGAATCTCACACATATTTGGAACTTTCTCATGGTCAATATGAGGAACCTTTCTATGAACTGCCACAATTGCTATGTCAGAGCAATGGACTGCACCACACATATTCGTGCAGCAGGCAACAGCAAGCCTAACCCTGTTAGGAAGCTCCTTCTTTGTAAAGTAATCTGCAAATTCATCCATTAAGAC
>JBKBPW010000004.1:0-304 GCA_046292975.1 Thermodesulfovibrionales bacterium
AATAGACACAATTTAAATTATACCACCATTAAGGACGAACAGGGCTGATTTAACAGAAGAGGAGATATGGAGGCTATACATAATGCTTGTAAGGATAGAGGATGCTTTTAGGGATTTAAAGGGGGAACTTGGGATAAGGCCGATATGGCATCAAAAGGCAGAGAGGGTAAGGGGGCATATATTTGTAACAGTGCTTGCCTATCATCTGCTACATGCGATAGAGCAGACCTTGAGGCAGGCAGGAGATAGGAGGAGATGGAGGAATATAAAGGCTCTATTGCAGAGCCATCAAGTAGTGACAGTG
>JBKBPW010000004.1:313-36615 GCA_046292975.1 Thermodesulfovibrionales bacterium
CAATAATGAACAAAAGGAGATTTACAGGAAACTATCTGTAAATGACAAACCGATAAAGAGAAAAGTAATAAAGATAAAAAAAGTGGAATTGTAGTGAGGAAAAAAATTAAAAATCCAATAATATCAATATGTTATAATCCAAAATGCGCAAGTTGGGCTAGTATCAAAAGGCAAACAAGAAGCAAAAAGGTATAGTCCTTAATGAATTTGCCGTCACTACTGGTTATAACAGGACTTATGCCTCTTATCTGCTGAGCAATCATGGCAGAACAGTTAAGATAGGGCAAGGCACTACTTTAAAGGCAAGATGCAAGGTTTTGGGCCACTTACCAATGCACCTATGTTCTACTGCTCTAATTGTGGTTCAATATCCTGAATGCCTCACCCAAGTCCTGAATGGGCCTTTGCAATCTTGTCAAGCTCTCGCCTTGCAGCCATATCCATAAGAACACGCTCTGTGCCGAATCTACCTGGCTCATATTTTCTGAGTTTTAGTGCAACCCTTGCATTGTCAATATACTGGAGGGTAAGCTGAAGCATCTTTTCAGGATCTGGCTCAAAATACATTGGTCCCTTGAATCTCTCCCACCAGACCTCTGTCATAATCCTCGTGACCTCTTTTGACGCACCAACAGGAGATTCTCCGCCAAAGATAACAGGAACACCTGATGCTGCAAAGTAAGCACCAATTGCTATTGCCTTTTCACTCATCCACTCTGGTGCGATGCCAACTGCAGGCATTCCACCTATCTCATCAGATAGACCTCCTTCATGTGCCATGGCAGTTGCTATGGTAAGGATCCTTGAATTGTCAACACAGGCACCCACATGAAGTATCGGTGGAATCCCTATCGCCTCGCAGACCTCCCTTAATCCAGGGCCTGCATGCTCAAGTGCCATCTCAGGTGTTAGATAACCAGCAGTGCCACAGGCAGCAGAGCCACATCCCGTGGAGACAATAAGGACATCATTCTTTATGAGTTCTATTGCAAGAAATCTATGAATTCCTGTTGATGGAACCCTTGGATTATCACATCCTGCAAGCCCAACTACACCACGGATTCTTCCAGCCATTATGGCATCATTAAGTGGTCTGAAAGAGGCACGCCATCTTCCACCCTGCATATATTCAATATATTCATGCGAGAAGCCTGCAATGACTGGATATCTATCAGTAACATAACTGCCCTTTGTCTTTCTGTTAGGAAAATTATCTATAGCGAGTTTTACAATCTGCCTTGCAATCTCTCTTGCCCTGTGCTCATCATATTCAATGTGAACAGCACCTGGTATCTTTGCCTTCTCTGAAGTGGTAATAACCTTTGTGTGGAATTTCTTTGAAAGTTCTGCAATTGCTGGCATTATGCACTGTACATCCACTGTGATTGCATCAACAAGGCCTGTCATTATGCCGAGTTCCTGATTTGTAAATCCACCTGCAGTCGGAATACCATGCCTCATGAGGACCTCATTCGCTGTACAGCACATGCCACCAAGATTTATTCCCTTTGCACCCTTTGATTTTGCATAGGCAATCATCTCTGGTTCAGATGCTACATCCACTATCATCTCTGCAAGGGATGGCTCATGACCATGAACAACAAGATTCACCTCATCTTCCTTAAAAATACCAAGGCTTGCCTCTGCCTTTACAGGTCTTGGTGTTCCAAAAAGGATGTCTGTCACATCAGTGGATATCATGCATCCACCCCATCCATCTGCAAGGGCTGTTCTTAAGCTATGAAGAAGGAGGCTGTCAGGGTCATGATCAACACCCACTGAAGTCCTGTGCATTGCCTCTGCAATTTCTCTGTCAATATTCCTTGGAACAATTCCCCACTTCCTCCATCTTTCCTGTGTCTTCTTTGGTGCCCTCTTTATATAATTAAGCTCTCCCTTCTGCCTTGAATAATCCTCAAGGTATTTTAATGCCACATCCTTTGCAACATCATTTACAGGTCTTCCCTCAAATTCAACCCCGAGTATCTCTGCTACTCTGTAAAGTTTTCTTACATCCTTTATCTCAAAGTCCTTTGTCTCGCCAAGACCTACAGCCAGGAGTGTGAGAACCATATCCCTTGCATGGTCACTATGAGCTGCTGTTCCTGCAGCAATCATCCTCAGAAGATTCCTTGCAACCACTGTTGGAAGTGGTGCACCACATACACCCTTTGCCTCTTCCTCTGCATTAGGACCTACAAGTCTGCAGGGACCCATATGGCAGTGCTTGCAGCATGCACCCGTCTGACCTATTGGACAGGGCTTGAGTCTTTCTGCCCTCTCAAAACAGGTCTCAAGTCTCTGGGATTCTCCCCATTCTATAATCCTTTCTGCTGCCTCGCTTGCACTTTTTATAAGTTTTTTATCCATGATATTACCTCCTTATTTTATCATTGACTCCATCTCAAGGGCTGGATGTCCCACCTGTGTAAGAAACTCAAGGAGTTTTTCTGAGTCCTCACATATAGTCTCATCAGCAATCTTATCAAGAAGATCAGGAACTCCTTCTTCCGCTGCCCTCCTATTAAAGGCCTCTCTGATCCTTTCCTTAAGTGCCTTTGGCATCCAGACAATCCTCTTTAATCCGCCGTCACCGTAGAGGAATTTTTTACTCGTAATAAAATTCACCCCTATGCCCATAAATCCTGGTGTCTGCATTCCACCACCAACAGTTCCAGCAAGTGTGGAAAACTTCATTCCTATCGGGGTCATCCCTGTAAAGCCTCTGTTTACTATCATCACACCATTTGCCTCTGGAATTATGGCAACAATACATTCAAAACATCCACAGGATGTCATCGGGTTTTCCATTATGGTATAAAGATTCAATGTCTCAACAGAACCGCCAGAGGCCTTTTTAAGATATTCATCAACACCAGTGTACCTTCCATAGGTTGGGTCAATTAGCTCTCCTTTTGGAACAGGTTGATTACCGCCTGTCGGGTCTATTTCAAAGGCTGCCTTTGCATCAAGCCAGTTATAGGCACCGCAGAGTCCAAGCCTCTCAGGTGTTATTACACAGACATGGCTTGGAGCAAAACTCTGACACAGGAGACATGAATAAAATGTATCAACAGACTCATCAGTAAGGGAACCGAGCCTCTGATCCCTTTCCCTGTAGGCCTGTCTTGCCTCTTCCATAACCCTTAATACATCAGCCTCTTCTGTATATAAAGTGACCTGTACCTTATCAATAATGGAGCTAAATCTATTCTTCATCATTGTTGCCTGTATAATTCCAAGGTGCTCAAGGGTTATACCTGCATTCTTTGCTGCGTGGCTTATCCTTATCCAGTTTATGTCCCTCTGTCCCATATGCCAGAGCCCCTGTGCCTCATTGATATTGTGATGAATCTTTCTCTCTATAACTGCCTCAAAGTCCTTCTGCATCTTCCTTCCAGCTACCTCTATGACTATCCCGAGGGGCATCTGTCCACCCTTTTCATAACGCTCCTTCCAGTTATCACCAACAATAATTATCTTACCGTCTTCTATTTCTTCAAGCTCCCTCATCCTCACCCATTCAAAGGCAGGTGTCCTCTGACCGCCGAATTCTATAAAGGTATCTTCTTTTCTAATCCTTTCACCCTCAAAGGCAGGACCATAGGAGACAGGTATCGGTGGCTTTGTTACTATAACCTTAAGACCCCTTACCTCTATCGCCTTCTGAACAATCTTTGAATGGTCAAGCTCCCTGTCAACCTCTTCATAGGTGCAGACACCTGTTGGATGTATGACAGGCACCTCTGTATCGCAAACAGCAGGATAACCCATGTTTATGGCACCTGCGCCTGTTGACCACTTAATGTCATCAAGCTCACCAAGCACAAGGGCAAAGGCAAAGACCCTGTCCTTTGTATATTTGAGATGGGCCTTATAATCTCCTGGCTTATTGCCACCAAATATGAGCGATGCCCTTATTGACCAGTCAAGGGCATAGAGGGTATGTTCTGTATCAGGACCAAGGGGAACAATATAGGTATCCCATCCAAGCTCAACATTTTTATTGAGAAGCTGCCTTGTTACACTTGTAAGGTTTCCATTTCCGTCATGGGCCTGACCAGAGAGGAATACAAGGATGTTCTTTTCCTGAAGCTCCCTCACTATCCTTACAGCAATCTCCTCATTTGGTGCAGCACCAATAATAGCAGCAAAACCTGGCATCCTTCCATCAACAAGCTGTATACCAAGATTTCTCTGAATAGTATCAGTTATAAAGCCATTATAGACATATCCTGTATCAGGGTCCTTCGCAGGCTCCTGTCCATTTATATATCTCAGGGCAAGCAATATCTCCTCAGCAAAGAGTGTTGCCATTCCTGAATCAAGGGCCTCACCAAGATAGGGTCTCCAGATATTGTCATCGGGTTCAGGATGAAGGAGTTCCTTTGCAAATCCAAGGGCTACCTTCATGTCCTGAAGGGTCTTTACAGGAAAACCAGTCATAGCATAAACCATTGGAAGATAAAAGGCTGTATCAGGAAATTCAAACTGGAAGTCCTTTCCTTTTTCATTGATTGCCTTTTCAAGGGCTTCTTCTGCCTCTCTTACAAGCCTGTGCGCACCTCTTATAGCTGCTGAGGCAATAATCTTAGACATCTTTACCTCCGATTTATTAAGTTAATTATTAATTAAATTAATTAATTTTGTCAAGATACCCTCTGTCTTAAAAAGGCAGGAATCCCGTTTGCCTCTCTCGGACCAACAGTGACCTTCCAGCCAGGGAGTTTTTCCTCTATTGCTCCACTAAGGATAGCCACATATCCGGGAATTATAAGCTCCTTGTGGCTGATCTCATTTTCTATTCCACTTTCCTTTATAAATTGTGCTATCTTAGCTGCGGTAAACTTACCTGCTGCCCATGCTGTAAGCACAGAAAGTCCCTCACAGTCCATAACAGCAAGTCTTGAAGGAACCTTACTGTTTTCAATCTCACCTGATACTATAAAATATGTAAGGGAAAAGTTTGTTGTAATAAGCAGGGGTGAATCAGGCTTTGGTTCTCCAATCCTGTATATCTTCTGCTCAACCTGCATGGGTACCTGTGGATCTGTATAAATGTTCTGTCTGAGGGTAAAGAGGCTGAGGTTCTTCCACTTCTCAACGCTGCTGAGAACCACTATTGATGAATATTTCATAACACCAAGTGAAGCTATAAGTGCCTCAAGTATCTTATCCTCCCTCTGACAGAAGTTTATAACAGGATATCCAAGGGGTTTAAAGTTCTTCTTAAGTGCTGCCCTTCTTATCAGGGTATTATGCTCAAGGATATCCTTTGCCTTTATTGCACCACTATCAATCACAAGGTCTTCCACTCCAAGGGACCTTACCTTTTCTGTAAGTGAAGATAATGCCTCAATGCCATCAGCCTTAACTCCGAGCGGTACCTTATAGGTCTTCGCAAGATTTGCGAACTGTTCTGCATTATCCTTATTAGCTCCATAAAGAAGAGGCCTCTGAGAAGCAACAAGCTTTAGTGCAGCCTCTGCTGCTGCTGGAGATGTTGTTGATATTATAAGAGGCACATTGGCCGCCCTTGAGGATACAGTCTTTATAACTGTCTCAAAACGTGAAGTGTCTCCTGACACATTATTTATTAAAATTGCATCAATCCTCAATTTCTGGCCAACCCTGTCAATCTCTGATGAAAGGACATCCTCCACAACTGAATTAATCTTCTCATCACTGTCTGTATCCTTAATCTCAACAGCAAAGACTGTAGGATTAACAAATTTCTTTTCGTGCCTGAAAAGCACCATCTCCTCGCCCATCTTCACTGCCCTGTCACCGGTTCCAAAACTCACAGGTCTTATAGGTGGTGCCGAGGCCTCACCGAGAATCCTCTTTGCCTCATCAGAAACATCAGGACACTGTTCAAGGGATGCCTGTCTCTGGGCAAGCTTCATTGCAAAGGCAAGGCAGGTGGGATGTCCACACTTCTTGCAATTGGTCTTGGGAAGAAGTTTAAATATCTCTACACCTGTAAGGGCCATCTTTACCTCCTTATTGCATTAATTCATCAACAAATCTCTCAACTGCCTGAACAGCCTCTGGATGTCTCATAATAAGAAGCTCTGCACCTGCAATAAGCATGGCTGCTCCTGTAACAGCCTCCCAGGTTATTGACCTCTCCTTGAGAGAACCCCACTGGGGAAGCTCATTTTCTGAGGCCTGTGTCTCCTTAACCTTCCATACATAGGTCCCTACATCTCCGAGCATGGGTGGTTGCATAACAGCATCATTCTGGGTGAGTGCAGCAAGCCTGATTCTTTCCATAACAGAATAGGTATATTCAATTCCATATCCAAGGGCTGAACACATGGGATCTGTAATGAGTCTTTCCTTTGGAAATCCCATCTGTGTAATAAGGATATTGAGCTGTTTTGAAAGATTTATGTCAAGCTCTGACATAGCTATAAGCTTATGATTATGAGCCATCGCAGCGGCAGTAATGGTCTTATAATTTCCTTCCTGCGCCTTACCAATAACACAGTTCCTGTCCTTTGCAGCCTCTGCTACTGCCACAAGCACCTCGGAATCCTTTTCCACATGATTACTCCCAAGTATAATGAGCGGAACCTTTATGGCTGAAAGGACATCCTTGACAACCTTTTTTGCATCTTCGGCAGAGCGATTATCCCTGTCAGGATGAGTTCCTATGAGCCTCAGGGCTATTGCCTTTGCATTGAGTTTATCTTCGCAGAATTTTGCCCAGGAAACAGGATCAGACGATACCGCCTCATACACTGACTTTACTGTTTCTGGCCAGTCCTCTGGTGGCACATCCTGTATCTCATAGGCAATAACTGGTCTATGAAGGATTTTCCCCTCAAAGGAATGAAAGGGAAGGACATTCTCGCCACCAAAGCTTACAGTCTTATCTGTACCAATGGTGACCTCAAAGACCTTTCCTGAAAATGTTTCTTTTGGTGCTACAAATGCCATTTTTACCTCCAATGATTACCAAATAATTAGTTGTTCGTGATGCGTAATCCGTAATGAGTAATAAATTCAATCAACTCATACTCATCACGCCTTTATCACTCATCACTGTCTTTTACATCTCTAAATAGGAATGGGCATAAAGTGTCTTGCCCATAATTATATCAATGGTCTTTTTCATTACCATCTCTTTTTTGGGATCTCCAATGTTGCCTCCAGAAATTACTTTCTGGAAGAGAGGTCTTTCCTCTATTGCCTCTGCCATTTCTTTTGGATCAGCTATTGCTGCATCAAGACCAACATCAAGGAGCATAAGGAAGTAGTATTTATTAATAACAGGTCTCAATTGTTTAGGACAGCCATTTGATATATTACTGAGCCCAACAACGGTCTTCATTGGAGGGTCATTCATCTCCTTAAACATTTTTATCGCTTCAATGACTTTCAAGGCATGATCTTGTGAAGTAGCAATCTGGAGGACAAGCGGGTCAAGATAGAGGTCTTCAAGGGGCACACCATATTCCATGGCCCTTGCCATTATCTCTGCAGCTATTGCAGCACGCTCTCCTGCATCAGCTGGAAGACCACCTTTACCAACAGTAAGCCCTATGATCTGACAGTTATACTTTGCAGCAAGCTCAAGCATCGGAAATCTCTCAGGGTCATTAGAGGTTGAATTTATAAGGGGTCTGCCCCATTGATTATTATGAACCTTAAGTCCTGCCTCCACTGCCTTATAATTTGTTGTGTCAAGACAAACAGGTAATGGCACAACCTCCTGAATGGTTGTAACCATCCATTCCATAAGTGCCTCACCACCATCCTCAGCAGGTCCTATATTGGCATCTATCATACCTGCTCCAGCCTTCCATTGCTGGGTGGCTATCTCCTGGATAGGAGCTTTATCCTTTTTCAGCATTGCCTCCCTCACACGCTTTGCAATAATACTGAGCTTTTCCCCTATAATGAGCATCCATACCTCCTCTTCATTACAGGCTTAAAATTAAGCATTATGCTGAAGGCTTAAGCCTGGATACTATAAAAAACTGGATTATCCCATAGTAAAATCTTTAAGTCTTTAAGAATAGCATAAACTCTTTTTAAAGTAAAGATTTTTTAGAATTTTTTTATCTTATAAAGCTATAATTGCAACTAGGGGTAACAGTTGTTACTTTTTTTCTATAATTGAAATCTCATTGGTCTGACTGTCTTTTTTAAATATCCAGATCATACTGAAGGCCCTTTCCTGATATGCCCTTATAAGGCCAAGTTTAAGAAGCTCAAGGACTGCAAGGAATGTCACAATAAGGCTATCTCTGGTCTTTAAGCCCTCAAAGAGGTCATCAAAACTAACAGATTCCCTCTGCTCAAGGATATTAAGGATATGTGATATCCTGTCCTTTACAGTAAGGGTTTCGGCAGTTATTTGAATAGTTTCAGGAGGAAGCCTGTCAAGTAGTTTTTTAAAGGCAGTAAGAAGGTCAAATATATTCACATCAAAAAGAAGAAGCTCCTCTGGTTCATCCTCAAGACCCATGGAAGGCCTTGAGACTACACCAGACCATTCCTCCTCCCTTTCCTTCAGGCCAAGGGCTGCCTCCTTCATTGCCTGATATTCAATAAGCCTTTGGACAAGTTCAAGCCTGGGGTCTTCCTCCATGACCTCGCCTGATTCATCCTTTGGAAGGAGCATCCTTGATTTTATATAGATAAGGGTAGCAGCCATTACAAGGAACTCTGAGGCAATATCAAGATTAAGCTCCCTCATCATCTCAAGGTATTCAAGATATTGCCTTGTGATCAGGGCAATAGGGATGTCATAGATATCAATCTTATTTTCTTTTATTAAATGAAGTAAAAGATCAAGGGGTCCCTCAAAGACAGGAATCTTAACACTATAAAGTCCGAGGTCTGAGGCCTCAGGACTCCCTGTAATCATATCCTCTCTGACATCTTCCACTTAAAAAGTTTAACCTGAGGAGGATTAAAAACTCAACAGGGGGAACATGGCTTAAAAAGTATGATATACTTTATCATGGAACTGAAAGACATAGCAGAAAGGTTTGAGCTGGACTTTATACTCCTTTTTGGCTCAAGGGCAGAAGGAATGGAGTCAGAAGTGAGTGACTTTGATATTGCTGTCTATGGAAGACACATCCTCTCTGAAGAAGAAAAAATCAACCTGTCCTATGAGCTCAGTCATATATTTAACTCTGAGGACATAGATATTGTGGATATTAAAAAAGCACCACCCTTGTTGAGAAAAATGATATTTAATTGTTATAAAATTCTATATCTTCAATCCCCCCATCTTCTTTATCAGTTAGAGCTGGTAAGTCTCTATGAAAATGAAGAGGCAAAAATCCTTTATGAAATGAGAGATGAACGTTTAAGGGCCTTTGTAAATGATTGATAAGAATTTTTTAAAACATAAACTCATCTGTGTTGAAAGTTATTACAGGGAGATGGAAAGGGTTCTTACTTTTTCGGATAAGGAAATTAAAGAAGACTTTATCAAACTCCGTGCACTTGAAAGAATCCTTCAACTCATCGTGGATGAGATCATAGACATAAATAACCACATTATTCGCTATAAGCCTTTAAATTTGCCAGCTGACTTTCAGAGCACCTTTTTAATACTGGCAGAAAATAAAATCATCCCTGAAGATTTTGCAAAAAAAATTGCGCCTGTGGTTGGATTGAGAAACAGGCTCATTCACAGATATGAAAAGATAGATTTAGACCTGCTGATTCAAAACATCCGGAAAAACAAAGGGGATTTCAAGGATTATGCCAAATATATTTTTCATTTTTTGGAGAAGGAGTAATAAAACTTTCTCTTTTCTGCAACAAATAGATTCACAGTCCCACAGGTTAAAGACCTGACCTCAAGCACTTTAAACCCGTTATCCTTAAGGAGCTGAAGGAATTGACCTTTATTATAAAATCCCTCAATTGATGCAGGAAGATATTTATAAGGCACAGGGTCTCCTACAACAAGTCTGCCAGCAAGGGGTATTATCTTAAAAACATAAAACTTCCACAGCGGTATGAAAAATCTGTTTTCTGGCTTCATCAGATCAAGACACAGGAGCCTCCCACCATTCTTTAAAACCCTGTGACATTCCCTTAATGCCCTTAATGGCTCGGAAACATTCCTTATTCCAAAGGCTACTGTAACAACATCAAAGGATTGAGATTGAAAGGGCATATCCATGGAATCAGCCTCTAAAAAAGACAGATTTCCCGGATTATTCTTAATCTTCTGTATTGCAACCTGAAGCATATCATCATTTATATCAATTCCTTTTACAGAGCCATACCTGCCAAGCTTTTTTGAGATAAGAAGAGCAAGCCTTCCTGTCCCTGTGCATACATCAAGGACATCCTCTCCTGGATTTATATAAGAGATAACCTTTCTTCTCCAGTAATTATCGAACCCGAAGCTCAGGAAGGTGCTAAGAAAATCAATATGAGGAGCAACAATGGAAAAAATTTTTTTTATAAATTCATCCCTGTTCACGGGATATTATAACAGCAATATATCCTGAAGAAAAGCCTTACCTAAGGAATTTTTTAAAACCTACACCACAACTCCTGCCTCTTTTAACCAGAGGAGTCTTGAGCCTTTTATTACAGGTGCATTTAAGGATTCTATGAATCTCCTTGCATCAATGTCATAGCCTTCTTTTTTCTTAAAGGGAGAAACCTTGATCTTCTTTGGAAGTTTTACCAGCTTTTTGATCTCAGTTGATTTTGGCAATGGAAGTGCCACCTTCATGGTCTTTGCAAGGTCTCTGAGTATCTCTCTGTGAGTTTTTACATCCTGAGGAGGTTCTATAATTCTGTTCAAGCCCCTCAGCCTTCCAAGATAGTCCACTATTGTTCCATCCTGTTCAAGATAGGCTGCAGCAGGAAGCACAATATCTGAAGCCTGTGCAAGCCCTGTCATATAGGAGCCCTGATAGATTACAAAATCAACCTCCGGTCTTGTAGCAACAGGCACATCTCCTATCACATAGAGGAGTTTAAGGCCTCCTGAGGCCATCTCTTTTATGGTCTTTCCTGAAGGAGTTATACCCATCAAAACTACTCCCTTTGCATTTGCCTCAAGGGAAACTGATACTGCCTTCCCCTTGATTAGCTCAAGATTTGCTGAGGCATTATAAAACCCTGGTGAGCTGAGTATCAATGGTGATTTTGAATCTGCTATGAGTGTGGCTGCCTTTTCAATCTGTTCTGAGACCGTTGCATCTCCTACCAGCTTATGAAGTGAACTATCCTTTGATAGCCCTTTATCAATCAATGCCTTTGTTATAGCCTTCAAGGTCTCTGCCTCGTCTCCTTTAATGGTCACTGTAGCTATTGATGAAAGGGGTATGTCCTCTGAGTTTATCACCACAAGCCTAACACCAGCATTAACCTTTTTCCTTATTATGGCATCAAGGGAGGCAAGTGCCCTTGTCCATTGAGAAGGATTCAGGTCAACTAGGATTAACAGGTCCGCACCTTCAATGTCAGCCTGTGAGGATATAAGGCTTTCCCTGTCTCCATAAAGGCTTACGGTGGAGTCAAGGTTCTTTGATTTTGCCACCTTTGAGACAAAGTTCTTTATTGCAAGGGCATCTTCATTTGTAATAGAGCCTGTTGTAATAAAACCTGAATCACTACCTGCCTCTTTAAGGGCCTTTGCTATAGCTTCAAAGGCCTCCTGCCATGTGGCCTCCCTCAGCTGACCGTTTTCCCTTATCATCGGCATTCTCAGCCTTTCATGAGACTCTATGGAGTCATAGCCAAATCTTCCATAGGCACAGATGTATCTTTCTGCTGAGCCTTCAGGTGCTCCAGCATTTATCTTCATTATGCGATTATCCATCCTGCTTACAGTAATGCTGCAGGCACCACCGCAGAGTAGACATATAGATCCCTGTCTTTCATAATCCCATTCCCTTCCCTTACGCCACCTGTCTGCCTCAAGTATGGCATTAACAGGGCATACATCTATACAGCTACCGCAAAATGTGCAACCTGACTCCTGAAGAGGCCTGTCTGCTGCAGTTGTAACCTTTGCACCTACACCCCTGCCCATAAAGTCAAGTACATTTGTACCCTGTGCCTTGCATATCCTTACGCACCTTCCACAGAGGATGCAGTAGTCAGGATCACGCTTTATGAAAGGATTTGCCTCATCAGGTGAAAACCCAAATCTTTTTCTTGTGAAGCTTGACTCCTTTATCTCAAACCCATAGGCATAGTCCTGAAGTTTGCATACACCAGCCTTTGTGCAGGTCATGCAATCAAGGGGATGCATGGAGACAATGAGATCTATGACAAACTTTCTTATCTCCTCTATCTCAGGTGTTGAAGTCTTTATAACCATACCATCCTTTACCTTTGTGTTGCAGGCAATCACAGGTCCTTTTGTCCCTTCTATCTCCACCATGCATAGCCTGCAAGCACCTATGCCGCGCATCCCTTTTATATAACAGAGATTTGGTATATGCACACCTCCAAGCTCTGCTGCATCTATGAGGTTAATTCCTTCAGGAACCTCTATCTTTTTTCCATCAATTGTGATATTCACAAGGTTTGCCATCTATGCCTCCTTTTCAAGTTTTTTTAATCCTTATAAAATATTCCAAAGAGTTTCATCTCCTCTGCAATATGGATATTTTTAAGAAGTCCATCAATTATGAAAAACGGACCTTTTCCTCATCAGAAAGACCCTTAGAAAAAATATATTCCTGTATCCCCATCAGACCACCTTCAGCCTCACCTTTTGCACAAGAACCAAAGAGAAAGGTAAATTTGATCTCCTTATTATATTTCTCAAAAACCATTTTAACTTTATCAATGACCCTCAGAACTCGGGGTATCAAATCTATTGCTTGAAGCCTGTCTTCGCCTGACCTATTCAAACTACCTCTCCTGTTGATAGGACAAAACCATTCTATTTTCCTGCATTCACTAATGTCTTTTCAAAGACCGCCTTGCTTTCAAGGACAATAGCACCTGTTGGACATACCTTTATGCATTCACCACACCTTGTGCATCTCACCTGCCTTATCTCAAAGGGAAGATAGCCACTTAAAAAAGGCTTCCTCTTTTCTCCAAGTATTGCATTAAATTTACATACATCCTGACAATCACCACACATTATGCAGAGTTCTGGCTTGATCCTGTAGCGGATAAGACCCTTACACTCCATCTGAGGGCATTCTCCCTTTGTATGACTATCAAAGACATCAGTAGCCATCCATTCAAGGATAAATTTTGCTGTATTTTTACCCTTCATGCACATAGAGGCTGTAAGCATATAGTTCATGATCTTCTTGAGTGCCTCTATATCAGAGGCAGAGCCCTCTGCATTAACCAATCTTTCAAGCCTTATCCTTGCCTCATATGTTCCCATCTCACAGGGGAAACACCTTCCACACATGGGGCCATTAAGAAATTCAGTAATATAATAAAGGGACTTTCCTACAGGGCACCTTATTGTGCCCTCAGCCTCTTTTTTTATGTCCTCAACCTTTTTTTCCTTTACCTCTGTCATAAAAACCTCACAATTATTTTGTTACTGTCCTTTTAGCCTTTTCTATCTTAACTGCTCCTATAGGACAGGCAAGATAACAGGCCTTACATTTTTTACAGTAGTCCTGATCTATAAAGAATCTATCCCTGGTCACCTTCACTGCATCATAGGCACAGGCCTGTTTGCAGAGTCCACATTTAAAACAGGTCTCCTGATCAATGCTGAAAACCCCGAGACCCTTACAGACCTTTGCACGGCAATATTTATCATAGATATGCTCTTCATATTCTTCCCTGAAGTATCTTATTGTTGAAAGTACAGGATTAGGAGCACTCTGTCCCAATCCGCACAGTGAGCCTTTCTGGACAAGGCTCCCAAGCTCTTCAAGCCTCTCAATGTCTCCATGCTCGCCATGACCTGAGCATATCCTTTCCATAATCTGGAGCATCTGGTATGTGCCAATCCTGCAGGGAGGACACTTACCGCAGGATTCAGACTGCGTAAAGCTCAGGAAATATCTTGCCACATCAACCATGCAGGTATCCTCATCCATAACAACCATTCCACCTGAGCCCATCATTGAGCCGACCTTTGTTAAAGAATCAAAGTCCACAGGCATATCCAGAAACTGTTCAGGGATGCACCCGCCAGAGGGACCACCTGTCTGGACTGCCTTAAATTTTTTATCTCCTATGATTCCACCACCTATTTCAAAGATTATCTCTCTGAGGGTTATGCCCATCGGTACTTCCACAAGGCCTGTATTCTTTACCTTTCCTGTAAGGGCAAAGACCTTTGTGCCAGGAGAGTTCTCTGTCCCGATGCTTCGGAACCAGTCTGCACCCTTTTCAATAATCACAGGCACACAGGCATAGGTCTCTATGTTATTAAGATTTGTTGGATAACCCCAGACCCCTCCACCTGGCTCAGAAAGCCTCGGAGGTCTTGGTCTTGGGAATCCCCTTTCACCCTCGATAGATGCAACAAGGGCAGTTGACTCACCGCACACAAAGGCACCAGCACCCTCACGGACATCTATGTCAAGGGAAAAATCTGTTCCAAGGATATTCTTTCCAAGAAGACCAAGCTCTTCTGCCTGTTTAATAGCCATCCTCAGGTGTTTCACTGCAAGTGGATATTCATGTCTTACATAGATAAAACCATATCTTGCACCAATTGCATAGGCACAGAGGAGCATTCCTTCAAGAAGGCTATGGGGATCTCCTTCCATAATTGCCCTGTCCATAAATGCACCAGGATCTCCTTCATCACCATTGGCAACAACGAATTTTATATTACCGGGTGCCTTTTTTGTGTGCCTCCATTTTTTACCTGCTGGAAAGCCTGCACCACCTCTTCCTCTAAGATTTGCCCTGTCAACTTCATCAAGGACCTGGTCAGGCGTCATCTCAGTAAGGGCCTTTTCAAGTGCTCCATAACCACCCACCGCTATATAGTGATATATATTTGTTGGGTCTATCCTCCCATTGTTTCTTAAAGCAATCCTCACCTGTTTTTTATGAAAGGGCATGTCTATCATATGAGGAACAGGTTCATGAAGTATATCTTCTCTATAAAGATTCTGCCTGAAGGGCATGCCTCCAACAATTGTGTAACTAATAAGCCATTTTGCATTTTCAGATGTCACCTTCTGATAATAGATATTCTGTGGCTCAATATTTAGATTCGGTCCCTTCTGGCACATTCCCTGGCAACCTGTTTTTATAATCTCAAGTTCGATCCCTCTTGCCCTTGCCTCAGTCTCAAGGGCATCTATTACCTTTGCTGAACCAGAGGCCATGCAGGCAGTACCACAACAAACCCTCGCCTTTGGCTTTTCAACCAGAAATTCTGCTGAAACTCTTTCTCTGAGTCTTCTCAGATCATCAATACTCTTAAGCCTTTCCATATGCTACCTCATATCTTATTTATCAGCCTTTACAGTCTGTATTATCTCTTCAACCTTCTTAGGACTGACAGCACCTATAACCTCTTCATTTACTGTAACAACAGGGGCAAGTCCACAACAACCCACACAACCAACTGTCTCAAGGGTAACTGAAAGGTCTGGTGCTGTTTCACCTTCCTCTAACTGGAGGGTCTCCTTAAATTTCTCAAGCACCTTTGATGCACCCCTGACATGACAGGCCGTTCCCATGCATACGCAAACAACATTCTTCCCACGGGGCTTAAAATAAAAGTGTTTATAAAAGGAGGCTGTGCTGTATATATCAGCAAGGGGAATCTGGAGCTTCTTAGAAAGCTGCCTTAAGGCATCCTCAGGAAGATAGTTATACTCCTTCTGTATCTCCTGAAGGGCATGAATCAAAAGCCCCCTTCTTTTCTGTTCAGGTGTAACAACCTCTGCTGCACCCTTATAGAGGGCATCTATGAATGAATCATTGAACTCTTCTATCTTCATCCTGCCTCCCTTTATCAACAGAAGCTAAAAATTATTAAATTTTCTGGTCTTCTGATTGTTTAATCCTGACCTCTATTTATGATATACCTCATGTTGTTACACCAGGTTACATGCCACTACTTATAGTAACAAATATAATAAGAGTTTTTATTTTACCATAGAAATTATTTTTTTTTCATTTTTTTATTTTATGAAATTATAAAAAAGAAAGGTAAGGCGTGATTCACCATCTGAAGAGAGGATAACAAGGAGCTGAAGACTCAATATTTTGTGATAATGCAGACCCTTCATTCATTAAAAGGTCTGAATAATCCGTCCCACCAAAGGATAAAAAGAGGGTGAATCCACCAATAACAATACCAAAGGATACATAAAATGTAACCTCTGTGCGGGCTTGAGATTCTCCTGCATTGATAAGTAATAAGCCAATTATTATCAAAAGTACGATTATCTTTTTCATTTAATAGTAATCATCTCAGAATAGGTTTTACCATCATTGAGTGTTACAGATATCTTCCAGATGCCTGAAAATAAAGACTCTGTTGATAGATTATAGACATACTCTCCTGTCACATAATCATAGGAAAAGAGGTCACCCCTGTCACCAAAGAGGGGCTCGTCATCTATCTCAACTGTGGGGTCTTCAGAGACAAACCTTGATACAAGCTCAATTGTGAATTTTGCTTGAGCATCAATTATCCTGTTTCCACATCCATCAGACAGTTTGAATCTAATAGGGACTACACTTCCCTGTTTAAAAGGCTTTTTGTAACTTACAGGTGCTCCAAACCCTTCAAACTTATAGATAATTTGATAGCTTCTGACCTCCTCAACAAGATTCCCTGCCCTGTCAGTTGCCCTGACAATGTATTTAAAGGAGCCAACTACCTTGTCATCAGGGATTGTAAAGGCCTTAGCATCCTTTACACCTGAAATGGTGTCTTGTGCCCTGAAGTCAGCAGAGGGTCTATCACAGAGAAAATACATCCTTCCCTCAACAAGACCTGTTATTGAAACCGCAGGAGGGGTTCTGTCAATATTTATCTTTACCTCTGCAAACCCCTCATTGCCGACTTTATCCTTTGCACTTGCCTTTACGCTTTGAAAGCTTTCCTCCTCTGATAGCCTTACAGGAGAAGGGCATTCTTTAATGCCAGATTCCCGATCCCTGCAAATAAATGAAATGGTTACCTCTGAATTATTCCATCCCTCAGGATTCGGAGATGGTTCAATAACAGGTAATATCTCTGGTGGGTTTTTATCAATATTTACAGCAACTATTTTCGGCTTACTTATACCCTTTGACCTGATTCCCCTATAAAGGACTGTCGTTGAACTGCAAATCTCAAAGGGCACATTATAGGGGGTCCAGAGCCTTCCGCCATCAATACTGTATTCCACTCTGTCATCAAGATTCAAGATTGAAACATTAACACAGTCACCATAGAATCCATCTATACCTGTGCCATCAATCTTAGCCACTGCTGTCGTTTCAAATCCCTGAGGCTCTTTCTGAGTATAAATTACTTCTTTTACAGGGGTCTGCAGGACAGAATTAACAGAACAGATATAAAGGCTATATATATCCTTGATAACATACTAAAAAGTATACATCTAACTATGGAAGGAGTCAAATTGGCGAATTGCCTCACCAAAAATCTATGAAAACGAATCATTGCCTCATTTAAGGATAGTCTTAAGGGCTGAAGTTGGTGAAGAGATGAATGGGTGAATCAAAAATGGCACATTCACCTTTCAATAAATGCCTCTGCTCATTTTATAAAAGTTCACTTCCTTATATCAATAAGAAGTTGAATAACTGTGTCTATTCGTTGATTGAGTTGTGATATCTGACTGTCAATTTTCTGATTAAGATGTGCTATCTCCTGTCTCACCTGGCCTATCTCCTGCCTTACCTGTCCTATCTCTTGTCTCACCTCTCCAATCTGGTTATCTATCTTCTGATTGAGCTGGGATATCTCCTGTCTTACCTGTCCTATTTCCTGTCTTACTTGTCCTATTTCCTGTCTTACCTGTCCTATCTGGTTGTCTATCTTTTGATTCAGAAACCTAAAGTCATCTTCCTGTCTTTTCTTTATATCATTAACAACCTCAAGGATATCCTTTGTCCTCTCTTCAACTACCTGATAGATAAGTTCAAGAGTGACCTTTTTGATAGCACCTGTAAGAAGTTCTCTCATTTTTTCCTCTTGTAAAAGCTTATCATATAAGAACTGCTGTGTCAATACATTGTGAATTGTTTCCCTTCCATCACCGAAAATCTAAATAAAAATGAATCGGTGCCACTTAAAAAAATCCAACAAAATACAATAGCCTCTTTGGATGTAATCTCAACTTCTTGGCTTATTTTCATTTAACCTTTTAACCAGCACCGCTTCAATTAAAGCCCCTCACTGACCATCTTCACAAGGAGTCTTACAGGTGCACCTGAAGAACCCTTTGCAAGATATTCACCTTCTATTGATGTCATCCTTGGTGCCATATCTATATGAATCCAGGGGCATCCTGCATCTTTTATAAATTGATGAAGAAAGATGGCACCTGTTATAGCACCACCATATCTCGTCTTTCCTGTGTTTGCTATGTCTGCAAAGGTTCCTTTAATGTCTTCTTCGTATTCCTCCCATAAAGGCATGGGCCATACATAATCACCACTTGATTCGCCCAGTTTTCTCACCTTCTCAAGAAGGTCATCATTATTTGAAAATACAGCCATTGCCCTTTGACCAAGGGCAACTGTTGCAGCACCTGTAAGGGTTGCCACATCAATAACCAGTGAAGGTTTAAAACCTTTTGCATAACAGAGGGCATCTGCAAGTATTATTCTTCCCTCAGCATCTGTATTTAAGACCTCTATGGTTTTACCACAGGAGGTCCTGAGGATATCTCCGGGATGATAGCTTTTCCCGGAGGGCATATTCTCCACCACAGGGATGAGTGCTATTATGTCCCTTTTAAGTTTAAGCTCATCTGCTATCTTTAATGTAGCCACTACAGAAGCTGCTCCTGACATATCCATATGCATATCAGACATGGCATCTGAAGGCTTTAAATTCAATCCACCGCTATCAAATGTAACACCCTTCCCGATAAGAACAACCGGAGTTTTGCCTTTATGACCTTCGTATTTAAGCATAATGAATCTCGGTTCATTCTCTGAGCCTTTGCTCACACCCAGTATGCCTCCCATCTTGAGTTGTTCAATATCCCTTTTATTAAATATCTTCACCTTAACATCTGTCTTACTGAATATCCTCTTTACCTCTTTTGCAAAACTATCAGGTGTAAGGTCTCCTGCTGGGGTATTTGCAAGCCTTCTTGATAGGTTTACACCTTCGCCTATTATCTGTCCCCTTCTGAAGGCACTTTTAACAGCACCATCTAACTTTCCGGTTATTACTATCTCCTCCACGAAATTCCATCCATCCTCTGGAGGGGTCTTATATTCTGTAAATTCAAAATTGGCAAGCTCAAAATTTACTGTAAGTAGCTCTGCCTTCTCCTCATCAGACAATTTTAATTCCGGGAAGGTAAAGTCATAGAAATTTAAAACAAGCCTCTTGAGCTTATTTGTCTTTGCAAGGGAGATGACCTGCCTTGCAAGAATCATCGCCTTTCTATGATTTATCTTTTCAGGCTTTTCGATCCCGATCACAAGGGATCTTCGTCCATCAAGTCTTTCAAGGAGATGACTCTCCTTTTGCTTTCTGAATTCAATAGAAACAAACTGACTGTCTTCAATTTTCTCAGCAAATTTCAGTCTGATCATTGCACCTCCTAGGAAATTACCATCTTCTCACAATATTATAATAAGTATCCCTCTGGCAGGGGATAAATCCTACAGCCTTTATTGAATTTACAATCCGCTCAATGAGTTTCTGTGGATTATCTATAGCAACCCTGTGGCCTGTTGAGGAAACCACATTCTCCTCAAGCATGGTTGAACCAAAATCATTTGCACCAAACCTCAGGGCAAGCTGTGCAATCTCCATACCCTGTGTAACCCATGAGGCTTGAATGTTTTTAATGTTGTCAAGATAGAGCCTTGAAATGGAAAGCACCTTCAGGTATTCCACTGCGCTTGCCTTTTTCCCACCGAGTTCAGTATTTCCAGGCTGGTATGTCCAGGGGATAAAGGCAGTAAAACCACCTGTCCTGTCCTGCAGGGTTCTTATACTGTCAAGATGTTCTATTATGTCATCCTGCTCTTCAATAGAGCCAAACATCATGGTTGCTGTGGTCTTCATACCAATCCTGTGTGCCTCCTCCATCACCCTGAGCCATTGGGAAGACTTTATCTTCTTTGGACTGACCATCTCTCTAATCCTGTCAGAAAGGATCTCAGCTCCACCACCAGGTATTGAATCAAGACCGGCATCCTTAAGAATAAAAAGCGTCTCTCTTATAGTGAGGTGATGTTTATCTGCCAGATACCATATCTCAGGAGGAGAAAAACCATGAATATTGATATTAAAATTCACCTTTATAGCCCTGAGCATCTTTACATAGAAATCTATATCCAGCTCAGGATGTAGACCTCCCTGTATAAGAATCTGTGTTCCTCCCTGTCTAACTGTCTCATCAACCTTTTTTAGTATCTCATCAATGCTGAGGACATAGGCCTCAGGATCCCCTGGACTTCTCCAGAAGGCACAGAACTTACACCTGTTTATGCAGATATTTGTATAATTGATATTCCTGTCAATAATAAAAGTAACAATACCCTCAGGATGGAGTCTTCTCCTCAGGCTATCTGCCCTTTCACCTAGTTCATAAAGGGAGAGTTTGAAAAGTTCCTTTGCTTCTTCTCTTGTGATCCGTTTCACTTCTCCAGGCCTTTTACGATTCTGTCAATGGTCAAGGCAGTCTTCTCCACGAAGTCCTTTGCAATTCTTAAAGCCTCCTCTGCATCTTCCTTTGAATACCTTACAAAATCTTCATAATCTACATCCTCTCTTAATGCCTTGAGAATAGAAAACTTCTTTGCAAAATCCTCAGGTAAGATCCTTGCATCCCTTATCAATTCTTTTGAAAGCATTGTTTTTACACCTTCGTGAGTAGATGCCCTTATATCATAAAGTATAAGAATAGCCCTTGAAATGGCATGTATGGAATAATAAGCCCTTGAGATAGCATCGTTGTAAAATCCCTGGGAAAAGAGGATCTCTGCTGCCTTCAATCTCTCATAGGCCTTTTCTTTACGATATTTAGCAATAGCTATCCTCTCCTCTGTCTTAAGAGACTCTTTCATATAGTATCTCTCCGCTGGCTTCAATGTCTTCTAAAAAAAGACTCCCTTTTTCTTTAAATGACCTATATTCTACCTCATCAAAGATATGAAGACTGAATGAAATTCTGTAAAGCAATATCTCTTTTTCTATCTCATCTGCGATTGAATATACAATATCTCTCAATTGAGGACTTTTCTTTTTAAGAACAATAAAGACATCTATATCAGAATCTTCTCTGAATCTTCCTGATCTCCTTGAACCAAAAAATATCATCCTGAGAAGGTCTCCTCCAAGGGTTTCAAGGAGTTTCTTTCTCAATAAATCAAGCGCCTTTGATACAGCAATCTCAGGTAGAACCTCGGGCATATATTATAATACCATGTAGCCTGAAACCATTGCTCTGTTTTATAATAAAGCATGCTTAAAAGTATTGAATGGAAAGATGGGAAGGTCTTTATACTGGATCAGTCCCTTCTTCCTCACAGGATTGAATATATTGAATGCACTGACTATCCACATGTTGCAGAGGCAATCAAGACACTGAAGATTCGCGGAGCACCTGCAATTGGTATAGCTGCTGCCATGGGTGTTGCCCTTGGTGCAGAAAGATTAAACACAGAGAGAGAGTCTGAGTTTCTCCAATCCATTGATTCCATTATTGAAGTTATGCTCAGGACAAGACCAACAGCGGTAAATATAAGATGGGCAATGGATCGGCTCAAAAGGGTCATAAAATCAGGCTCAGGGAAAGGCATAAAGGAATTAAAGGAACTCCTTAAGAGGGAAGCCCTGAAGATTCTTGAAGAGGATATTGAGATAAACAGGTCTATTGGTCTTCATGGACTTCCCTTAATAAAGGAAGGTATAAACATACTCACCCACTGTAATGCCGGTGCCCTGGCAACAGGTGGCTATGGCACAGTCACAGCACCAATGTTTATAGCCAGAGAAAAAGGAATAAGGTTTCATGTCTTTGTTGACGAGACAAGGCCAGTGCTTCAGGGCGCAAGGCTTACCACCCTGGAACTCCTTCAAGCAGGTATAGATTGTACTCTCATTACTGATAATTCAGCAGGTGCCCTGATGAAAAAAGGCCTTGTTAACCTTATAATAGTTGGAGCAGACAGGGTAACAAGAAAAGGTGATGTAGCAAACAAGATAGGAACATACAGTCTTGCTATAATTGCAAAAGAAAATAACATACCCTTTTACATAGCAGCACCTTTAAGCAGCATAGATTTTACCATTGATTCAGGAGATGATATTCCAATAGAAGAACGACCTGAAGAAGAGGTCACCACCATAATGGGTGTGAGAATTGCACCTGAGGGTATAAAGGTCAAAAACATGGCCTTTGATGTTACGCCTGCCAGGTATATAACAGGCATCATAACTGAGAAAGGTATCTTTAAACCTGAAGATATAAGCAGGCTTGAGGGACAATGAAGATATATTCAGGAACAGAGCTTACCTTTGATTCAATAACAGACCACTATAAAGAAGACCTCCTCAGGGTTGAAAAAGAGCTTATTACACTATTCAGGAGTGATGTACCCATCCTTCCTGTTATTGGTAAATATATAGTAAAGGGTGGTGGTAAAAGGATAAGACCTTTATTTTTACTTCTCAGCGCTGAACTCTCAGGTTTTACAGGAGAGGAAAGAATAAAACTTGCTGCAATAATAGAATCAATACATACTGCCTCATTACTTCATGACGATGTGATAGACAATGCAAGACTCAGAAGAGGAAAGACAGCAGCCCATCATATATGGGGAAATCAGATAGTAATACTTGTTGGAGATTATCTCTATTCAAATGCCCTCAAGGAAGCGGTGAGTTTCAAGAACCAGGAAATTATGGAGGCACTATCAGAGGCAACAACCTTCATGACAGAAGGTGAGTTATTTCAGCTAAACAGGATTGCCGATCCAGAGATAACAGAAGAGGATTATATAAGAATAGTTTCAGCAAAGACAGGAGCCCTCATATCAGCTGCCTGCAGGATTGGAGGCATTCTTGGAAATCTTTCAAAGAGAGAAAAGGATGCCCTCTCAGTATTCGGGATGAAAGTAGGTATAGCCTTTCAGGTCTCTGATGACATATTGGATTATGTATCTGATGAAAACCAGTTCGGGAAAAATCTTGGTAAAGACCTTGAAGAAGGGAAAATCACCCTCCCCCTTATACATCTGTTGAAAAAGGCAGACAGAAAAGAGATTGAACAGATTATAAAAATAATAAAAGAAGGGCCTCAGGATGGAGACCTCTCATGGCTCATTGGAAAACTGAAGGAATATAGCTCTATTGAAAGTGCTATGGAAAAGGCAAGGGCAATCATAAGGGATGCTAAAGAGGCACTTTCTATATTCCAGGATTCCTTTGTCCGAGATGAGCTCTTATTCCTGGCTGATTACGCAATAATGAGGAAGGTATAATATGGATCCTCTCGTGAAGCTTGCAAAGGATGCAATAGAGACTTATGTAAAAACAGGAAAGGTCATAAAGCCTCCAGAAGATATCCCTGAAGAATGGAAGATCAGGGCTGGTGCCTTTGTATCACTCAAGAAGAACAGACAGTTGAGGGGATGCATAGGTACTATCTATCCGACAACAGAAAACCTTGCTCAGGAGGTTATAAGGAATGCCATTGCAGCAGCCACAGATGACCCGAGATTCTTACCTGTTACTGAAGATGAATTATCTGAACTCACCTATTCAGTGGATGTCCTTTCGTCGCCTGAAAAAGTAAGGGACCTCAATGAGCTTGATCCTAAAAAATATGGTATTATTGTCTCAAGAGGAACGAGAAAAGGGGTCTTACTGCCAGACCTTGAAGGTGTAAATACAGTGGCAGAACAGCTCTCTATAGCCCTTATGAAGGCAGGCATAAGCGAGGATGAAGACTTTGAAGTCTATAAATTTACTGTTAAGAGATTGATGCGGTGAAGGCCTTTAAAACCGCACTTGAGCTCAACCCATCCAATGAAAAGGCAAGACAGTATCTCATGAAATATCAGAAAAGATGAGTTAACTTAAATCAACAATCCAACCAGAAAGCGCACTACAGGGAATATTAATATATCCACAACCCTTAAGATTATCAATCCTAAAAGTATAAAAAATCCAAAGGGCTCTATGCTTGCATAGGCCATCCTCAGCTTTGGTGGTAAAAGACCCATTAATATTTTGCTGCCATCAAGAGGAGGGATCGGGATAAGATTAAAGACACCTATGCCTATATTAAGAATCACTGTATATCTAATCATCAAGGCAATGGGAACAAGTACCTTTTCAGCAATCAATGGATCTGAGGGCATACCCAGTATGAGTCTGTAAAAAAGGGATGCGATAAAGGCAATTGCAAAATTTGACAGGGGACCGGCAAGGGAGACATAAAGCATCCCCAGTACAGGATTTTTAAAATTATAGGGATTCACAGGAACAGGTCTTGCCCAGCCAATTGTCCTTGTCAATATGAAGACTATCGCTCCTATGGGATCAAGATGTTTTACGGGATTGAGCGTAAGTCTTCCAGCCATCCTTGGAGTGGGATCACCGAGTCTATCAGCAACAATCCCATGGGCAAGCTCATGGAATGTCACGGCAATCAATATGGGAACTGCCATTAAGGCTATCTGCTGGAAAAAATTCATTATATCAGCATTCATGGTTTACTCCTTAATTTATAGTTGGGACGCCTGGTCCGTGATTCATGATCCGTGACGGGTAGCCCATCAACTCAGCTTTATCAGTATAACTGAAGGCCATTGAATTCAGCCATCTTCTAAGAAGCACAGCCGCACCTCTTTTATCCAGTGGCTGGTTTGCATTTCCACACTGCGGATCCTGCACACAGGATGGACAACCATCCTCACAACCGCATTCCTCCACGATCCTCAAGGCAGTACTAAACCATACAGGGATATCATCCAGAAGCCTCTTTGTAAGTCCAGCACCTCCCTCAGCTCCATCATAGATAAATATAACAGGCCTCTTATCACCATCTATAATTAGTTCTGGATAACTCAATCCACCAATATCACCCTTTTCTGAGATGGCAAAAAGGGGTACGCATGAAATAAGCACATGCTCAACTGCATGAAGGCTTCCAGGATGATCGTATCCTTTTGTTATGAGATATTCTTCTGTATCCTTCTCAATAATTAGCCAGAGTCCTTCTGTCTGGAATCTGTGTTCTGGCATCTCTACAGAGTGTCTTGATATGGTCATTCCGTCAAAAAGTCCTTTCTTTTCAAATCCTGTGGTCTTTCTTGTTATATCAATAATCCCCCACCTCAGGGAGATTGACCCTGCTGATTTCCTTAACTGTTCTTCCACAATCTCTATCCTCTCCTCTGTGAGGGGATGGGTATAGTATAAAACATCTGTCTCTGTAACTAAAACCTCCCTCAGTGCTGGAACTATCCTTAAGACCCTGAACTGTCTTCCGGCATGAAGATATATAGCCTCTGGATGGCATTCCTTAAGTGCCCTCCATTCATCTATCTCTCCAATTACCTCTCCTGTAATAAGTCTGATTTTATAAATAAGACCGCTCCCTCTTATAGAAATGCCTCTCTGCGGGAATCTATCCACTGAATAGAGGGCGCCTTTTTTTGACCTTTTGAGGAGCCCATCCTTAATAAGGAGCTGGATGGTTTCATCATATCTCTTCTCAGATATAAAGGCTCTATCATAATAAGAACCCTCTCCTATTGAGAGCTCTGCACTGGCGCAGAGAAGATGCTGCCTTAAAATATAGGGATTTGATGGATCTATCACAACTGCCTCAAAGGATTTATTAAAAAACTCTTCAGGATGTCTCATAAAATACTGATCAAGACTATCCTTTATGGCAATAAAAAATACTGCTGACTCCTGGCCGGACCTTCCAACCCTTCCGGCCCTCTGATAAAAACTTGATATGGAGCCAGGATAACCAAGAAGAATGCAGACATCAAGGCCACCAATATCAATGCCCAGCTCCAGAGCAGAGGTTGTTATCACGCCAAGGGTCTCTCCACTGAATAACCTCTTTTCAATCAATCTCCTCTCCTCTGGAAGAAAACCAGCCCTGTAGGCACTTATTAATTCCTTTAACTCAGGTGCCTTTTCAATTGACCATCGGTATATCAATTCAGTAATCTTTCTTGCCTTTGTAAAGAGTATTGTCCTGAATCCTTTCTTAATAAGGCTTAGAAACAGTTTTGTTGCCTCTGTGTAAGGACTTTCTGAGGGATTCATGAGGATATAATGTCTTGCAGACTGAGGTGCACCACTTTTATCTATAAGGACAAACCTCTCTCCTGTAAGGCCCTCTGCCAGCTCAACTGGATTTGCAATAGTTGCGGAGCAGGCGATAAACTGAGGATTTGCTCCATAAAACTTTGAAATTCTTTTGAGCCTCCTCAAGACATGGCTTATATGAGAACCGAATATCCCCCTGTATGCATGGAGCTCATCTATAACTATAAATTTAAGGTTTCTCAAAAAATCAGACCATTTCCTGTGATAGGCATTTATGGCCATATGTACCATGTCAGGATTTGTAAGTATAATAGATGGTCTCTTTTCACGGATAAGCCTTCTTCTGTAACCAGAGGTGTCTCCATCATAAACCTCAGCCCTCTTTATAGAAAGACCTTTTTTTGAGGTATAAACCTCAGAAAGTCCTGAACCCCTTAAAAGATTATTGAGAACCTCAAGCTGGTTCTGCTCAAGTCCTTTCAATGGAAAGATATAAAGGCCAGTTGAGGTTTGGTCTTTCAGGAGGGATTCAATAACAGGAATGTTATATACAAGGCTCTTGCCAGAGGCAGTGGGGGTCATTATTACCACATTATGACCTTCTCTTATCTTATCTATTGCCTCTGCCTGATGGATGAAGAGCCTTTCTATGCCTGAATCAGAAAGGGCCTTTTTTAAAGGAGTAGAGATATCAATCTCATCAAATAAAGGTGGCTGAGCCGGGACATATCTGTGATTAATGATTATCTTTTTGTAATGGCTGTCCTCTTTGAGGGCATCTATAAACTCTTTAAGGGAATTACCCACAATTATAAATCTTTTATTTCATTCTTATTAAAAAGAACCGCCGTGCCCAAGATAAACACCTGAAAACACTGCGAGGAAGCTTACAGTGAGGATAAACCAGTGAAAGACATTCAATTTAAAAAATATCTTTGAGACATCCTGTGTTGTGTCCTTAAAAAGGACCTTAAAGATATTCCTCTCAAAGGTGAGTATAAGGACATAGACAAGCCATGCAAGGAGCATAATAAGAATTCCAAGTCCTCTTTTACTGAAGATCCCAGACCATCCATTCTCAAGGAAAAGTATTACAGCTCCTGTGATACCAGCAACGATGGCATAGAGCCTTGCCTGGCGGGCAAACCTGTTTTCAACAGCCTGAAAATATCTGATCTTCTCAAGGGAATCCTCCATCCTCATGAGGATTGGAAAGATATTAATCGTGACAAAGGCAACCCCTCCAATCCAGAGGATTATGGTTATTACATGAATGGCAGTTAGAACCGGAATCAACATTTTAATACCTCACATGGTGGGCAGGGACGGAATCGAACCGCCGACACAGGGCTTTTCAGGCCCCTGCTCTACCGACTGAGCTACCTGCCCGAAGTTTAAATATATTAATACATTTAATCTGATAATTGGAAGACCTTTTTATTGGTGAATTGGTTTATTGGTGAATTGGTGAAGAGGCCCCTTCACCCATTCACCGATTCACCAATATTCTACTGCAACTTTAAACCGCACCTGCCCTCTTCAAAAACGGCGCATATTTCTGGTCTACATTCATCACATGCTGCTTTAGCCAGTCTCTGAGATACTCTATAACTTCAGCAGTTAATACTGGCTTATCCTCTGAAAACTCTTTATGAAGGGTATAAACTTTATCTCTGAAGACCTTATGAGCTGCCTTATGACTCTCAAGCTCAGGATATCTATATCTCTCCATATAGCCCTCTTCAGTCATAAAATGGACAACTGAATAATCAAGCAAGTCATTAAGGGCAGTACCAAGTTCCTTCACACCCACACCCTGATACATTGCATCTACAAGATTATTATAAATGGCAAATAGTTTTTTATGCTGGGCATCAATCTCTATGATGTTCACTTTATATTTATCATCCCATTCAATAAAGAATTCAGCTTTCTTTCTTTTAAATATCCAGTCAAAGAGTCCCATGATAGACACCTCCAGTTGAAAATCAGTTTAAATTATATTAACTAAAAATAGCAGGTAGTTCAAGCCTTTCTCTTGATGCATTAAGAATAATATTCACCCTGGCACCTATAAGGACAATCTCTCCCCCTATCCTGTAAATCTCGTTACCAAGCCTTTCCAATTCATCAAACCCATTTCCTAAATAATTGATAAGTTTCCCCTTTTCAAAATCAAAATGAATATTCAACTCCTGAAGAATCCTCTCTATTCTTTCTCTCCCAAGGATAGCTATTTCTCTTTTTATTAAGGATTCTATGAGATTACTATATGCATCCATCATTCCTCCTCCCTGTAAGGTATATATTGCATGCCACAATCAAGATTTTTAAGTATCTCTATGGATTCCTTTATCTGTTCACCTCTTAGTATGGAACCATGCTGCGGTAATATAAGTTTTATTGGAAGTTTTTCTAATCTTTTGATATTTTCCTTTAAAATTTCCTTAGATGGCATATAGGGCTCATGAAAGGCCTTCATTGCCTCCCCATAATCAGGTCCAGCAAAGAGACTCCAATTAAAGGAAAAGGCTCCAAAGAGATCACTGCTAAATAAAACGCCAGTTTTTTCATCAAAGGTAACAAAGGACCCCGGACTATGACAGAAAGGAGTCGGAATAAATCTAAGGACTCTCCCGCTTTTCAATTTTAATTTATATTGATTTTTATCAACATAATAAAAAGGTGATTCAATGCCATAATATGATATAAGAACACCACTTCTCCAGGTGGTAACAATCTTTACATTTGGACTGCAAAATTTTTCTATATCAGGGACACCGGCACATAAATCTGGATCCTGATGATGCAAAACTATGTAGGTAATATTTGCGGGATTTATTATCTCTGTTATCTTTCTGACAATATGCCTCAAATGGGGTTTTGTACCCGGATCAAACAGGACTGCCTCATCCCCATCTAATAAAAGATAGGGATTACAATGGAAACCTGCTTCTTTGTCATAAAAACCAACCCAGAAGATGTCCCGTGTAATTATACCTATTGCCCTGTCATAATCCATAATTGTTCTCCTCCCTTATAATCACTTTTAATATATTGAATAGGTCATAATCTATCTTGCGATAGAATTTTTCTTCCATTGTTTTGACAGCCCCCCGGAGAGATAGTGCGGGTCTATAGGCCCTTGATGAAGTAAGGGCATCAAAAATATCCACTACATTTATAATCCTGCTTAAAATTGGTATTTCTTCACCTTTAAGACCGAGGGGATAGCCACTTCCATCCATGGCCTCATGGTGACTTGAAGAAATAAAGGCAACCTCTTCAGTAATAGGAGAATTATTTAAAATCTCATAGGTCTTCAAGACATGTTCTTTTATAATATTTACCTCAGAAGGTTCCAGGACATAAGGTTTGTCAAGAACAGCCCTTGGTATGCAGACCTTTCCAATGTCATGAAGATAAGCAGAAATCTCCAGATTCCTCATAGCTTCTTTATCAAGGCCAATCCTTTCACCTATTTTTAAGGCAAGACCACTTACCCGTTCCGCATGATAAGAAGTATAAGGATGTTTCAATGTGATTGACATAGAAAAAAATTTTAAAAGGGCCTTCTCATCAATTATGAAATCAGGGAAAGTAAAATTCTTTTCACACTCATTGATTCTACGCTCCAGCGATACTGCCTGCTGTATATCATAAAGGATAGACCTGTCTTCTATAAGAAGACACATAGATGCATCAATTATAGAGGAAGGATACCATTTATTTTCCCATTCACGAATAGTCTTTATAATTTCATGATAATTGTATTCTTTTGACCTTGCAAGTACCTCTAATTTATCTGCAATGCCAAGGACATATCCCTCAATTGATACATCCTCTCCCGAAAGACCAATAGGATAACCCTGACCATTGAGTAGTTCGTGATGTTCCTTTATTGCGATTAAATCGAGTCCCAATAATTCCTTTACCATCCTATAAGAAACCTCAGGGTGGTATGTCAATTCCTCATCATACCCCTGCCCTTTTTCAAAAAAAAGGGGCTCTGATATAAAGTTTTCAAATATACCTATTGCTCCTATATCATGTAAAAGTCCTGAGATATAAAGTTTCTCTGGTGATAAATCCATCCTCATAGCGATAAGTGCAGAAATCAAGGCAGTGCCAAGATTATGGCTGCCACCTGACCTTTCAGCCATGATCCTGACAAAGTTTTTTATAATCTGAAGCTCTTCATTAAAACTATACACAGTATTTTATAAAACCCTTCAGTAATAATTTTTTGGGAATATCAAAAAAGACTTTAACTGCACCAGATTTGCCTATGACCTTTTTTAAAATATGAGTTTTACTCCACTATCATAGGCCTTCTTTAGGGCATCAGGCACTTGGAGTATTGCACCTCTTGCATCCACACCAAGAAAGCTCAGTGTCTCATGCTCAGGCACGCTGATTGTCCTGAAGAATGCCTTTGCAGTTGCCTCAGAGCACTGAATACCGATCTCCTTTTTCATACCACCTACTACAATTAAAAGCCCCTTTCTTCCATGAAGACCTTCTGGAATAGGCCTTTTAAGGAGATATTTTTCACACCAGAAGGCCTGACACCTGTCAATCATTGCCTTTGCCTGCGCACTCAGGCCAAAGAAAAATACAGGAGAGGCAAGTATAAACCTATGCCCCTCCCTTATAGCACTGTATATCTCGGTCATGTCATCATCAATTATGCATCTGCCTGTTGTATCACAGCCTCCACAGTCCTGACAGGGTTTTATGTCCATCTGATTAAGATTGAACAGAACTACCTCATGACCTGCCTCATGAGCTGGCTTAAGACACTCCTTAAGAAGTATCTCTGTATTGCCCTCTATCCTTGGACTTCCATTAAAGGCAATTATCTTCATTACTCTATCTTCTTGAATGCCTCTTTCTTAGCTCCGCAAATAGGGCATTCATCTGGTGCTGCACCTTCTACAGTGTTTCCACAGACCTGACAGACATAATAAACAGTATCGGGATTTTTGCCTAAATTTTCCAGTGCCTTTTTGTAGAGGTTTGCATGTATCTTTTCCACCTCATTGGCAAACTCAAAGCTCCTGAGGGCACCACCCTTACCCTCAGATTCTGCATCCTTTATCATTTGAGGATACATATTCTGAAATTCATAGGTTTCACCATTAATAGCAGCCTCAAGATTTTCCTTTGTGGATTTAATTCCACCCAGTTCTCTTAGATGATTCAAGGCATGAACTGTCTCTGCCTCAGCAGCAGCCCTGAAAAGCCTTGCAACCTGCATGTAACCTTCTTCCTCTGCCTTTTTAGCAAAGGCGAGGTATTTTCTATTTGCCTGGGACTCTCCAGCAAAGGCTTCAAGTAGATGCTTTTCTGTCTTTGTCATAAGTTACCTCCTTAGCGAATCTTTTCAAAGGCATCCTTTGGTGCATTACAGACAGGACACCTCCAGTCATCTGGAAGTTTTTCAAAGGGTGTTCCTTCCTTTTCTTCATCATATTCATATCCACAGATTGTGCATTTCCATACTCCCATATTTACCTCCTAAAATCTTGCGTGATATTCCTTTACCTTTCTGGCAAAGTCTTTCCCGAATTCATAAAGTCTTTTTTCATCCTCAAGGGATGGCCTGTACATGACCTGGATACCAGGCTCATAGATTTCAAGCCCCATCCTCTTTAACTCCTCATAAACCTCCTTAACCGCTCCTCCACCCCAACCATAACTGCCAAAGGCTCCTGCAACACGGTTCTTTGGTCTTAGACCCCTCAGGTGTGTGAGGAATTCTGCAACTGAAGGATACATGATATTATTCAATGTAGGTGTACCTATCAGGGCACCTCTTGCCTTCCAGAATTCCTTTATTGCCATACTCATGGGTGTTGCGCGAAGTTTTATCACCTTGCAATCCACTCCCTCATCTCTGATGCCCCGCATAATGGGTAGTGTCATATGCTCTGTGCTATGCCACATGGTATCGTATATGATGGCAACACTGGGGTTTGCCTTTCCATTTGCCATATCAAGATACATCTGAAGGACCTTCTGAGGATTCTGCCTCCAGATAACTCCGTGGTCAGGAGCAATCATGTCTATCTCAAGATTGAGTTTCTTTATCTCTTCTATCTTTGATTTTATGAGCTGACCAAAGGGCATGAGGATATTGGCATAGTAATCTATCACTGCATCCTCAAGCTCTGACATAGACTCACAGGTAATGTATTCATCATCAAATCTTGCAGATGATGCAATATGCTGACCAAAGGCATCCTGGCTTATAAGAAGCCTGTCTTCTTTTACATAGGTCATCATTGAGTCAGGCCAGTGAAGCATTGGTGTCTCAATAAAGAGTAAAGTCCTTTTACCAATCCTGAGGGTATCGCCTGTCTTTACAGTCTTTATATCCCATTTTGAAATATCAAAGAATCTCTCAAGCCCTTTCTTACCCCGCTCTGTAATGTAAATATCAGCCTCAGGGCAGAAGGACTTAATCCTGTCAAGGCCAGAGGCATGGTCATTCTCTATGTGATTTACAATAATATGCCTTATCTTTGAGGGCTCAACAAGTGCCCTTATATTTTTAAGACTGATCTCTGTAAAATCTTCTTTAACTGCATCAACAAGGGTAATCTCGTCATCAAAGATAAGATAGTTGTTATAGGTTGTTCCTCTTGGTGTAATATAGCCATGAAAATCCCTTACAGCCCAGTCTATTGCACCAACCCAGTAAATACCATCTTTTAGCTTAACAGGATTCATTATCCACCTCCTTCCAGAAAAAGTTAAGTTTCACACTAAAAATTATGTGACTACTCTTCAAGTAGTGTTGAAAACTGATTGTGATGCTCTTCCTCATCAGCAAGTATGGATTCAAAGAGCCTTTTTGTAACCACATCGCCTTCCTGTTCAGCAAGCTTGATGATACCCTTATAAAGGCTGATGGCATCTTCCTCAGCCTTTTTATCAATGGCAAGCATCTCCTTCAGGTTATTGCCAACTGTAATAGGTGTTGGCTTTGTTGTGGGAACACCTCCAAGATAATCAAGCCTCTCTGCGATAGCCTCTGCATGCTTCATCTCTGTTATTGAGATCTTCTTAAATACTCCACCAACTGCCTCAGCATTCACACCTCTTACTGTAACATGCTGCCACATATACTGAACACTTACCTGAATCTCCCTTGCAATTGCATCATTAAGCCTGTCAAGTAATTCCTTACTCGCCATAAAGACCTCCTCAAAAATCTTAATTTTAATCTCCAAAGGAGATTAATGCACTATTGATTCTTTCCTGAAGAGATGGTAACCACAAAATATGCAATTTGTCTCTTCTTCATCTGTCCATATCTCAATATCTTCACCACATTTTGGACAGGTTACAAACTCAGGAAAGGGTGCATTAAGCTCTGCGCAGGCTGGCCTCTCTTTATATCCAGGTCTTTCTTCCTTCATACAAACCTCCTTTTTTAAGCCCAAGGCTGAAGGCGTCAGGTTGAACACTGTATATTCAGCCATAAGCCTGCCTTCTAAGGCCTGATTTTAATTATCCATAAGGGGTCTCGCTTAAGGCCTTTCTCCATCCTTCCTGCCTCAGGCGAGCCATCCTTTTAATGCCCCAGGACTTTAATTCATCAAGATATCTCCTCGGATCAGTCTTTGAAAGCTCCATAATCTTCTGTCTTTCATTGACAGAATCAATATAATCAGTTGGATACATTCCACGCCATGTGCAATAACCCTGGTCAAATATAAACTCAGGTGTGATTTCCTTAACAGGAAGAACCCGCGAAGCGAATCTTGCTACATCCATATCATATTCTATAATCCATCCGTTGTCAACTATCATCCTTAATGGGTCAAAAGGCACACCACTGGCACATTCAGGACAGTAGAGCCTGTTGACCACCTCTGGTGGCATTATATTATCCCTAAAACTGAAGCTCGCAGTGTATTTGCCACATTCACAGGATAACTTATAATCCATGCACATAATTTTGCCTCCTTATTAAAGCATTGGTGAAAATCTTGATTTTGGTGCACCACAGAGTGGACACTTATAATCCTCTGGTAATTCCTCAAAAGGAACCCCGGGTGGTATTTTGTTTTTCTTATCTCCTTTTGCTGGGTTATAAATATACCCGCACTGACCGCATACATATTCCTTAAGCTCGGTTGATACTTTTGTTTCCATTGTTAAACCTCCATAATAAATTTTAGAGCCCACCAGAGCTCTCTTTAATACTTTTTACTTCTCCGTCTTCAAACTCATCCATTTCTACCATCTCTTTACCGCAACAAACAGGTATCGCTTCATCATCCTTCTTTACAATATAGGTATTACATATCTGACAGACATAAACCTTCTTTTTTGCCATAGCTATGACCTCCATAATCCGTGGAGATTACAGTACTCCCTTGCTCCGATCTCTGCTGATGCCTCAATCTTAAAAATAGCCTCAGGGGCCTGTCCTGGCTTTAGAAACTCCCTGTAGGCCCTTCCATCAGCTATGAGCTCAATCCATTCAATATAATGCTTTTCTTCCATAGGATGTGGAACACTGCCAACCTTTACCTTGTAACCTCCTTCTATCTTCTCAATGACAGGCACATGCTTTTCCTTTGATGCATCAACTGTGTTTTCCTCAAAAAGCCTCATGGACTTACCACAGCATACCAGAGTGCCAACTCCCTCGAGAATGACCTCACTCATATTGCCACAGATCTCGCATTTATAAACCTGCAATCTCTTTGTCATAAAACCTCCTTCATTATTTTTAATTTTAAAGTGAGGGGCTGATGCCCTCACCTTAATATTAATCCTATTTATTTCAAGGCCTCATAGACCTTCCCAACAATTGCCTCTGATGGTTTAAGTGTCTTCTCACCTGGCTTCCACTTAGCAGGACATACTTCTTCGGGCTTATCCCACACATAGGTGAATGCCTCAAGCTTCCTCAGCAATTCATCGGCATTCCTTCCCACATTGTAATAATTGATTTCTGAAGATACCAGAACTCCTTCTGGATTAATGATAAATGTTCCCCTCAATGCCAGGCCTGAATCCTCATCATAAACTCCGAAAAGTCTTGATACCGTGCCTTTTGGATCAGCTCCCATCGGATACTTAACATTCTGAATCGTCTTTTCCTGTTGATACCAGCCATAATGGACAAACTTGGTATCTGTGCTCACTGATACAACCTCTGAGCCGAGTTTCTTAAATTCCTCATATTTTTCTGCAACATCTGCAAGCTCCGTAGGACAGATAAAGGTGAAGTCAGCTGGATAAAACACAAGGATTGTCCACTTCTTGTCCTTCTTTGCCTCTGCAAGACTGAATTTCCCAAACTTGCCTGTTGCTGGATTGAAGGTCTCCAGCTCAAAATCTGGAACCTTCTGGCCTATTCTTACTACCTCTGACATCTAAAACCTCCTGAATTTTAATATACAGGAGCAAAATGCTCCTTTTTTAAGTTATTAAAAATCACCTTTTTTGCAGTCCTGACATAATCCATATAGCTCAAGGTGGACCCTCTGAATCTCAAATCCTCCAAGGTCTTCTTCAGATATCTGAGGGATTTGCTCCAGTATTATATCAATTACCTTTCCGCATCCAGTACATATAAGATGATGATGAAGGCTTGTATCGGGATCGAATCTCTTTTTCTGAGGGTCTATATTCAGCTCCTGAACAAGACCTTTTTCCTTAAGTGTTTCAAGGATGTTATAAACAGTTGCAAGGGATATCATGGGATACCTTTCCCTAACAGCCCTGTATATATCCTCAGCTGATGGATGGCTCCTGTTGCCTTCAAGAAATTCAAGCACAGCCAGCCTCTGGGGTGTTAACTTCATACCTGTGTTTCTATACTTTTGCATCATTCTAAGTTAATAAACATTATCATATTAGAATTATTCTTGTCAAGCCC
>JBKBPW010000005.1:0-18549 GCA_046292975.1 Thermodesulfovibrionales bacterium
ACCCCTTGCATCAATGAGCATGGTGACCTCCTTATATCCTCCTTATATATTGAGATAGATACATGAAAATCTTTTTATCTCCTCTGTAAGTGATGCCATCCCTGGATGAAAAATTTTTATCCTTAACAGCATGAGGCTATCTCAGAAGTTTTATTGATGCCTTCCTTTGTTCTATTGCCACAACAGTTAAAAGGTCCAAAATGTTTTTCAAAATTTCCGGATATGTGAAAATATTTTTTGACTCTCGTCTTAGAAAGCATCAACGCTGTGTTCCCGCAAACCCTTTCAGGTCTGTCCTTTTCAAAGATATGATCGAAATCCAGCATAAATTTAAATGGTGATTCCTTGACACCACCTCTGTATAGGGCCACATGGCCGTAATCCTCGCAGCCATCTTCAAGTCCCTCTATTTTCCAGAGTCTATAGGTAATGGAGTAGAAGGTAACATTCTCAACGAGCCTCCTTATTTCATCGTTTTTTATTTCAACAACCCTATTTGATACTATCCTCGGGTCAACAAAGCCTGCCAGCTTTGCAATCCTTTCAAAATCCTTCCAGTAAAGGGCACCGCCGAGACATTCACTGTAAAGCACAGGGTCTTTCCTTATCTCTTCAGGAAGTCGTCTGTCTGCATAGATGTCAGAGAAATAAAATTCACCACCATCTTTCAGGATCTTATAGACCTTCTGAATTACTCCTTCTTTATCCTCTATCAGATTAACTACACAATTGGATATAACAAGATCCAGCGAGTTTTTTTGAAAATGTTTGTCTAAGTTTTCTACATAATCATGTATGAATCTCACATTAGGTTTTTTATATCCGAATTTCTTCATATGTTCTTCAATATATTTTATTGCTATGTCTATCTGTTCTTCCGTCATATCCATTCCATAAACAAAACCCTCTTCTCCTACAAGCTTAGAAAGGATATAACAATCCCTTCCAGTGCCACATCCCAGGTCAAGGACCTTAAGGCCTGTAAGCTCTAAAGGGATTGGTGAGCCACAGCCATAGTATTTTTCCTTTATCTCATCTGCTATGAGGGGCAATACCTCTTTAATACTTTCGGGCAAATCATCGGGTATGCAGCAAGCCTTTGTTTTGAGGTCTTTTTTCCCTTTCAATACCTGGCCATAATATCTCTTTACCACATCATGAGTAGTAGTATTTATCAGTGAGCCACTGCAACTGCTACCCATAGCTGCTGTACAGGCATAGCAGTGCTCACCGCAGCTTATCGGAGGATTAAAATCCTCAAAATCTATCTCCCAGAATTTTATATCTTCATATCCCTTTATTCTGACACCAAGGGAAAGATTAAAATCACAGTCATAGACATATCCCTCATAATCAACAGAGATGAGATTTCTGCACATCAATCTGTTAAGGGTTTCTGCATTGAAATTATTCACCAGTAAACGGATATAGTCCTCGTATTTTCCATGATTGATAAGATACCTTTTGAAACTACCTATTGGTGAATTTGTGATTGTGATCAATCCGTTGAATCTTATTCCGTATTCTTTTTTTAATACCTCCCTGTACTCTCTTTCAAGTTCTTCCTGAGAGCGGGGCAGAGATACTTCAGGAGGATTATGGACAATGTCAAGAATCAGGCCATTGTCTCCATAGCCAACCCTGTTCAATTCCTTTAAAATCCTGATACTCTTTTCAAATGTGCCTTTCCCTCTCTGCCTGTCTGTTTCTTCCTTAGAATATCCTGGCAGTGATGCAATAATCCTTACACCATATTTTGAATAGAGATCGATATAAGATGAATAGCTATCCATTTCAAGCACTGTAAGGTTTGTTCTTACAACTGTCCTGATATTGTTTTTGAAGAGTTCCTCTATGAATATGGCGAGATTGGGATTCATCTCAGGTGCACCACCTGTAAATTCAACTATTGACGGTTTAAGGGCAATAAGTTTTTCAAGGACTTTTTTAGATGTCTCATGATCCATATTTTTATTGCCTTCTGGAGATGCACCGATATGGCAGTGTAGACACCTTTGATTGCATCTGTTTCCGAGATTGATTTGAACAGTCTCAACCTTTATCTTTGTGAGATTTTCAGTTGCCCATGAGATGGTCATAGCTTATTGATCAAGTTCTCTGAAACTTATCTTATACCCTATGTTAAATCCATAAAGATCTTCATTTAAAGGTTTTCCATCAACCTCTGCATAGGGATACATAAAATAGTTAAGTGGTTCACCCTTTTGTTCAGGATTCAATATAATATCCCTTCCTGTGCCGAAGGCTATCCTGTTTTCATCTACAGCACCAAAGTAATACTCTCTCAGAGGTCTTGCCTGATCCAGTGTAAGCTTTTGTTCAAGGATTGCCTTCCTCACATCAGCAGGGTCAACAACAACCCAACCATATCCGGGAAGATAGAATTCAGCCCAGCAGTGCTGTGCCTTTGTCATATCTCCCTCTTTCCCTTTTGGGATGCGTATTCCGAATACCTCTCTTGCTGGTATTCCAGAGGCCCTTGCGAGGGCAACAAAGACTGAATGAATATCTGCACATTTGCCACCCCTTGTCTCAAGAAGCCTTTCCACCTCACCAAATCCACAACCTTTTACATTAGGGTCTCTGTGCATATTTTCCACTATCCAGTCATATATTGCGGTAGCCTTTTGAAGGACTGTTGTTTTATCTTCTGTTATCTTTTCTGCATAATCCTTTACCTTGCCATCAATGGGAAGAAATTTTGCAGGCCTCAGGTACTTTTCCATCTCTTTTCTTGAAAAATTTAATTCCTTTTTTGGAAAATTCCTGGTTATTTGTTCCTTCCTTTTTACCTTGAAGGTGTATTTAAGAATCCGCTCACTTACAGGCTCTTTCCATTCTGCATAAAGTATGGTATTCCCATATTTTGCTTCTCTATATATACTTGAATAAGAAAAATTTCCAATTATATGAACATCATAGATATCCTGATTCTCATCAGACATTGGATAGGGAATCCATAACCTTACATGTTTCGCACTTTCCGGAACATTCAATTTGAATTCATTTATGATCTCTACAGCCCTTTCTTTTGCATAGACCTGTGATGCAAAAAATAACAAAAGTAATAGAGATATTAATCTTTTCATTTCAAGCCTCCGTTGTTATCAATGTTAAATCCAGAACAATTAAACAGCGAAAATGAGTTAATAAAATTTAGAATATCTTTTATTCTGTTGTCCAATAGTTATTTTCAATTAAAAACAACAAATTTATAGAAAATTCTTATTTAAAATCTGTTAAGCTCGTGATAAAATTTTTTATGAGGTTGTGGTCGTTACACCCAGAATATCTTGATACAAAGGGATTAGTTGCTCTCTGGCGCGAAGGGCTGCTTGCTAAGAAGGTGCTCGAAGGTAGGACAAAGGCCTACACTAATCATCCACAGTTAATAAGATTCAAGACATACAGATATCCCTTAAGGTTAATAAATGCCTATCTTTACTATGTTTACCTTGAGGCAAAAAGACGAGGTTATAATTTTAACAGAAGCAAGATTCAACAGTCTAATTTAACAAAGATAGTTCCAGTTACAACAGGTCAAATAAGATTTGAGTTTTTACATCTAAAGAAAAAGTTAATGAAAAGAGACAGGGGAAGATTTATATATTTATCCGGTTTTAAAAAAGACTCGAGACTCAGGTTAAATCCTGTTTTTTATAAAATTGATGGCCCTGTAGAAGATTGGGAAAAGGGAGGCCTTTAAGCCTCCCTTTTTATGATTATCGTTTGAGACTGACCTTTTTTGATAACTTATGAATCTGGAATTCAGCCTCTTCCACTCCAGGGATTTGTCTGAAGGTAAGGACAGCCTCAACGATTGCCTCAGTTACTCCCTCGGGTAGTTTGACCTCAATAGTCTCTTTCTTTGGAACAAAGGGGAAGAGTGATGTATCTCTCAGAAGGGTCAGTTTTCTGTTTGCTGCATAGACCATCTCCTGATTATCATAACCGAGGCTGTGCTGTGGCATGTAGATTTTCTGTTCCTTATAGATCTCTTTTCCATCGGGTGTGCTGACCTTTATATCCAGAGTCACTCTATTTGGTGAAGGGCAGCCATCAGGAAACCTGTGACCTATTCTGCTTATTATCTCTGTATTTATCACAACCATGGGTATCAGGTCTTTACCTGTTGGTTTAAATTTGTAAGCCATTGCGTTCATGTTGAGGTCTATCCACTTTGCAAGTCTCTTTGAAGTTGCCTCTTTGTTCTGATAGTTTGGTGGAAAGTTGTGACCACCTTCTTTGTGCATATGGCAGTCCTGGCAGCTTTCTGTCCCACCCATTGGGACATAGAACTGCTGATGGCTGTCATAGTTTGATACACACCACATGGGCTCATCATAATGCTGGACATTTGGTCCCTGGTGGCACTGGGCACAGAATACAGAGTCTCTCATCATCTCATTTTTCTGGGCCTTTGTGAATCTTTTGTCACCATGCACGCCAGAATATTTGGGCCCGTATATTGTGTCTGCCTTTGGAGCTCCATCTCTGAACTTCCTTATTATGGCATTTCTGTTGTGGCATACCACGCAGGTTATCTGAAGTTTTTTGATAATATCTTCATTTCCATCTACTATTGCCTTTGCAAGTTCTTCCGAAACTTTATCTGATGCATCCATCATTTGAGGTAAATGGCATTCAACACAGGGTTTCAGGAACTGCTTCATTGTAGGAGCGACCTCTTTAGATTTTGCCAGCTCTGTATCTCTTGATTTTACAAAACCCTGAAATGTTGCAAGGGTTCTACCAACAGGTCCAAGAAGGGGTCTTGCATGCAATGACTTTTCCCAGTCTTCATAAATCTTTTTGTGGCATTCCTTACAGCTCGATGAGTCATACATCTTTATAAGCTCATCAAGGGTCTGTGCCTCTTTTGCAGCCACAGGTGCTGCTGCTACGAGACTTACAATGATTAGAAGTATTAAAATTCTCATACTTACCTCCTTTTTTTTAAAGATTTGAAACTGTGCCTCGAGGAATTCAGACCGAATTCCCTCGGAGGAGGGTTAGACATCGAGATAATATTGAGACACTAAGTAATTTCATAATCTGCTCCTATTTTAACACCTCAGGTCAAAGGCGGGTATGCCTTAACCTTTTAAGATTTATGAAGTCATACCCGCCTTTCATAATTTATTTCTCCCTTTTTAATGAGCATGAAGCTTGTAAGTTCCTGGTATCTCAAAGAGATTTGTATAGGTGTTTATGATCTGTGCTGCCTTGTTTCCTGTAGGTATGCCCTTTGTAACCTCCCGGGTCTGCATATCAATTACATAGACCGCTCCATCAGAGGCATTTGTGGCATAGGCCTTTTTGCTGTCTGGACTGAATACAATATGCCCCACATGATTGCCACTTCCTACAGCTATATCCTTGAGTTTTAGACCAGTCTTTGCATCAACTATGGAGATTATATTTGAGCCGTAAGGTGTTAGGACCACATATTTGCCATCAGGAGTGAGATAGGGATGGCCTACACCATTGCCACCTTTTATCGTCCTTACTACCTCCTGTTTTGCTACATCAATAATCGCTACTGTCGTGCCACCAAATTTTGGTGCCGGACCACGGTTACAGAAGTAAAAATACTTTCCATCAAGTGTAAAGATTCCATGATGGCCTTCAATCGGTTCATCCTCTTTCACGGGTATCTCTATCTTTTTGATCTCCTTCAATGTTGCCATATCAATGATGGACACAGAGGGCTTTATCTTTGCCTTATCATTTCCTTCCCAGACTATCCAGACCTGCCTATTGTCAGGAGCTGGAACGAAATAATGGGCAGGGCTATCACCCTCAATGGTTGCCACAACTTCCAGAGAAGGAATACTTAATATATATGCCTTTTTATCAGCGTAGTTCTGGACAAAGGCATATTTGCTATCCCATGTAAAGGCAGAATGCATCATGAGGGGTCCTTTGTATTCTTTGTTTTCTACCTCAACAGTGAAGGTCTTGAGCTCCTTATCAGTCTTTGCATCAAGAAGCACTGCCTTTACCTCACCTGTATGGTTTATAAGGACATACTTTCCATCGGGTGTAACAAGAGGGTGTTTCGGATTCTTTCCTGTCTCTATCTGTTTAATGGTCTTGTGTGTTAGGGCATCAATAACCGCTACTGTGGTGCCACCATTGTTTCCTACATAAATCTTTTTGAGATCTGGAGTCAGACAGGCAAGCCATCCAGTTGGACCTGTCTCACAGTGACCTATAACCATCTCTTTCTTAGGGTCTATGACTGAGAGTGTTTTTGAGGCGGCATTGGGTACGAATATCCATTTTGAAAAGGCCGCATAGGCGAGGGTTGAAATAACGAGCAGTGACAGTACAACAAGCAAAGACTTAACTAATTTCTTCATTTTGTTACCTCCCTTTTATAAGAGGGCAGGCTTTGCCAGCCCTCTATTAATTTAACTCAAACATTGCAAAAATTAGCCTTTTATTGGAGGCTGGCATGGTGAAAAAACTTTTATCTGCGATACCTATAGCAACATTCAATAAACATAAGTGGTTCTTATTAAACGGCACCACAGGTGCGGTCTTGATTAAGCAATCACATTTAATATCAAATCGCATTATAAAAGTTTTTGAGGCATGCCAGCCTCCAATTTATGCAACTTTAAGGTTAAATCTTACTTTTTCATCCTTGGTGCTTCAGGGATGTTTGAGCCATGGCATTCATTGCAATTCTGCTGACCTGTAATGCCAAAGTGCTTTGCTGGTGACCAGGCTACCTCTTCTTTATACTTACCATCTTTCCATGCATTGAGGTCTTCAACAAGTTTATAGGCCACACTTGCAGCAACCCTTGCACATCTGTCCTTTCTCTCATTGCTTGCGAGGGCAAATCCAGATGCCTTCATCCATTTTCCAACAGAGATATGGCAGAGTGGTGAATTACTCGTAGTTGTGACAATCTTATCCTTATTTGCCTTTGGATTAGAGGGAACAAAGGTTGGAAGTGCGATCTCTGAGTACCACTTCATTATATTTGAGCCTATGACATGTCCGTGCTCACAATCAGGACCCGCAATCCTTGGGCCAATAATCAGGTTAGATGCTATGTTTGCTCCTGCAACGGAGCCGCATATTGTTCCCCATCCAGCCATACCTCCTTCGAGGACTATAAAGGAATCAACAGGAAATGATTTATAAGGATCGCCTATCTTTTCAGCAAGCTGACCGAATATACTGCTTATCACAGCAGCACCACAGAATACCCTGTACCATTCTTCATAGGCAATCTCTGCTGTTTTTTTAGGGTCAAGTTTCTCATAGGGCCATGGCCATTTTTCTGTTGTTCCTCCCTTTGCCTCTGCCTTTGAAATAAATTTTGTGAGCATTGTACCTAATGCCAGTGCACCAGCCCCTGTGATGAGCTGTCTTCTTGAAAGGCCTTTCATACTGAACCTCCTTTTAGCTGAAGCTTTATTTTTAGCTGTCTGTAATAAGGATTAATTCCTGCAATGCAGGAAAGATGGAATGATTTTGCTTACAGATCAGGAAGTAGGGGGTCGGTCTATTTGTGAGGATATTGATTGAAAAGGAGCAATAGTTATGAATTCAATCCTGTCAATTACATATTTTGAAAATAATAGCTTGCATGCACATTCTGAAAGACAGGAATAATCTATTGATGAAAGATTATCAATATTTTTATCGCAGATATTTGATGTAATAATTATTTTTCCATGATTTGAAACAAAGGTTATACTACCTGCCCGCAGGCTGAAGATAATGAAAATCGCAATAAAAAGGACTGATAAAATTTTATTTCTTTTATTTAACATCAATATAATTTTAGCTACTGAATTCTGGATTGTCAACTTCAAATTATAAATTTAGCCAATATACTAAATATATTGGAGAGGGGCAGTGGGAATCGAACCCACTATGGCTCCTTCTAAGGGAGGGCCTCCAGCCGGCCCTTTACCATAACACTGGTTTTGCAGACCAGGTGGGGCACCAGCCCCATGCCCCTCCAAAAAAATTTTAAAAAGAAAATATCAATATGTCAAGTAGAAATTTTCTATGAAACATGCCTCTGCTATAGGATAAAAATAAGAGGCATGAGGCACAACTATAGCCTTTTCTGTTGTGATGCTAATCTGGAGCTGATGATTTCTTTCTTATTTGATAGTTTTTAACATGATTGAGGAATCTCTTTCTTGAGCTCAGACTTTTTAGCCCTTCATCTTCAATTACAGGCATTCCTGGAAAGGCCCTGATAATTGAGGCAGTAAAGAGGCCATTAATTTTTTTCCTATAACCCTTTATCTTCACACTTCTCAGTCCACAACTTGGTGAACGACTTTTGAAGATGAAGCCTGAAATATCTTCATTCTTAAGGGCTTTAAGCTTTTTCCTGATCCATTTTTTTAATTTACTGGTATAATCAATTCCTGTATTAATTGTTATAACTCTTGGGGCTTCAGGATTACCTGTAAGAATCATAGGTTCTCTGGGCACAGGAAGGCCACATTCAACCTCAGGGCAAACAGGTATAAATTTAATTCCTTTTGAACAGGCCCATCTCTTTAAGGTGCTGTTGAGTTTATCTGTACCATCATATCTGACCTTTTTACCAAGTAAACAGGCACTTATACCTATCTTGAGGTTTTTCCTGCGGGCCGGCATGAAAAGGCTTTGATTTTATCAGTGATGGTGGTGCATCTCATGCCGTGAGCTTTTGAGTCTTACTGGAACCGTTATCTCACCTGCCTTCTCAAATATAAGTGTAAGCTTGAATTCCTGGTCTTCTTTAAGCTCAATGGGCAGGTTAAAAAGCATGATGTGGAGTCCGCCTTTTTTAAGCTCCACAGTGCCTTTTGCAGGCACAGGGATTTTATCAATCTTATACATCTGTCCATCCTTTACATTATGAAGCTCTACAGTAGCGTCCTTGATATCCACCCTTGCACCTGTAATTGTATCATCAGTATCTCCAGAGTTCTTAATCTTCATAAATACTGCACCTGTGTCAGGTCTCATGGAAAATATACCTGATATGTCCTCAATGCTTATATCCAATGCAAAGGATGCTGTTGCTGAAAAGATAAAGATTAAAATAAAAATAATTCTAAGCACAGGAGACCTCCTCAATCAAATCTTTAAGCTCAAATCTGAGCTTTAATCCGGACTTAATCCGTTTTCTTACTCTCCACTCCTTATTGCCTCGTAGGGCTCCATCCTGCTTGTCCTGAGCGCGGGATAGAGGGCTGTGCCTGTTCCAGTGATAATGGATATTACCAGGATTATTATCCCTGTTGCAAGCACAAAGATCGTGCCGGGCCAGAGATAGGGCAGGTTGAAGGCTATCCTGATAGGTTCTTTTATCATGAGAAGAAGCACCCCGCCAGCTAAGATGCCAGTAATCCCTCCAGTGATGGATATAATGAATGCCTCAATGGTAATGAGATAAAAGACACCTGATTTTTTTGCTCCGAGGGAACGAAGTATGCCTATCTCCCTCTGTCTCTCATTTACTATCATTGAAAAAACCACTCCTACAAGTATTATTGTAACAATCCATAGACTTATTCCTAAACCAAAGAGTGTCCTCAGGAGTGCAAAGAGCTGTTTTTTTACAGAGCCTATGACATCCTGAGATGTAATGGCCTTTACACCTTTTATTTCATATTCTATAAATACTGCTGCCCGCTCAGGAGAGATTGCGGGATCAAGTTGAACAAGTATAGTTGAATATACATCCTCCTTAATATCAAGGGGTTCAAAGGATTTTGTCTTTGAGACCTTTATAAGGTCACGGGCCGTCTCCATTGTCATATACACTGCATGGTCAATGTATTCAAGGCCTGTCCTTGAGAGTGAACCAACCACTGTTAATTCTTTTCCATAAAAGGTCATCTTTTCACCTATGCTTACCGGTATGGAGGCACCTATGATCACCTCATCTTTTTCAAGTTCCCTTTTTACGGTCTCCTGAAGCCAGGGCTTTACAGTAAAATCAGTTTCTGGTTCAAAGGCAACAAGAAGCACATCCACATAGGTACAGCATGGATATGATGTGGACTTTATAAACAGTTGTGGAGACGCCTGTTTCACACCCTTTATCTTTCTTACCTTATCAAGGACCTCACCAGGCATGTAAAAGACAGAGGGCTTACCTGCTATAAGTGTGGATCGGGCCTTTTCTTCATAACCTTCGGGCACTACCATGATATCAGCACCAAGTCTTTCTGCACCGAGCTTGATGCTTGTAAGGACACTCTTCATGCTTATAGCACCCGCAAAGAGAAGACCCGATACAAGGGCAATTGATATTATGAGGGCAGATGTCCTGAAGAGTTTTCTTTTTAAGTTCTTTTTTGCAATATAAAGGAGTGTCATAAATTATTTTAACAGAAAGGCCAGCCCTTCGGGCTGGCCTTTCTTGAAGAGATTTTTATCCTATTTTTCCCAGGCTATCTGGATCCCACAGATAAAGACCTCTCTTTCCTTTCCAGCCTCTGGATTTACACCCATTGCATTGTGGCAGGACTTACACATGGAGATACTTCCTATAACCTTTTTCTTTTCAAGATTTACTACAAGATATTCAGAGTCCTTATAGTCCTTTGGAGGGACCCTTCTTGCTGCAATAATGGCATACTTACCATCTGGTGTTAGTGCCGTATCATGGGGATCATAGTCCTCACCAAGCATTATTGTGTCTTTTAGCTTTTTCTTCTTAGTATCAATTATATAGACCCTTCCGTTTGCTGGCTGACCTGCCACTGCACCTGTTGATGACTGAAAGAGGTATCTCTTATCAGGTCCAAGCCTTGCCCTGTGGAGGAATTCCTTTCCGCCGGGCATAATCTCTCCGACCTTTTCATGGGTCTTGGCATCATAGATATATAGCTTATGTTCCTTCATGTCTGTTGTCCATATGTATTTCCCATCCTCTATTACCTGCACTCCGCAGAGATAGGTACTCTTGTAAAGCCTGTCCATTAATTTTGGGTCAGATGGATTTGAGATATCAAAGACATGGACATCTCCCTGAGCCATGGAGCTGAGATAAAGTCTTCCATCTGGACCTATAACGCTTCCGCAGAATCTTGTTGGTTTGTCAAAGACTTTCTTTTCTGATATAACCTTTGGATTCAACCTATCACTGATGTCAATGGTATAGAGTGTGCTTGTGTCCCAGGTGGGATAGTAAATATACTTCTGGTCAGGTGACATCTCAATAGCATCTGCCTGCTCACGATTGGGAATAACAAGCCTTCCTGCAACTGAACCTGAGATAAGATCCCTTTCACCATCAATCGTGATGTGTGTAAATACGAGATGGCCTCCTCTTGTGGCTGAATAGACCACACCCTTATAGAGCTTCTTTTCCTCTGATTCCACCTTCTTTTGTGTGAGACCAATTGTGAGGGCTACTGCCACAAGGATGGATAGAATCGAGACAGATAGGGTAAATTTTTTTCTCATACATACCTCCCCTTAGGTCCTGTCCTTTGCCCTGATACTCAGGGTATTTTGTTCTTTTGATTCTATTATATCTTGAGAGATACGACAAATCAACTTCAAATTATAATTTTAGATATTCCATCAATCAGAATGGAAAAAAGTTTCTAAATCAATTTATTTCTAAACTAATTGACAAAGGAAACCCACTTGGGTTAATATTGCTCATGTCTGAAAGTTTTAGCACCTTTTATACAGGAGCTATAACCCGAGCCAGTCTAAAGAGAGGCCTTTGGCCTCTTTTTATTTTTAACAGCTAAAGGAGGAGGCTATGAGATATTCTGTGGTCATTGTGATTTTACTGATGCTGGTATTCAGCACGGCTGTTACCATGGCAGCAGACCATTCTCAGTGGATAAAGGGACCATTTAAGAGTGGAGAAGATGTGACAAAGACCTGCCTTCAGTGCCATGAAAAGGAGGCAGAGGATTTCATGAAGACATCTCACTGGAAGTGGAAGGGCAGGCCCAACACAATAAAGGGAATGGAAAACAGCAAGGAAGAATACGGGAAGGCCAATCTGATTAATAATTTCTGCATCTCCATTGAGGGTGGTGATAAGTGTGCAAATTCAGAATTCTGCACAAAATGCCATCCGGGATATGGCTGGAAGGATAACACCTTTGATTTCAAAGACAAGACAAAGATTGACTGCCTTATCTGTCACGCAAGAGAGGGTAATTATAGAAAAGGTCTTGCTGGAGAGCCTGACAGGTCACTCATTGAAAAGGGAATAATGTCTCTCACAAAGGCTGCACAGAGTGTTGGTATTCCCACAAGGGATAACTGCGGAGTATGTCATTTCTATGGTGGTGGTGGAGATGCTGTAAAGCATGGTGACCTTGACTCTACACTGAGCAAACCAACAAGGGATCATGATGTCCATATGGGTGGAGTAGCAGATATGAACTGCACCGCCTGTCATGTAACAGAGAATCACAGGATAAAAGGTGTCTCAACCTTCCTTGCAACAAATGATGGAAGGGTTTCATGCGAGGATTGTCATAGAGAACCTCATAAAGATTCTCCATCAGGAAAGACCATCTCAAGGCACACAAAGACTGTAGCATGCCAGACCTGTCATATACCATTTTTTGCAAGAGGTCAGGCAACAAAGATGTCCTGGGACTGGTCAACTGTTGGAAAGGATATAGAGCCAGAAGAACAGTTTGGAAAGGAGACCTACGCAAAGCACAAAGGTACCTTTGTATGGCAGATGAATGTTATCCCAACCTATGAATGGTACAGTGGAAAGACAGAACGCTATCTTAAGGGGCAGAAGATTGCTGATCCATCAAAGACTGTGTACATCTCAAAACCAGTTGGTGATATAAAAGATCCCAATTCAAAGATCTATCCATTCAAGGTTCACAGGGGAAAACAGCCAATGGATTCAGTTAATAAATATCTTTTAATCCCTCAGACATACAAGGGTCTCTGGAGTCATTATGACTGGGAGAAGGCCCTTCAGGAAGGTGCAAAGGGATCCGGGCTTCCCTATAGTGGAAAATATGAATTTGTCTCAACTGCCTTTTATGGAAGCATAAACCATGAGGTAGCACCAAAAGAACAGGCACTTAAATGCAATGACTGCCATTTCAGTGGCAAAAGACTTGACTGGAAAGCCCTTGGTTACAAGGGTGATCCAATCAGGTATGGAGCAAGAAAGATAAAGTAAAGGAGGAGACCATGAAAAGGATCAATGTAATAGCAGGGATTCTTTTGATACTATCCTTTGTGTTATCAGGGATAGCTATTTCAGAGGACCTGATTTCTATCAAAGGAAAGGTAAAGACGATAGACCTCAAGACAAATACTGTGGTGATTACCACACAGGATGGCCAGGAAGTTTCTGTTACAGTAGAAGATGAGACAACCCTTGCAAAGTTTAAGGATGGAAGGATAAGCGAGGGTGATGAAGTAAAGGTAAAATATATTATAAAAGACGGGAAGAATATCTCCACATATTTTAAAAAGGCAGCAGGCTGCTGATTTTATTAAAGGGGCCGGGATGAAATCCCGGCCCCTTTTTATCTCAATCCCTCTTATTTACTGCCATGTCTTAGAATTATGACAGCCAGTAAGTCCACCTGCTTTTGGATTGCAGGTATGAGTTGCTGGATTATACAGTAATTGATCACTCAATGTAGCAGATGCAGGCCCCTCCATTTGAGGGGTATAGAGATATTTAAAGTGATTTGTCTGAAGTTTTACTACATCATGGCATGTTGCGCATGAAATTTTTTCCTTTATATGTTTGTCATGTTTGCCTGAGTAATAACTATTATACTGATCAGATACATTTCTTGAGCGGTGACAGGCCGTGCACTGCGAATTCACATCTATTGTTCCTGTGGACCAGTCTGGTGTTGGCTGACCACCGTGGCAGGATATATTTGAACAGGTATTATTCGAGCTATTATAGGAGCCGGGTCCTGTCTTTGCGTTGAATGTTGAGTGGATAATCACATCAGGTATATTGTTCTGATGCTTTTGGGTTCCATATTCAGCACCGTTATGGCAGACTGAACAATCTTCCACGAGGGAATCAAAGGTATTATGAATACCGTGCCTTCCAGCCGTATTTGGTGAGGTTTGTCCATCAGGAGGGATGCCATGGCAGCTCCCGCAGATTGCGGCGCCATGACAGAGGGTGTTATTAAAACATCCAGGTGTACCCTCTGCGCTTCTATGACAGTCAGCGCATACCGGGGCATTTCCAGGGTTTGTATTAGTATGAGTCCTACCATTGATCCATGGAGATGGTGAATGAGGTGCATTTACATTATGGCAGGTAAAGCAGGAGACACTTACGATACCACCTGCAAACCCTTGTCCGTGGCAGACCTTGCAGATATGAAATCCTGTTGTATTAGAGGGCTGTGCCTTTGCGATGGCACCATGGACATCCGGATTATCCCACCCCGGTGGATGACCCGGACCATTTGCATGGCAGGAGAGACCACTGTACTGGGCAGTAAAACAACTGACATTTGATATACCACCATGAAGGGTCATACCATGACACTCCTTACAGGTCTCCGGGTTTTGTATATATTCAATACCATGTTGAGATATCCATCCATCAGGGTGCTGGCCTGTTATGGGATCAAATATAGCCTGTTCATTTCCTTTTGAGCCACATCCTGCTAACAGAAGTACAGCTATCAGTAAAAATTTTATCTGTGACATGTTAAACACCTCTTATTGTTTTTACGACCATGACATTTCATGCATGATGCTGGATTTACTTTCCCATCTATCTTATGCTGGGTGATATAGTCTCCCCTGTGCGGCATTATTCTTTCAGGTAAATCTTTGAATTTGTCGCTGGGTTTTATTTCCTCTTTATTCGTATGACAATCAGCACAAAAGGCTGGGACATGGCAACTACTACACATCAAGCTCTTTTGAGATGCTATAAACCCGTGTTTTTTTGAAAAGTCAAAGGTATGGTCAAGACCTGACCTTTCATCGCTGTGACATTTACTGCACAGAGGGGGTGAAATCAGCTCAACTGGATGTTTCTTGATAATCTCACCATAGCTGCTGATTGCAATACATGAGAATATTATTATGAGCAAAAAAGTTTTTGTGAGTTTATTCATTTTTTTCTCCTACAATCTGTAAATGATTTTAAGCATGGTCTTTACCTCTCTGTCAAATTCAGGATTTTTCCCATATTCTGCATCTGCTGAGAGGATAAGGTTCCTTGTGAGGGAATAACCAAGATAGCCTGATAGAGCATAGGCATTTTTAATTCCATTTCTTTGAAGGTCATAATTTATATCTATGAGATCAGTGGCAAGGCTTATTCTATTAAGATTTAATGAAGCAAAAATTCTGTATTCGTTATATTTAAGCGAATCTATTTTACCATCCATGCGATGTACAGAGATGCCAAGACTTGCTTTCTTTTTTGAGAAATTCGGTGAAATAGAAAAATATGTAATACTGCCACCATAATAGTTTGCACTTTCATGGACTTCATAGTTGTGTCGCTTGTAATCACCACTGATTATGAAAGAGCCTTTATTATATTCCACCGAACCACCATATGTGAGAAGCGTTTCTTTAGGGTCAATAATTGCAGGATCAAATTTGAAGGCAGATGTGGTTGGAGAATAAAAAAAGTTCCTGTAATCAATCCATGATATCAAGGGTTTTATATAGAGGCCCGAAGAAGGACTTATTGATAAATAATAAGAATGCTCCTGCCATCCTGATTGTTCCATGTTGTAATCTGAATGTCCTGTAAGCTCTATTTCATTTAAAGGTTTCAAGTACAGGTCAATACCTGTCTCTTCTCTGAAGTCATTACTATCATTTTTTTCCTTCAGATAGGAAAGGCCAAGGATATAGGAATTTCCTTCAAAGGATAGCCTTCCACCATAAATTGAATCTCCACCTCTTTCATCAAAGTCTGTTTCTACAGGTATGCCTCCATATACTGTAAGACCAAATTTTTTTCTGAAATATTTTTTTACATACACACCGTCAATCTGCTCCGAGGCAATGCCTTCAAATACATAAAATCTTCCAAGTTCAGCAGTAAGTTCTGACGCCCTATGGTTGTATTGAATAAAGGCATACTGAAGATTGTTGTCATATCTTTTATTGTAACTGACATCAGCAAGGTCGTAGGAAAGCCATCCACCAAAGAAAAGTGATATATCTTTACCATTGATATTGCTGATATGGAAATCAAAATATTCGTAAAGGGGATTGAATGCATTATCATTAGTGGATTCCATAAATCTAAGATAAGTTCTTGAATTTCCAGAAAGGTCTGCTCCAAAGGAAGAAGAACTTAAAAATAAGATAAAAAAGATGATTGAATAAAATGTCCACCTCATAAAACCTCCCCTTGATTTTTGGGTTTCTGTAAATAGGTTTTACAAGAAGTATAATCCAATAAAATAAATAAGTCAAGTTTTTATTTAAAAAAATTTAAAAAAATGTTTGTATAATATTTCATGCGTGTGCTTCTTGTAGTCATGGATGGCCTTGGTATTGGTGAGGCACCAGATGCAGGACAATATGGTGATTCAGGAAGCAATACCCTTGGCCATATAGCAGAGGCAGTTGAGCTAAAAATCCCTGTTCTTGAGAGCCTCGGAATAGGAAACCTCGGAGACTTTAGAGGGATAAAAAAGATTTCAGGCCATCCGTCAATAATTGCAAGGCTTGAGGAGGTCTCAAAGGGAAAGGATACCATTACAGGTCACTGGGAGATGATGGGCATTGTGCTTGGAAGGCCCTTTCCAACCTATCCAGAGGGATTCCCTGACGAGATTATTAGGGAATTTGAAAGACTCACAGGAAGAAGGGTTATTGGAAATAAACCTGCCTCTGGAACAGAGATTATTAAAGAACTTGGTGAAGCCCATCTTAGAACAGGTGACCTTATTGTCTATACCTCTGCTGACAGTGTCTTCCAGATAGCTGCCCATGAGGCAATTGTGTCACCTGAGGAGCTTTATGAGATATGCAGGATTGCAAGAGGGCTTCTTAGAGGAGAGCACGAGGTTGCCAGGGTAATAGCAAGACCCTTTAGAGGTGGACCTGGTAATTTTCAAAGGACGCCAAAAAGAAAGGACTTTACAGTTGAGCCACCTCAAAAAACCCTTCTTGACCTGATGAAGGACAGAGGCCTCGAGATAATCTCCATAGGAAAGGTCTGTGATATGTTTTCAGGAAGGGGATTTACAGAGAAATATCCCATGACCTCAAACAGTGATGGTCTTGAAAGCTTGATAGATATCTATCCTCACATGTCTTCAGGACTTCTCTTCATAACCCTTACTGATTTTGATACCCTTTATGGACACAGAAATGACCCATCGGGTTTTGCAAGGGCACTCATGGAATTTGACAGTTATCTTGAAAGGATAATAGCCATGCTTGAGCCTGAGGATTATCTGATTCTTACAGCAGACCATGGCTGTGATCCAATTACACCAAGCACTGACCATTCAAGGGAATATGTGCCTGCTATTGTTTATAATAAATTTATTGAAGGAAAGGAATTGGGAATAATAAAGGGTTTCTTCCATATCGGTGCAACTATAGCTGAGCTTTTTGAAATACAATGGAAGAAGGGAAAAAGTTTATTGAGAATTAATCCTTGACTCTGTTACTGAACCAGAAGGAGATGGGTTGATATTTGCGTAAGTCCCTAACTTCAAAGAAAGAGCTCCGCAGGACAACTTCCCTTGTTAAAAGGGCGCTTTTTGACATTATCGGTGAAAGGATCAAAGGCTCTTATTTTCTTGACCTTTATGCAGGCGAGGGAGGAGTTGGTATGGAGGCATTAAAAAGGGGTGCAGACCATGTAGTGTTTGTTGAGAGCTCAAGAAAGAATGCAGAAACCATCAAAAAGAGACTTTCTGAGTATGGCCTTTCTGAAAGGACAGAGATAATGGTTACAGAGGTAGAGAAGTTTTTGAAATCCTTCAGCCCTCCAGAGTTTTTTGATATTATCTTTGCAGATCCTCCTTATGAATCTGGTGAATATGATATAGTCATTGAGAACCTGCCCCGGTTTAAAGGCATTAAAAAGGATACACTCATCTTCATAGAGCACTTTCATAAAAAGATACTTCCAGAAGACATAGGAAGTCTTGTATTATTAAAAAGGTACAGGTATGGTGATACAATTTTATCATTTTACAGGAGGAAGGAATGAAAAAGGCGGTCTATCCAGGGACCTTTGATCCAATAACAAATGGTCATCTTGACCTTATTGAAAGGGGTTTGAGGATCTTTGATGAGATAATTATAGCAGTTGCACCCAATCCAAAGAAAAAACCCCTTTTTGATCTCAATGAAAGGCTCAGCCTTATAGAGGAGGCTATTAAGGGATATAAAAATGTGAAGGTTGAGGCCTTTGACTGCCTGCTTGTTGATTATGTTAAGCAGAAAGATGCTGTTGCCATAATAAGGGGATTGAGGGCAGTATCTGACTTTGAATATGAGCTCCAGATGGCACTCATGAACAGGAGGCTTTCAGAGGGAGGAGTGGAAACAGTCTTCATGATGCCT
>JBKBPW010000005.1:18559-28763 GCA_046292975.1 Thermodesulfovibrionales bacterium
AAGAATATAGTTTTCTGAGTTCCACAATAGTTAAGGAGGTTGTCTCCCTCTGCGGCTCTGTAAAGGGTCTTGTGCCAGACCATGTAGAGAAGGCATTAAAAAAGAAGTTTGAATGAAGGAGGTCATTATGGCAAAGGAGGCATTACTTATAATTGATATGCTTAATGATTTTGTCCTTGAAGGTGCACCACTTGAGGTGCCTGATACAAGGAAGGTTATCCCTGTGATTAAAAAGGAGATTGAGAGGGCGAGGGCAGAGGGTAAACCTGTTATATATATCTGCGACAGCCATGAGCCAGATGATAAAGAATTTAAGAGATTTGGCTGGCCTCCTCATGCAGTAAAGGGCACAGAGGGTGCAAAGGTTGTAAAGGACCTTGAGCCACAGAAAGGGGATATTATAATTGAAAAGACAACCTATTCAGGTTTTTATAATACAAGGCTTAATGAAACCTTAAAAGGTCTCGGGATTGATAGTTTGAGACTCACTGGTTGCGTAACCCATATATGTGTGATGTTTACAGCCTCTGATGCAACCTTGAGGGGTTACAATGTCACTGTTGTAAAAGACGGTGTAGCAGGTCTCAGCCCGGAAGACCATGAGGCAGGCCTGAGGATAATGAAGAATGTGATGGGAGTGAAGATAGAGTAGGAGGAGGTTACCATGTTTCATACAGCAGACCCACAAGATATCCTTAATGGCAAGATTACTGATGTATATTTTGAAAGGACATTAAAGATACTCAAGGCAAAGGGTATAAATCCACTTGTAAGGGCAGAGTTCATTGCAAAGGACCTTCCTCAGGGATGGCCCTGGGGTGTCTTTGCAGGGCTTGAGGAGGTTCTTGCGCTTGTAAAAAACCTTCCAGTAAAGCTAAGGGCAATGAAGGAAGGAACGGTCTTTTTCCCCTATGAGCCCGTAATGGAGATAGAGGGAAGGTATCAGGACTTCTGTGTTTATGAAACAGCAATACTTGGCTTCATATGTCAGGCATCAGGAATTGCTACAAAGGCAGCAAGATTTAAAAAACTTGCTGGTGAAAGACTCGTGATAAGCTTTGGTGCAAGGAGGATGCATCCTGTGCTTGCACCAATGATAGAGAGGAATGCCTTTATTGGTGGCTGTGATGGTGTAGCAGTTGTTAAATCAAGCGAATTAATAGGTGAAGGTGCAATGGGCACCATGCCTCATGCCATTGTGCTATGCCTTGGCTCAACCCTTGAGGCAATTAAGGCCTATGATGAGGTGCTTGACCCGGACATAAGGAGGGTTGCCTTAATTGATACACTACAGGATGAGAAGTTTGAGGTTATAAACATAGCAGAGGCCCTGAAGGATAAACTTTACGCTGTGAGATTTGATACACCATCATCAAGAAGGGGGAATTTCTACAGGATACTTGAGGAGTGTAGATGGGAGCTTGACCTCAGGGGCTATAAACATGTGAAGTTCTTTGTAAGTGGCGGTATTAAGGAAGAGGACATCCCTCTTTTAAATCCCCTTGTTGATGGCTATGGTATAGGCACCTCGATTAGCAATGCACCTGTAATAGATTTTGCTATGGATATAATGGATGTGGAAGGAAAGGCCTTTGCAAAGAGAGGCAAGTGGTCTGGGAGAAAGAGGGTTCTATATTGCAAGGACTGTGGCTCAAGGAAGATAGTACCCTATTCAGAACTTACTTATACCTGTAAATGCGGAGGCCTTCAGGAGGACCTTTTGATTCCTGTTGTAGACAATGGCAATGTCCTTATAGAAAGACAATCTCCAAGGCATATCAGGGAGTATGTCCTCAGCCAGGTCAGGAAATTAGAGTTGTAAATGATTGGTGTAACCCTGGCAATCTTCCTGTGGAGTTCCCTTGGCATTGTGATAAGGCTCTCAGGGATGCCTGTAACTGTCCTTATGTTCTATGCTGCAGTTATCTCAGCCATAACAACAGGGAGTATTATCCTTTCAAAAAGAGACTTAATAAAAGGTATATCGCTCAGGAGTATTGCACCTCTATTTATCCTTGCGCCAGCAAGTCTTATAAATACCTTTACATTTTTCTATGCCTATAAAAATACCACTATAGCAAAGGCTGTGCTCACCCATTATACTGCTCCGGTGATAGTAGCCTTTCTTGCCCCTTTGATTCTCAAGGAAAACTTTACATTAAGGGCAATTATAGCCGCCCTCATTGCCAGTGCTGGATTATGGATAATGCTTGGAGTCTCACCTGAGGAGTTTTATTATTCTCTGGTAAATGGCAGTAAAGATTCTCTTGGAATCATCTCAGGACTCTTTTCAGGGCTTGCCTATGCAATGGTTATAATCCTGATTAGAAGACTGGCACCTCAATATAATCCAGTAGTAATGACATTCTTTCAGAATACACTTATCGCAATAATGCTTCTGCCTTTTTCGAGGACCTCAGCTGATCTTATAACAGGCCTGTGGGCTTTTCTGATAATGGGGGTCATACATTCCACTATTGCACCGGTTTTATATTTTTACGGTATGAAGACAATTACAGCCATTAAAGGAGGTCTTCTCGGTTATCTTGAGCCTGTGTTTTCCATCATCCTCGGCATGTTATTCCTAAATGAATTTATCGGCATAAAGACCATTATTGGTGGTGTCCTCGTGCTCTTTTCTGGCTACCTTACAATCAGGAAAGATTAAAACCTTCGATGTTCAGTTTTTGTGATAACAATAACTCCTTATGACATCTGGTATAATTATTTTATGTATTATAAGGTTCCTACCTTATGTCCTTATTGTGGTTGTGGTTGTGGCATTTATCTTCATGTGGTAGATGGCATGATTACAGGTGTCTCACCTCAGAGAAATCATCCAGTAAATAAAGGTTCTCTCTGTGTAAAGGGCTGGAATTGTCATGAGTTTATCCAGCATCCTGAAAGATTAAGAAGACCTCTTGTAAGAACAGGCCCAAAAGGTAATTATAATTTCAGGGAGGTCTCATGGGACGCAGCCTTAGGCATTGTTGCAGAGAGGCTTAATGCTATAAAAAGAAGTTCTGGACCTGACAGTATTGGATTTTTTGCCTCTGCCAAATGCACTAATGAGGAAAATTATCTTCTGATGAAATTTGCAAGGGCTGTCATTGGAACAAACAACATTGATCACTGTGCAAGACTCTGTCATGCCTCTACTGTTAGCGGTCTCAAGGATGCCTTTGGCTCTGGCGCTATGACTAATTCTATAAATGAGATAAAGGATGCAAGGTTGATTTTTATAATCGGCTCAAATACTACTGAACAGCATCCCATGATAGGAATGCATATCCTTGAGGCAGCAAGACATGGGGCTACCCTAATAGCAGCAGATCCAAGGAAAAACATGATAGCCCGTCTTGCCCATTTATACCTTCAGCATAAACCAGGTACAGATGTGATGCTTATCAATAGCATGATAAATGTGATTATAAATGAGGGTCTTATTGATATTGATTTTGTAAAAGTCAGGACAGAAAATTTTGAGAATTTTGAAAAGGCTATAAGGGAGTATACACCTGAAAGGGCTGAAGCAATAACAGGTGTTCCTCAAGAAGATATTAGGAAGGCAGCAAGGCTTTATGCTTCAGAAAACAGGGCAATGCTTTTCTATGGAATGGGGATAACGCAGCATGTAACAGGTGTTCAGAATGTTCATAGTCTTGCAAATCTCGTAATGCTTACGGCTCACATCGGTCATCCGGCAACAGGTCTTAATCCCCTAAGGGGTCAGAATAATGTCCAGGGCGCCTGTGATATGGGAGCCCTTCCTGATTACTTTACAGGTTATCAGCCTGTAGATGATGAGGCCTCCAGAAATAAGTTTGAGAAGGCTTGGGGTGTAAGGTTAAACCCTGTCCCAGGGCTTACCCTAACGGAGATGATTTCAGCCTCTCTTAATAAAAAGATAAAGGCCCTTTACATAATGGGTGAAAATCCTGTTATATCTGATCCTGATATAAACCATACCGTGGAGGCACTTAAGGCTCTTGAATTTCTTGTTGTCCAGGATATCTTTATGTCAGAGACAGCCCTCTTTGCTGATGTTGTTCTCCCCGGAGTGAGTTTTGCAGAAAAGGATGGCACATTTACAAATACAGAAAGGCGTGTCCAGAAGATAAAAAAGGCAATTGACCCTGTTGGTGACTCCATGCCCGACTGGAAGATAATAACGGAGCTTTCAAACAAAATGGGTTATAAAATGCACTACAATGGAACCTATGAAATCATGGAGGAGATTGCCTTTCTTACCCCTATTTATAAAGGAATACTTCATCACAGACTTGAAGATAATTTTGGTATCCAGTGGCCCTGTCCTGACATCAATCATCCAGGTACACCCTATCTCCATGGAAAGAGATTTTCAAAAGGAATGGGTACCTTTATTGTAACCCATTATATTCCACCTGCTGAACTGCCTGATAAAGAGTTTCCTTTTATACTCACGACGGGGAGAAACTATTTCCAGTATCATACAGGTACCATGACAAGAAAGACCATTACCCTTGAAAGGGAGGAACCTGAATGCACTGTGGAGATTAATCCTGCTGATGCCAGTTTCCTTGGTATAAGAAAAGGAGAAAAGATAAGGATATCAACAAGACGAGGAAGTATTGAGGCAATAGCCAGTATCACTAATAAAATAATATCTGGAACAATTTATATTCCCTTTCATTTTAATGAGGCACCTGCCAACAAACTCACAAACCCAGCTATTGATCCTCAGGCAAAGATTCCAGAATTCAAGGTCTGTGCTGCAAGGATAGAGAAGATCTCATGAAGGAAAGACTCGTTCTTGATAAGAATAATCTCTCTTACTGGTTAAGACAGATAAGGAAAGATGCCCTTCTTATAGCTCCTCTGAAGAGTTCTAAGGGAGAGGTGATCTTTGAGTCTGTGGAGAAGATACACGAGATTGTTCTCAATCATCCACTACCACCACCTTCTTTGAAGGATTTTATTTTCCCCCAGGTTGAACTTATGTTTGAATATAATAGAGATGAAATCAAGGATATCTTTGATGAGAATAAAAAGGTCATAATTGGTGCCAGATCCTGCGATATATATGCTATAAATATTGTTGGCAGATTCTTTGCAGGTGAGACAGTCTCAGCCCATGATATGAAGCACCCCAAAAGGAAATTCAGGGATCCTTATTATTTTTTAAGAAGAGAAAATACCATTTTTATATCCACTGGTTGCAATGAACCGGGGCCTGTATGTTTCTGCCAAAGTATCGGGACAGGTCCTTTTCTTGAAGAGGGGTTTGATATCCAGCTTATTGACTTAGAAGACAGATATCTTGTTGAGATTGGATCTGACAGAGCAGAAGAATTAGTCAACAGACATGGATATATATTCAGAAAGGCAGAAAAGACTGATCTTGATGATCGCTATGAGGCATTTTTCTTGAGTATATCAAGATTTGAAAAAAGGATAAATCTTGAGGATATAAGAAAAAGTATTATTGAAAAGAGAATACCAGAGGATTTCTGGCAATGGTTAGCAGAGAGGTGTTTTGAATGTGGAGGCTGTGTTTATACATGCCCTCTCTGCACATGCTTTAATATAGTAGATCATCCTTTATCTAATGATAAAGGGACAAGATTCAGGATATGGGATACCTGCCTCTTTAAAGGTTTTACAGAGATGGCAGGAAGGATTATTCCTGCAGAGAAAAAAGAAGAAAGACTGAAGAGATGGTGGTTTCATAAGATAGTTTATTATCCAGAGCAGTTCAGGTCATTTGGTTGCGTGGGTTGTGGCAGATGCACGATTGCATGTCCAGGAAATATTGATATTGCCACTATATCAGAGAAGATTAAGAGATGGAGATAAAAGAAAATATCTACAGACCATTTAAGGCGACTGTTTCTGAGATAAGAAAGCTCAGTTCAGGGGTGAGGCTTTTTAAAGTCTTACCAGAGAAAGAGGTGCATTATCTTCCAGGTCAGTTTTTCATGCTCGGTCTATGGGGAGCTGGCGAGGTTCCTGTATCTGTGTGTTCCGCAGAAAGCCTACAACCCTATCTGGAATTTGGTATAAGAAAGGTGGGCAAGGTAACAGGTGCTTTGCATAAACTCAAACCAGGTGATACCCTCTGGATGAGAGGTCCTTTGGGAAATGCTTTTGATATCAGAATTGCAGAGAAGAGAGATATAATTTTTATAGCAGGTGGCATAGGGATACTCCCACTCAGGGCATTGATCAATTTTCTCCTGAGAGATCTTTCTAAATTTGGAAAACCCTTTCTCCTTTATGGTGCAAGGAGTCCTTCGGATCTACTTTTTCTTGATGAGATATCTAAATGGAAAGATAAAGGCCTTGAGGTAATACTCACGGTGGATAGAGGTGATGGGTCCTGGACGGATAATACCGGTCTTGTAACAGAGCATATTGATAAGATAAAGACCGATTTTAAAACAGCCTGTGCATATATCTGTGGTCCCGAGATCATGATGAAAAATACCATTAAGAAGCTTTCCTTAATGGGTATGCCTGATACCTTCATAACTCTTTCCCTTGAAAGAAGGATGAAGTGCGGTATCGGAAAATGCGGCCAGTGTTATTACGGCATAGAATATATATGCATAAATGGTCCTGTATATACCTGTGAAGATATCAAGAGGAGATTGTCAGTGGATAGTCTTTAAAAGACCTCATGATTCTAACCAAGCCCCACATCAAGGACCATCATTATGGCAAATCCAGTTATTGCACCCATTGTTGCAATATCTGTGTTTCCATTCCTCTGGGATTCAGGTATGAGTTCCTCTACAACAACAAATATCATGGCACCTGCTGCAAAACTCAGGGCATAGGGAAGGATTGCCTGTGATGATGACACAGCAATAACACCAATAATTCCTGCAATTGGCTCAACTAAACCCGAAAGTTGTCCATAAAAAAAGCCCTTGAGTCTTGAAAATCCCTCTCTCCTTAAGGGCATTGATATGGCAAGACCTTCCGGTAGATTCTGAATCCCGATACCGATTGCCAGGGCTATTGCACCCTCGAGGGTTGCAGAGCCAATGCCTTCCTTTAATGCACCAAAGGCAACACCAACGGCAAGGCCTTCGGGGATATTATGCAATGTTACAGCAAGGACAAAGAGGGTAGTCCTTCTCCATCTGGTCTTTATGCCCTCAGTCTCTTCAACAGGGAAACCCGGATGAAGGTGTGGAAGTACCCTGTCAAGAAGCCTTAAAAAAATAGCTCCAGTGATAAAACCAGTAAGAGGTGGAAACCATCTTAAACCTCCGAGCTTTTCAGCCATTTCAATTGCTGGTTCAAGCAATGACCAGTAACTTGCAGCAATCATCACACCAGCAGCAAAACCAAGCATACCATCAAGGAGTTTCTGCCTTACCTCTCTTAGAAAGAATACACCTGATGCGCCGATTGCTGTAAGTAGATAGGTAAAGAGGGTGGCAATAAGGGCCTGACCGAGAGGTGAAAGCTCTTTGAAGATCTCCATGAATTATTATAATATATTGAAAGTCATCCCTGAATTTTGTTGATAGAATGTTTTAAAAATAGCACAAGTATGCCTCAGAGCCTTGAGGCATACTCCCTATTTAATGCCTGAATCTCACGGCAATTTACAGTCATCTCTGTTTACTTGACATCTATACCTGCTTTATTTTATAAAATAAAACATTGATTTCATTTTTCTAAGGATTTTCTTTATGGCTAAGATGAATCTGTTGAAAAATTTTTTTATGACAGAAGAAATCCTGAACCATTTTTTTGATAGGTCTCTGGAGATGGGTTGTTATCCCCTCTGGACACCTCCTGTGGATATTTATGAAACAAATGAAGGCTTTATTGTAGAAGCAGAACTCCCTGGTGTAAATGAAGAGGATATTGACATAAAGATGGAGGATAATATTCTTTACATCAGAGGGATAAGGAGATCACCTATGGATAGATTTGTGAAGTGTCATAGACTTGAAAGACAGCAGGGATATTTTTCAAGACGCTTCATGCTTTCCTCTGAAATAGATACTGAAAAAATCAGTGCATCTTTAAAAGATGGTATACTCACTATTTTAATACCAAAGAAAAGAGAATTAATAACAAGGCATATAAAAGTAGAAGGTGAATGATGGGAAATATCCGGGTTGCAATAGCAGGTGTAGGAAACTGTGCAAGTTCTCTTGTCCAGGGTGTTGAATATTACAAGATATTTCAGAAGAGCCTTGGGCTCATGCATTATGACCTTGGAGGTTATACACCTGGGGATATTGAATTTGTTGCAGCCTTTGATATTGATGAAAGAAAGGTAGGACAACCCCTGAACAAGGCAATATTTGCAAAACCCAACTGCACAAAGACCATCTGGCAGGATGTTCCCGACAATGGTGTAATCGTCCAGATGGGTGAGATACTTGATGGCATTTCTCCCCATATGGAAGAATATCCTCCTGAAAGGAGATTCATTCCATCAAAGAAAGAACCCTGTGATGTGGTAAAGGTTCTTAAGGAAAGCGGCGCAGAGATATTACTGAACTATCTTCCAGTAGGCTCTGAAAAGGCAACAGCCTTTTATGCAGAGGCATGTCTTCAGGCAGGTGTGAGCTTTATAAATTGTGTTCCTGTGTTCATTGCATCAAATCCTGAGTGGGAAAAAAAATTCAGGGAAAGGAATATACCAATTATAGGTGATGACATTAAAAGTCAGATAGGAGCTACTATCATACACAGGGTACTTACAAAGCTCTGTGAGGACAGGGGTGTAAAGATTGATAGCACCTATCAATTAAATGTTGGTGGAAATACAGACTTCCTGAATATGTTAAATCGTGCGAGGCTTAAGTCAAAGAAGATATCAAAGACAGAGGCTGTTAGATCTCAGATTCATGATGATATCAGGAATGAACATATCCATATCGGTCCTTCTGATTATGTTCCCTGGCTTAATGATAACAAGATCTGTTTTTTAAGGATTGAGGCAAGGATATTTGGTGATATACCCATAAATCTTGAACTCAGACTCTCTGTTGAGGATTCTCCTAACAGTGCTGGTGTTGTAATAGATGCCATAAGGTGTGCAAAGATAGCAAGGGACAGGGGAATTGGTGGTGTACTGAGTTCTGCCTCTGCATATTTTATGAAACACCCACCGGTGCAGTATTCTGATGAAGAGGCAAGAAAGATGGTGGAAGAATTTATCTCCGGCAAGAGGACCCATTAGTTGCTCAGTGGAAGGCTTGGCCATTTCCTTGATAGACCTTTAAAAGGTTTCTCCCTAAAAATAAAGATTCATCCTAATGCCTTGAGTATCACAGGTTTTATAATTACTGTCTTTTCAGCCTGTTTAATACCTTTTTCTCCTTTGTATGGTGGAGTGCTTCTTACTGTTGGTGGAGCCTTTGATCTTCTTGATGGCGTCGTAGCAAGGAATAGAAACCTTGTGTCAAGATTTGGGGCCTTCCTTGATTCCACACTTGATAGAGTCTCTGATGCATTATTATTTGCAGCGGTTGCTATTCTCTTTTACCTCAGGAGTGATATAAACCATGGTCTTCTTTCTATATCATGCCTTATATGGTCTTTTCTTGTGAGTTATACAAGGGCAAGGATAGAGGGTCTTGGCGGAGAATGCAGGATAGGCATTGCAGAAAGGCCTGAGAGGATTCTACTCCTTATAGGAGGACTTATAACAGGATATATAATACTCAGCCTCTGGATTATACTTATTACATCCTTTATAACAACACTGCAAAGAATCCACCATGCTAGGAAGGTCTTAAGATGAAGAGGTATGAAGGAGAAGAAAGGGAAAAACTCATAAAGACTTCTGTATATCTTGAGGAGGAAGTCATTGAGGGCCTCAGAGAAATGGCAAAACAACTAACAGCCGAGACAGGAAAGAGATGGTCAACAGGTGCAGTTATCAGGCTTGCCCTCAGCGAATTTTTTACAAGAAGGGGAAAGATTATTTAGGCCTTACAATAAGCACAGGCTTTGTCGACCGTCTGAGGACCCTCATGGCAACAGAACCAACAACCACACGGCCTAAACCTGTCCTTCCATGACTTCCCATCACGATGAGGTCAACACCCTTTTCATCTGCAATCCTTACAATCTCTTCATAGGGTCTTCCCCTGGCAATTATCTTTTCTACTGTGAGACCCTTAAATCTATCCTTTATAAATCCATCAAGTCTCTGCTCTGCATCAGATATTATCTTTTTGGCAAT
>JBKBPW010000006.1:0-28635 GCA_046292975.1 Thermodesulfovibrionales bacterium
CAGGCTTCGAGCCTTTAAGGCATCTCTTGCAAGACATCTAATAGAAAGGCCCTGCTTTAGCAGGGCCTCAAGGAGTGCTGTTCCTACAAATCCTGTTCCGCCAGCAATGAAGTATCTCCTCATTCATGCTTTGTCTTGAAGCCAAGGACTGCATAGAGGGGAGAGTATCCTATTATGGATGTGACTATGAAGATTATACCTATTGCACCAAGTATCCACCAGAGCGAGCCTTTGATTATTGCCAGGACTATGAATATAAACCCCAGCACTATCCTGATGATTCTGTCCCAGTCAGCCATGTTTGTCTTCATAAAATGAACCTCCTTAAAGTTTTATTGGTGCTGTTATGTTGTTTTTTCTATCATAAAACAGAAGGCGATTATCTGTCAAAATTTCAGGTTCAGTGGAAATTGCCGATAGAATATCTACAACAGACCTTAAATAAAAAAGGCAGGTTGCTGAAAGTAGGCTGGAGGCTATAGGCTGAAGGCTGAAGTAATTAGGCTGAAGGCTGAAGTAATTAGGCTGCGAGCCTCTCCCCTATCGCCTATCGCCTAAAGCCTTAAGCCTACTTTCTTGTTGCATTGTAAAGGCCTTGAGGCAGCATGCCTTTTTGTATTAGCAATTTATAGGTTCAGTGCTGATGCCTTACTGCTGGCCTCAATATCGCTGTGCAGATTCCCTCCGTGACTGTCCATTGTAACTATTGCTGGAAATTCCTCAACCTCCAGAAACCACATTGCCTCTGGCATCCCGAATTCTTCAAGGAATTTTACATCTATAATTTTTTTAATCTTTTCTGCAAGGTATACTGCTGCTCCTCCTGTTGCCTGAAGATAGACAGCTCCATACTGCCTTAAGGCCTCCTGAGTCCTTTTCCCCATTCCTCCCTTTCCTATAATTGCCCTTATTCCATAATGGGCAATAAGTTCTGCTTCATAAGGTTCAAGCCTTGCACTTGTGGTAGGTCCTGCTGATATAACCTTTGAATCTTTTACTATTGGGCCTGAATGGTATATAACAGAGTTCTTGAGCTCAGGGATATCAGGTTTGTTTTCCATAAGGTATTTATGAACCTTATCCCTTGCAGTGATTAGAAGCCCGCTTATATAAACAAGCTCACCTGCCCTGAGTGAACGAATCGTGGATTCTTCTAAGGGAGTAATTAATCTTACCATATCAGCCTTCCCCTTCTCAGTGCCCAGCAGCTGAAGGATATGTCCACAAAATAGGAGGCAGGATGTCTATTAGAGACTGCTATCTTTACACCGAGGCAGGTGTTTGAGCCTCCAAGACCCATCACTCCTATGCCGAGACTGTTTATGTCTTTCATGAGGTCTGCTTCAATTTCTTTTAAAGTGGGTTCAGGGTTTTCTTCATTAAGTCTCCTTAAGAGCTGTAGCTTTGATAGATAGGCAATGTGTTCTCTGACCCCCCCAATTGCTATACCAATTATGTAGGGTGGACATCCCTTTCCCTGTGCCTTCAGCACTGCATCAATCACAGTCTTTTTAACTCCCTCAAAGTTTCTTTCTGCTTTTAAGTTTTCATCAGGCAATTTATAAAAGCAACTGATATTTTCTGATCCTCCACCTTTAAGAAGAAGATCTATAACAAGATGTTCTTCTTCTGTTTCTTCAAGATGTATAATTGGAAAGTCCTTGCCTGTATTGTCTCCTGTATTTTTTTCTGTGAGGATATCCACAGAATTTGGTCTTAAAGGTATCCTTTCAGTTGCAATCCTCGTTGCCTCAATAATGGTCTCCTTTATCCTTTCCTGACCAAGGCATCTTGGAATCTTTACATAAAAGACAGGCACCCCTGTGTCCTGACAGAGCGGAAGTTCCTTTTGCCTTGACATTTTAATATTTTCAAGGATAATTTTGAGGTTTTCTTTTGCAGCAGGTCCTATTTCTTTCTCAAAGGCAAGCTTGAGGCTATCTTCCACATCCTTTGGAAGTGAGCTGGCAACTTTTTTATATAACTCCACTATGCCATCTCTGAGTTTGAGCATTATTTTTTCTCTATCTTCTCTTTTATTGTCCTTACCCTTTCTTTAAATTCATTAACAAGTTTATCTGCCTCTTCCTGAGAGCTTATAACCCTTGGGGTGACCATTACAAGGAGCTCGGTCTTTGTCTTTGTAATACTCGTTGAGCCAAAGAGCCAGCCTATGAGGGGTATATCACTGAGCAGCGGGATCCCAGATCTGCTATGTGTTGTCTGTTCTGATATAAGGCCACCTATTACAAGGGTATGCCCATCCTGGACTATGCCTGTGGTATTTGCCCTTCTTGTTATGAATGAAGGGAATTCCTGGCCAGCAATCTTTGTGGGCGCGCCTGGTGCACTGTATTCCTGAGCTATCTTGAGTGTGACCTGGTTCTTATCACTTATATAGGGTGTGACTGTGAGGATTATACCAGCTGTCCTGTACTGAATCTGACCCTGAGATACAAGGGTTGCTCCACCTGTTGTTGATGGTTGCTGAACAAGTCCTGTTGCTACTGGGATCTCACTGCCAACCTCTATCTTTGCCTCTTTGTTGTCAAGGGCAAGTATGTGAGGACTTGCAAGGACATTCAACTTGCTTTTCCCGGCAAGCATTGATATGAGGGCATTGAATCTCTCAGGATCAAGGATGTTTGCAAATACACCTGATGATACTACAGGCTTGAATTTTGTTAGATCTATCGTGACTTTATCACCGCTGCCTGTTGTCTCAAAGAAGTTTGATGGTTCTGTGGCAAATCCTCCAAGAATCCCTGCCCGGTTTCCTTCAATCTTAGTTGAGCCCTTCACAAGCCATTCAATACCAAACTGGAGTTTGTCATCAAGTGTTACCTCAGCTATGAGGACCTCTATGAGCACCTGCTTGGGTGGTATATCAAGTTTCTTTAATGTCTCAAGTATCTCAAGATATGCCCTTGGTGTGCATTTGAATATTATTGCATTTATGTCCTCATAGGCTGTCATAACTATCTCACCTTCTATCTCAGCAGAGGGCACCTCTGTAGTGGTTGCAGGCTTCTGCCCCGGCTGTACTGGCTGGGGCTGAGGAGGTCTTATGACAGGAGTTGTTGTTTTCCCTTTTTTCTCTGCATAAATAGTCTTTAATACTTCTATTAATTTCTTTGCCTCTCCATTTTCAACATAATAGACAAATGTCTTTATACCTTCCCTATCACCAATCGGTATGTCAAGTGCCTCAAGTATCTTCATGAACTTTATAACTGCATGGGGAGGAGCTGTAAGGATCAACAGGTTTGAGGGTTCATAGATTATGAGGTCTGCTCCTCTGGGAAGGAGACTCCTCAGGGTGTTTGCTGCATCTGATGCCTTTATGTTTTCAAGAGGAATAATCTGAGTAACAAAGCCAGACTCTATCACAAGCTTTTTACCAAGTTCAACAGGTACGGGTTGTTGTTTTGCTGTATCAATGAGGACTATCCTGTAGACCGCTCCATCCTTAACAGCGGTGAGTCCATTCTTTTTGTCCTGCCTTTTCTGAGTCTCCGGGATTGTATCTGATCTATAGTCTGATCTTAAAGGATCATAGATAAATGCATAGGTATAGAATCTCTCAAGGCTGAGAATAAGTGTAAGAAGGCCTGAGATGGCTATGAATGTCTTCAGTCCTTTCCTTCCTCTGTATCCTGTACTGGAGCATTTTTCACAACCTGCACCCCTCCAGAGGATATCCTGATTGATTTTCAGTTCCCTTTTCAGCTCTTCTGGTACCCTGTATTCTACCTTGCAGGTATTGCATATCCTTCTTACAAGCCTCTGGGCAACAACGCCTATGAGGGTAGAGGAGACAAGATAGTTTTCTACTCCCATGTCCATGAGTCTTGTCATTGCTCCTGGTGCATCATTTGTATGAAGGGTGCTGAATATGAGGTGTCCGGTAAGTGCTGCATGTATTGCTATCCCGTTCCTGTCAACAAAGGCAATACCAAGTTTTCTTGAAAGACCTCGCAGGACGGTCTCTTCAGGCACACCCATTTCAATAAGAATCTCTCCAAGTTTTTTATCAGGGGCTTCTGTCTGGAGTTCAAGTGCCTTTGAAAGGACTTCCTCTGATATAAATCCTTCCCTTACCAGAAGTCTACCAAAGTCTATGTCTTTTTTTGTCTTCACGATTATTGTGTCACCTTTGGCATACTGCCGAAGAGATATTTAAAGTCCTCATCCTCAAATCTCACACCGCCACCAATAAAAGGCCCCCTCCATCGCGAATTAAAAATATTGTCATATCCTGCTGTAAGGAAGAAATTTTTAAATATCAGGTATTCAGCAGCAGCCCTTACATGAGGAGATTTTGCACCTGCCTCATCTCCGCCAAAGTCCCAGGCATCCACTGATAATCTGAGTTTATCATTCATAAAGAACTGGTCTATACCTACTCCAAAGGTACTCTCTGTAAGCCCAAATCTCAGGGCAGTATTTTTGAATCTTCTTCCAAACTGGGCAGTAAATTCAATCTTCTTTTCTATCTCTTCCTTTGTTGTTACTGTTGTTTTTCCATTTACAGTTGTAACAGTCTCAGTTGTGGTAACCTTTCCAATAGGGTCGCTGACAATACCGAGAATATAGTATTTTTCTGGTGTGGGCTGTAATTGAACATTGAAATATCCCTTTGTATCTTTTGGCTTAAAGAGATAATCTCCCTGAAAGGTTATAAATGTGCGGAATTTCTCTATCCTGTTTATTGTCCTATTCACACCTTCTGCTGCCTTGTTAAGGCTTTCATAGAGCCGCTCATCCTTCATGAGCTTTCCAAGCGTGCCTTTTCCTTCCTGGATATCAGAGGTGAGCCTGTGTAACTGCTCGGTAGTTCCTTTGAGATTTGCCCGATTTTCCTCTATCATTGACTTAAGCTCCTTCGTAGTATTCTTCAGCTCATCCATTACCTCAGGTGCCTTTGCTATTGCCTTTTTCAGGGACTCCCTGTTTTCATCAATCATACCCTTTAATGAATCTGAAAGATCTTCAAGTTTTGCCAAGAGTCTTTCAAGTCTTTTATCATTTCTTGATATAGCATCCTTCAGGTTATAGGTTATATCTCTGAGATTTAATAGGGATTCCTTTAATGCCCTTTTTGATTCTTCGCTTCCAAAGACCTCATTGGCTGAGGATACAAGTTTATCCACATTCTCAGAGACACTTGAAAGCTTTCTCAGCATCTCATCCATATCAGCCATCTCTTCCACATTTCTTATGGTATCACCATCTTTGAGATATACACGCTCCTTACCTGGTTTTATCTCAAGATATCTATCTCCGAGGAGTCCTGTTGACCTTATATCTGCAATAGAGTCAGAAGGTATATTTATACCTTCATGGATCCCTATGGTTATCCTTGCCATATTATCAGAGAGTTCTATCTTCTTTATCTTCCCGACAGTTACCCCGGCAATCCTTACCTGGGATTTGTCATCGAGGTTACGGATATTTCTGAAGTAGACATAGAGGATATATTCCTTTTTCTTGTAAAGCCAGTCAAAACCACCAATCCTGAAGGTAAAAAAGGCAAGTATAAGAAGGACGATCAGGGTGAAGACTCCAACCTTAAACTCAGCAGATTTATTCATCAGTCACCCCTTCAATCTTTATCGGACCTTTTGCACTTCCTGTGATGAACTGTCTTACTATTGGATTGGAGGTGTTTTTTATCTCATCAGGTGTTCCTGTCTCAATTATCTTTCCTTCATAGAGCATGGCTATCCTGTCACCTATCTTATAGGCACTATGCATATCGTGTGTGATTGCTACAGATGTGACATTCAGCTTTTTTTTTAGGTCAACTATAAGGTCATTTATTGCATCTGCCATGATGGGATCAAGACCAGTGGTTGGTTCATCATAAAGGAGTATCTCAGGATCATGGGCAATTGCCCTTGCAAGGCCAACCCTTTTACGCATACCACCTGAGAGCTCTGCTGGCATGAGGTCCTCAACTCCTGTAAGTCCAACGAGCCTCAGTTTTTCAATTGCTATCTCCTTTGCCCTTTTTTCATTCATACCCCTGTGCCTTATCAGAAAAAAACTTACATTCTCCCACACCCTGAGAGAATCAAAGAGTGCTGCTCCCTGAAAGAGCATACCGAACTTCTTCCTCACTTTATAGAGATCCTTTTCATTTAATTTTGTTACATCAAGTCCTTCTATAAATACAGAGCCTTTATCAGGCCTGAGCAGTCCTATTATATGTTTAATAAGCACGCTTTTACCAGACCCGCTTCCTCCTATTATTACCATACTCTCACCTTTCTGGATAAAAAGGTCAACTCCCTTGAGGACTTCTTTTCGACCGAAGGATTTATAGAGTTCTTTAATCTCTATCATCAGAACAGCCAGGCTGAAAGGAAGTAATCACTCACAAGTATGGTCATTGATGCAAGGACCACCGCCTGGGTGGTTGCCTTTCCCACTCCTTCAGCCCCTCCCTCGGTATAGAAGCCTTTATAACAGCAAATTAGGGCCATAGAGGCTCCAAAGAATGCTGCCTTCACAAGGCCATTGTAGAAATCACCAAGCTCAAGATAATCCCAGACCTTTCTCCAGTAAAGACTTGAACTCATCTTATAAATTCCTGTACTTACTATAAAACCGCCATTTATTCCAATTATATCTGATAGCACTGTAAGTGCCGGTAGCATGAATAATCCAGCAAGAAACCTTGGTATAACAAGATATTTAAGGGGATTTGTTGCAAGGGTTTCAAGGGCATCTATCTGTTCTGTTACCCTCATGGTGCCAATCTCTGCTGCTATAGCAGCACCAGCCCTTCCAGTTACAATGAGTCCTGTGAGCACTGGTCCAAGCTCCCTTGTCATGGAGAGGGCTACAACAGAACCAACCATGGATTCTGCACCAAATCTCTTGAATCCTGTATAGGTCTGAAGTGCAAAGACCATCCCTGTAAATATGGATGTGATAAATACAACCGGGAAAGATCGCACGCCTATGGAGAGCATCTGAAGGATTATGAGTTTTGCATCAAAAGGTATTGTAAAGAGCTGTTTGAAGGTTTTCGCTGTGAAGAGAACAATACCGCCTGCCTCAAGTATGAATAATGAGACAAACCTTCCAAGTCTTTCAATGTATTTTTTAATCATTTTTTAAAAACTCTTTTTTACCAAGACCACCGAAGGTTGTAAGGACCTCATAAGGGATTGTCCCTGCCAAGGAGGCAATATCCTTTGCCGAAATACTTTCCCTTTCCTCTGAACCAAGGAGTATGACCTCCTTACACTGCCTTTTCTCGCTTTTTATGATCTCTGTCAGGTCAATCATTGTCAGATCCATGCATATCCTGCCTATAACAGGGGCCCTTTTGCCCATATAAAGGACATAACCTCTGTTTGAAAGACTCCTCATTAAACCATCAGCATATCCAGCAGATATAATACCAATAAGGCTTTTCCTTTTTGTTATGAATGTCCCGCCATAGCTTACTGGAGTCCCAGCTGGGACCTCTCTTATATTGAGGATCTCTGTTGTGACCTTCATGGCTGGTTTTAATTCCCTTTCCTCAAGCAGTCCAGGAAGATAACCGTACAGCATAAGGCCGGGTCTCACTGCAGAAAACCTTGCCTCAGGAAGGTTTACTGAGGCTGCACTATTTGCCATATGGCACAGGGGAAGGGCACCGAACTCTTCCTTTATTTCTGAGAGCACATTTTTAAATATCTCAATCTGTCTTCTTGCTGAGTCTTTGTTGCTGAGTTCTGCCTCGCTGAAATGGCTCATTATACCTTCTATTTTCAAGGAATTTATCTCTTTCAGTTTTCTCATTAAAGAAGGTATTTCCTCTGGCCCGAATCCAAGCCTTCCCATACCTGTATCTATCTTTATATGTACCGAAAGGGGTGGTGAAGAGGGCTTCAATATCCTTGAGAGGGTATCAAGGGTTCCTCTGTTGTGCAGTACTGCGCTTAGGTCATATCTAAGGAATTTCTGTGGGTCCGGCTCATCAAAAAGTACAATTATAGGAGCCCTTATGCCAGCTTCCCTTAAGGCTATGGCCTCTTCAAGATAGGCTGTAGCAAGCATATCAATCCCTGAATTCTCAAGTACCTTTGATACCTCCAGGGCTCCGTGACCATAGGCATTAGCCTTTACAACACCTATGATCTTTATCTCAGGTGAGAGCCTTTTTCTCAGGGTATTGAGGTTATTCTTAATGGCATCAAGATCAATAATTACCCTGAGATGCCTGCTCACTCCTTCTTTTCCTTTTCTTCCTTGGGTGGTTCTACTGGTTTCTTCGGGGTTACATCAATCTCTTCAGGCTCGGACATTCCCTTTTTAAAATTCCTTATAGCCTGACCTATTCCTTTGCCAAGCTCAGGAAGCCTTGATGCTCCGAAGAGGACCATCACAATTATGAGGATTATTATCAGCTCCTGCATTCCAAGACCAAACATTCTCTTATACCTCCTTTTTTGGACTTTATTAATTATACCTTATTCTCTGCCTTTTCTTTATCCTCCGGTGTATTTATATTTATAAATGATAAGCCCTCTGGATCAATGGCCTTAATCCTCGATTCTTCTAAGTAATATGTAGTTATATTGTTTATAAATTCTGTCATATTACATCTCTTCTCCTTAAGCCATTTTTTTATTTCAGGTATCAGTCTTTTTGAATAGGCACCAAGAAGTGGCTGGGGTCTTTCATTAAAGATAGGGATAACAGCATCATAACTTTTAAACCTATCAGCTGCCTCATCCTTTATCAATCTAACAATCGCAGGATTTATAAAAGGCATATCGCAGGCACTTATAAGTATATCATCTCCTGAATTAAAAAGTGCAGTATATATTCCAGTAAGGGGACATCTGAAATCAATGAGGTCACCGTACATGGGTATGCCAAGATAAAAATAGGCATCAGGTCTATTGGTGATTATAATTATCCTTTCAAGAATATTCAGGGAATCCATGACCCTTTCAATCAGTCTTTTCCCTTTAAATTCTATCAGACCCTTAAGTACAGGGTATCTCCTGTTTGAACCTCCTGCAAGGATAACACCTGTCATCTTTATATCTTCTCCTTGAATATCTTTAATCTGTAAAAGGCCTCTCTCTCCCTTTCAGCGATGTAGTTTTCAATCTCCTTTATCTTTTTATTAAGATCAGGCAGAATCCTCTCCTCAAGAACTCTTATCCTTCTTGTGGTCTTGAGGATCTCCTCAGCAAATCTTTTTATCTTACTTTCAAAATTGGCTATCTCAAGCATTGCCTCCACTATAGTTTCAAATCCCTGAATGGCTTCATTAAGATGGTCTGTAATAGAAATATAGTCAAAGGGTCTTTCATCAGGTCTCTTCACAGGAGATTCTGTATAGGATACATCTTTATATCTTAAACCCCAGAGACTCTTTTCTCTGATCTCAACAGAGAGGGTCTTTTCTGTTACAAGAGAGATGGACTCTATGAGTTCCTTGCCCTCATGTCCTTTGCTTAATGATAGTTGTGTTATTGCATTACCATAGAGCCCTCTTATCTCTTCTCTTGATCTCAGCAGGGGTATGGCTGTCTCAAGAAATTCCCTCATAAGGGCCTGGCGCCTTGCCTTGAGGATGGAGATACTATCTTTAACGGAGACTGCCTTTTCTCTTAATATCAGGAGATTTGTTCTTGTTGGATGTATTATAGCCATGTCTTACCTCTCTGCATGCCCTCTGGGGTGCCCTTCCCGGGACAACTGTTATTGATCATTATCAATCTCAAGTCCCTGTCTCTCTGTTATCTCCCTGTAGATAAAAGGCTTTGTAGAGGAAGGGACTGCTCCGTCATTGTAGAGGTCTTCAAGATCCTGAATCTTCATATCCTTTAATAATTCTACCACAATACTGAGGGGTGTATAGAAGTTTCTTATCAGTGCATATCTTATTGAGTATCTTGTTGCCCATCTTGGATGTATTGCAATTGCCTGTATGACATTTGGTGGAGTTGTCTCGCTGTTAATAAGCTTGAGGACATCCCCTTCCCTGAGTAAGGGATTTTCAAGACAGGTATTTATCAGGCCTGTGACCTCTTTACCTCCCTTTGCCTTCTCAAGGATGAAGAGGATAACAGAACCGCTTGAGCGTTTCGCAAGGGTTATGCGATTCCCGATTGGTAGAGAAGGAATCTTTTCTTTTAATATCTGCTCAATCTTTTGCCGTATATTTATGTGAATGTTTTGATTCTTGGTAAGGTCTGCAAGGTCAAAGAGCCTGAGGAACTTCAATAATGAAAGGGTTACCCTTTGAGGGGTCTTTGGATTTTTACACAGGGCAAGCTTAAGCCTGTAACTATCCTTAAACCGGACTGAACTGGCAAGTATCCCAAGGGATTCGGGTGGTGTGTTTCTGTTTTCTGCTATGCCTATGGCCATCTCCTCGGTAAGGTCCTGTCGCAGGATGATTTCATCGAATCTTTCTCTACCGGCCTTTTTAAGGATATCCCATAAATCTTCCATGATTAATTTTAGCAGATTGGGGTAAGGCGTTGACATTATAGCCTACATCATAGTAATATGAGCTATGCCACAGGCAGAGGAAAAGAAAGAGGAGTACCTATACAGGGCAGACCCCTTTACCTTTGTATTCCGTGAACTTGACCTTATACACGGTGAGATTCGGGAAATCAAGGCAGAGCTTGGACTCATCAATAAACGCCTTGATTCAATGAATGAGAGTGTCAATAAACGCTTTGATTCAATGAATGAGAGTATCAATAAACGCTTTGATTCAATGAATGAGAGTGTCAATAAACGCTTTGAGTCAATGAATGAGAGTGTCAATAAACGCTTTGATTCAATGAATGAGAGTATCAATAAACGCTTTGAGTCAATGAATGAGAGTATCAATAAACGCTTTGATGATGTTAATAAAAGAATAGATAGGCTATATCTTATTGTGATATTAAATCTTATGGGGATTGTAGCCTTTCTGATAAAGACCTTTTTCTTTTAGTCTCATGCCACCTTTAATAAATGGGCAGGGACATCAAATTTATGCTACCGCAGATTTGGATTTCCCTCAACAAGGCTGTAGAAATTTGACTCTGGGCTTTACAGGTCATGAGATTATCTGTAAATTGCGGATACAAAAAGGGCAGGCTTCCTCAATGACTTTACAATGTGACAAGAAATTAGGCTTAAGGCTTTAGGCTTAAGGCTTTAGGCGATAGGCGATAGGATTAAGGAGAAACTTCAGCCTTAAGCCTTCAGCCTATTTAATTTAAGGTTTGTTGTAAATCTTCTATCGGCAATTTACAGGATTGTGAGTTTTACACAAAAATTTTCTCAATTCAGTTATAATATTTTTTATGTCAGGGATGACTATTTCAGAAAAGATTCTTGCTGCACACTGTGGAAAGGATAAGGTCTATCCTGGAGAGCTTATCTATGCAAGGCTTGACCTGGTTCTTGCCAATGATATTACTGCGCCCATTGCAATAAAGGAATTTCAGAAGATAGGTGCAAGGGATGTCTTTGACCGCCAGAGGATTGCCTTTATACCTGATCACTTTACTCCGCAGAAGGATATAAAGGCAGCAGAGCAGTGTAAACTCCTCAGGGATTTTTCAAAACAGTATAACCTCGGTCTTTATTTTGAGGTTGGCAGGATGGGCATAGAGCATGCCCTTCTTCCTGAACAGGGACTTGTTGTGCCAGGAGACCTTGTAATTGGTGCTGATAGCCACACATGCACCTATGGAGCACTTGGTGCCTTCGCAACAGGGGTTGGCTCCACTGATGTGGCTGCTGCCATGGCAACAGGTGAATGCTGGTTTAAGGTGCCTGAATCAATGAAATTTATTTTTTATGGTGGTTTGAAAAAATGGGTTAGTGGTAAAGACCTTATACTCCATGTTATAGGTGATATAGGTGTGGATGGAGCCCTTTACAGGGCAATGGAGTTTGATGGAGAAACCATAAGAAACCTCCCAATGTATGGAAGGCTTACCATGTGCAATATGGCAATAGAGGCTGGTGGTAAAACAGGCATTATTGTTCCAGACAGGATAACAGAGGAATATGTGAAGCAGAGGGCAAAGAGGCCTTATAAATTCTTTACCTCTGATCCTGATGCAGATTATGTGGATATAAAAGAGTATGATGCCTCAAAGATAGAACCCCTTGTTGCATGCCCTCATCTACCATCCAATATAAGACCTGCAAGGGAACTCAGCCACATAACAATTAACCAGGTGGTTATTGGCTCCTGTACAAATGGAAGGCTTGAAGACCTCAGAGAGGCAGCAATGGTGATAAAAGGAAGAAAGGTGCATCCTGATGTAAGGATGATAGTTATCCCTGCTACTCAGCAGATCTATAAAGAGGCAATGAAAGAAGGGCTGATTGATATATTTATTGATGCTGAGGCAGTGGTCTCCACTCCCACCTGTGGTCCATGCCTTGGTGGTCACATGGGAATCCTTGCAAAAGGTGAGCGTGCGATTGCAACAACAAACAGGAATTTTGTTGGAAGGATGGGACATCCTGAAAGTGAGGTTTATTTAAGTAATCCTGCCATTGCTGCTGCAAGTGCTGTGCTTGGAAGGATAGGGATACCTGAAGAATTAGGACTTCATTAATATTGACTCATCCAGCCTTAAGACTTTTTATCTTTTTATTCAATTTTATCCATAAATAGGCGCCTGTGCCAACGAAGGTAAAGGCAAGGATGTGTTTTACTATCAATGCAGGGACCTGACCTTTTCCTGCTGCATTTGCCCATTCAAAGTCTTTATAAAAGATTGTCCTTGGTACACCACCAAGGAGTATCCAGTAAAGGGCAAACCTTGCAAGACCTGTGATGCCCCTGTAAAGGTCAATAAAATAGGAAAGTGTAGCAGGATTTTTGTGCCTTTCGTATTTTTTTACAACAAACCACATAGTCACTCCGCTTGCAGCAAGAAGGGCTGTTGCCACATCGTGAAAATAATTATTGAGCATAATCAAGACACCAAGTTCAGGACTCATTGCTATTTATTATAAAAGATTTCCCTTTCTTCTTTCCCTGGCATACTGTCTGAAGGCCCTTCCCTGGGGATACTGTATCATCCATGAGGTGATATGGCTCATTGGAAAGCCCTTCCAGGATATCTGGAATATCCTTGAGATTATACGTGGTAGTGTAAAGAGTTTTGCCCTGAGGTGGATAAGGAGTTCTTCCCTCTCTTCAGGACTCATTGAGGGATGTTCATAAACAGCATGGTTGCCATCAAAAAAGTCCCATTCAAGGCCCGGTATAAGATACTCTTTATACTGTTCGTAAAGCTCTGTTCCAGGAAAGGGTGTTGTCATAACAGGATGGGCAGATACCTTAAGTTCATCACAGAGTTTTAATATTCCTTCAAAATCCTTTCTTATGTCCTGCCTTCCACTTACCATTATAAAAAGCATTACCTCTATACCATGGTCACGAATCTTTTTTATAGCATCCCTTCTTTTTTTTGCCTGTTTCGAGGTTGCCCGGTATTCTTCAAGGCTCCTCAGGTTGTTTGATTCCCATCCAACAAGCACTGCAGTAAGCCCTGCCTCACGGGCATATTTAAGAAGCTCATCTGCCCTTGGGTGCTCCACTGACACAAGGTCTCCTGAACCAAACCACCATTTTCCTTTGATAGCTTTTGCCATTTCTTTGTATAGCTCAATTGTGTGAGCTATATTCACTCCCCATATGTTGTCATCAATTCCCCAGAAGAGTCTCCATTTGCTCTGAGAGACCTCTTCTATTACCTCATCAATTGGTCTTACCCTGACCCTGCCACCAAAAAATTTATGGACAGAGCAAAAGGTGCATCTATGAGGACATCCCCTTGAGGTCTGGAAATAACCATATACATATTTTGTCTTCCAGAGATTGGTCACGGGTTTTGGAAGACCTTTGAGTTCTGGAAAACCTCCATCATAAACTGGCTTAAGGGTATTTTTTTCTGCATCCTTTAATAATTCTTCCCATATATTTTCTGCCTCACCAAGGACGATGGCATCTGCATGAGGCCTTGCCTCATTAGGAAGGGCTGTTACATGGATACCACCAAGAACCACTTTTTTACCCCTTTGTCTCAGGTGATCAGCCATCCTGTAGACCCAGGGTGCCTGAGGTGTGAGAACAGTGAAACCAGTCAGATCTGAATCTATTTCATCAGGATTAAAGGCCTCTTTGTTTGCATCAATAAGCTCAATCTCCACATCTGGTCTGACCTTATAAGTAAGACCTGTGAGGTATTCAAGGACAGGTGGTGCTATAGGAAGACCTTTAGATTTCTGACCACCCTTTCCAAAGGGTGGAGAGATAAGGGTGATCTTCATGGAACGGATATTACCCCGGTTTTACTTTCAACTATCTCAAGAACCTTATTTCTTATCTCCTCAGGACCAATCAATGCCCCCCCTGGTCTTCCATAAAAGAAGACATCACTGTTCCTTACAGAGAGCTTTACATCTTCTAACATCTGACCTGCGTTCAATTCCACAACAAGGAATCTCTTTATTTTTTCAGAAATCTCTTTTAATCTTTCCTCAGGGAAAGGCCAGAGTGTGACGGGTCTCAGGAGTCCTGCCTTTATGCCAGCTCTTCTTAGCCCTCTAATAGTAGAGATACACACCCTTGCAGCGATACCAAAGGCAACAAGTACTATCTCTGCATCCTCTATCATGAACTCTTCAAACCTGACCTCTTTTTCCTTCATCCTTTTATATTTTGACTGAAGGATATAATTCCTCTTTTCAAGCTCGCCTTCACCCATGTAAAGAGATTTGATTACATTTGGTTTTCTCCCTTTAGCTCCTGTTACTGCCCATGTCTTTGGAGGCAGGTTTTCTGGAGCAACATAGGGTTTTTGATAAAGGGGTTCCATCATCTGGCCAATCACCCCATCACAGAGAATCATGACAGGATTCCTGTATTCATCAGCCTTATCAAAGGCAAGCATTGTGAGGTCCCAGAGTTCCTGAACACTATAGGGAGCAAGTACAAGGAGTCTGTAATCACCATGACCTCCTCCCTTTACTGCCTGAAAATAATCAGCCTGGCTTCCTGATATATTGCCAAGGCCAGGACCACCTCTCTGCATATTAACTATTACTGCTGGAAGCTCTGCACCAGCAAGATAAGATATACCTTCCTGCTTGAGACTTATCCCTGGACTTGATGAAGAGGTCATTGCCCTTGCACCTGCTGCTGAGGCACCGTAAACCATATTTATTGCTGCGAGCTCACTCTCTGCCTGTATAAAGACACCGCCTATCTCTGGCATCCTCCAGGACATATATTCTGGAATCTCATTCTGTGGTGTTATGGGATAGCCTGCATAAAACCTGCAGCCTGCCTGGATAGCGGCCTCTGCACAGGCCTCATTACCCTTCATTAATACCCTTTTCATAATTAAAATTATAACACTTCAGGGGGTATTTACACCATATTAAAAATATGCTATGCTTTTTTATGCTTCAGAGGTGTGAGAATTCTACAGTCTGGAAGCTCCTTCTTCTGCTGAAGAAAAATGGAGAGATGTCCATAGAAGAGATGAGCAGTGCCTTAAATATCACCCCGATTGGTGTCAGACAGCATATCCTGAATCTTGAAAGAAATGGATTTATATCTTACAAGATGAAGCGGAAGGGTGTTGGCAGGCCCGGGTATATCTACAGTCTTACCACTAAGGCAGAGGAATTCTTTCCCAATAACTATAGAAATTTTATCCTTGAGGTGCTCAAGGAAATTGAAGAAAGTGATGGAAGGGAGAGGATAGATAGACTTTTCAAAAAGAGAAAGGAGAGGCTTTTAAGACAGTTTTCATCAATCATGGGTAATGTAAAAAATTTCAAGAACAGGTTAACCCTATTTGTAGACTCACTCAGGGAGGAAGGTTATATTGTTGATATTCATGAAAGACCTCAGGAAGTAGAATTAATTCAGTTTAATTGTCCCATATCAGTTGTCTCAGCCCAATACAGGGAGGCATGCAAGCACGAGCTTGAGCTTTACAGGGATCTATTTGGCCGGGGCGTTGACCGCCTTCAGTGTGTCTCTGAAGGCGATCGTTATTGTGCCTACAGGATTCCAAAGACTAATTAGCCCGGCCCTTCTTAACACAATCAAGACTGAAGGACTTTTTCACCAGACATTGATTAGTCTTAAGCCCTTCCTGACTGTCCCAAAAATCTAACGATTTTCTGGTGCCACCTGCTTTGAAGTTGAAAGGTTTTCAAGTTCCTTATCATTTATGGTAATGGTGTATTGCTTCTGTAATTCTTCTACATATTTATTGAATGCCTCTGCCTGTTTGTTTTCCATAATGGATTCCCTTATTCTGTCCTTTACAGCATCAAATTCAAGGATCTTTCCCCCTTGCTTGAGATTATTCTTATTTCTTTCATAGAACTCCCTTATCTCTTTATCAGTAACCTCTACATTCTGGGAAAGCTCTTTTTTCAGAAGGAGCCTGATTGCTGCAATCTTCTGAAATTCCTCAACCCTTGATTTATATTCCTTCTGAAGTTTTTCAAGCTGGGTTTGATATTCTTTTTTAAACTCATCAACCTGAGTTTTATACTCCTTGTCTTTGTCGTATCCCTTTTTCTTTGCCTCTGCATAAAGCACCTCTGTTTTTACAAGTTCATCAACAAGTCTTTTCATTCCTTCCTGTCCCTGGAAAAATTGCTGGGCATAAGAAGGAAGTGTCTCCAGTTTTCTCATCACATCGTCCTTTGTAATAACAGTATCATTTACCTTTGCCACTACAGGACCTGAGGTTTTCTTACCCTGGCACCCTGTAAAGGCTACGACCAGTGCAATACCTATGATGATTAACCTCTTCATTCTTTCTCCTTTTCTCAGGCTAATAGCCTTCAACTGATTTCATACAGGCAAGGCCTGTAGGAAATTATAACATAAAGCCATGATATGATTTACATCATGGTAAGGCCTGTGTCATAAAGGATAAAGTATATATAAAATAATTCTGAGGAGGTTTAACTATGGTAGGAGAAAAGAAAAGGGTTACGAAGGACTCTGTTATAGGAGATGTGATAAGGGATATTCCCGGTGCGAGGAAGGTGATAGAAAAATATTTTGGAAATGGCTGCTTCACCTGTCCGGGAATAAAACTTGAATCCATTTCCTTTGGAGCAATGATGCACAATATGGATCCACAGAAGATTGTGGATGAAATAAATTCACTGGAGGAATAGATGAAGCTTAAATGTTTTGTCTGTGGAACAGATGATCCTCAAAGGGTTTATCTTCCCTGTTATCATGAAGGTGTGGAGAAGATAGTCTGTGTCAGGTGTCTGCCAATCCTGATTCATGGAGCACACTGAAGAGGAAGGGGTGAAGCTGTGAAGAGGTTAAAGTAGAGAGTTAGCCTCAAATAAATTAGTAAATTACTGTTCAAATCGTTTAATACCTCTGGCTCCTGTTATGGCGGAGAGGGTGGGATTCGAACCCACGATCCCTCAAAGGGATAACGGTTTTCGAGACCGCCCCGTTCAACCACTCCGGCACCTCTCCAGAGGTTAAATTATTCTATCATATCTGGATTTAATCCTGATGTGATATAATTAAATATGCCAAAAGGCAAGACAATAACTCATAGAGATGAGAGAGGGCTATCATTGAAAATATAAATATGGTTTATTAATATCCCTCCTTTAAAAAAGATTGCCATACAGGAAAGGCAATTAAAAAGGGTTAAAAGATTGAAGTGACTTGCGCTTAAGTGTCTTTCTTCAAAGAAATAATAAGGCTTCTTATCGGTAAAGATGAAAAGATAGCTCTTTTTGTTAGAAAGCCTACTTCGTTGACAGGTCTGTATTGAAATTGATAAATTAATTTATGAGGAAAAAAGAACCGTTGAGATACATAGAAAATGCAAAAGAGATATTGAAAAAATCAGGCATAGAGGCAAATTACTATACAGATATAAAATATGTAAAGACTGCTCTTGGCTGTGCTTATCTTGGTATTCTGAAGGCAATAGATGAATTTCTCCTCAGTAAAGGGCTTACAAAGGAGAGATTACCGAAGAAGACAGAAGAATACGAAAAGGCCTTAAAGAGGTATGGTGGAGTTCATAATGGAAGGCTGATGAGGCATTTTAATAATCTTTATCATCAGCTCCATATAGCTGGCTATTATAGAGGAGATTTACGTTCTGTTAAAATAATAAAAGAGGCCCTTTCAGGGGCAAAAGAATTTATTGAAAAGATATTACCAGAAAAAGGAGGTGTTTGATATATGAATACACTTAAGACCATGGTCTTGCTTGTCACCCTTACGGTGCTATTTATCTTCATAGGTGCGCTTCTGGGTGGAAGGTCAGGTATGACCATTGCCCTGTTTATGGCACTTGCCATGAACTTTTTTGCCTACTGGTTCAGTGACAAGATCGTGCTCAGGATGTATGGAGCAAGGGAGGTCACTGAGGCAGAGGCACCAGAGCTTCACTCTATTGTGAGAACCCTTGCCCAGAGGGCAGGTCTACCAATGCCAAAGGTTTATATTATTGATGCTGACCAGCCAAATGCCTTTGCTACTGGAAGGAACCCCAGGCATGGAGCTGTTGCAGTGACCACAGGGATAATGAGACTTCTTGATAGAAATGAGCTTGCTGGAGTTATTGCCCATGAGCTCAGCCACATTAAAAACAGGGATATCCTTGTCAGCACTATTGCTGCCACTATAGCTGGTGCAATAAGCTATCTTGCCCAGATGACCCAGTGGGCAATGATATTCGGTGGCAGGCGAGATGATGATGAGGGTGGAAATCCGATATCAGCCCTTGTGATGATGATAGTGGCTCCCATTGCTGCAATGCTTGTTCAGCTTGCTATATCAAGGACGAGGGAATACGGTGCTGATGCCGGTGGTGCAAGGATAGTGGGTAATCCCCTTTATCTTGCAAATGCCCTTAAAAAGCTTCATTATGCATCTCAGAGAATACCCCTTGAGGCAAATCCAGCAACATCTCATATGTTTATAGTGAATCCCCTTTCAGGAGGCACACTTGCAAGACTCTTCAGTACCCATCCACCAATTGAGGAAAGGATAGCAAGACTTGAGGCAATGGCAAGGGGGATTTGAGGTGCCAAATCGTTAAGGTTCTACAGCGAGGGGGTTTGAGGTGCCAGATCATTAGGCCCTACAGCGTGGGGGAAAAAGACAAGCTTTTCCCCCCACGAGCTTTTAATGTATCTGTCGGAAATTACAGTTTCCTGTCAATCTGTATTCAGTACCCTTATCTATGCTATAAACAGGCACTATCTCAAACCCCTTTATCCAGGGCTGTATAATGAAGAAGTCCTTTTTATGCCAGAAGGGAATCACAGGGGCATCATTCATTATTAATCTTTCAGCCCTTTCATAAAATATAGACCTTCTTTTTTGATCAAGTTCTCTACTGCCAGCTTCAATGAGCCTGTCAACCTCTCTGTTTTTATACATTGTCCTGTTACCCTTTGCACCAATGTTGGATGAATGAAAGAGAGGAAAGAGAAAATTTTCAGGATCAGGATAATCTGCCCACCAGCTGAGCCAGAAGAGATGCTCTTCTCCTTTAATTAATGCCTCTTTATAGGCACTCCATTCAAGCTGTCTTATCTTTATATTCATGCCTGCCTTTCTAAGATATTCCTGTATTACCTCTGCAATGTCAATGACCTCCTGATCCTGAGTAACATAAAACAGGAGGGGTTCACCACTGTAGCCAGCCTTTTTAATAAGCTCCTTTGCCTTCTGAGGGTTATAATGAAACCCCCCAAGAGCCTTCCATGTCCTTAACTCTGGAGGGATGATCCCATCAGCAATTATGCCTCTTTTTTCATAAATGGTATCAAGTATCTTCTGCCTGTCTATTGCATATGCTATTGTCTGTCTCATCAGGGGATTGTCAAGAGGTGGTCTTGAGCAATTCAGACCGAGATAATAGATATTAAGCCCTGCCCTGGAAAGAATCCATCTGTTTTTTTCTCTATCCTGTACATATCTTTTTATTGCGGATGCTGGCAGGTTGAGGACATCTATATTTGAGAGTTCAAACTCGGTAATGGCTGTGAGATCCTCAGGTATTATCCTGTAGATAATTTTCTTTACTGAAGGGGGTCCTTCAAAATAGTCCTTTCTGCTTTCAAGGACTATCTCATTATTGTGAATCCATCTTTTCAATACATAGGGTCCTGTGCCAGAAGGGTTTGTTGAGAAGTCTGGCCTTGAGGCCTCCTCTTCAGGGACAACATAGGCTGCTGTCATGGTGAGAAGACCAAGAAAGGGTGAAAAGGGCTCTTTAAGTCTGAGTCTCAAAATCCTTTCTCCAAGAACCTCTATACCCCTTACATCCTTTGTTTTTCCTTTCATATATTCTTCTGCACCATCTATCCTTTGAAGCACCCATGTAACCGGAGACCTGAAATCCGGTGAAAGGACTCTCTGAAAGGAGAATTTAAAATCCCTTGCAGTGACCTCCCTTCCATTAATAAACCTTACACCCTCTTTTAAATAAAATGTGTATGCCTTTCCATCAGCTGATACATTCCATCTTTCTGCTATGTCAGGCACAACCTGTAGATTTCTGTCAAGTTTTACAAGTCCATTAAAGAGCTTTGCTGCAATGGTTGCACCGCTTACATCCACTATGAGTCCGGGGTCAAGGGTTGTTGGATTTGAATTGACTCTGAAATAAATAGCTCCTTCTTCTCTGTTGTCTGATGAGCAGGCAATAATAGAGCAGAGGAGCAGAATAAAAAGGGCAGTAGAACATCTGTGAAGAGTTGAATCTGTGAATCGGTGAAGAGGTCTATTCATTCACCTATTAACCTCTTCAACTTTTCCCTGTTCCATTTTCCTGAAAATCTCAATAACTGCAATGAAGAGGGCTACCACAAGGGGACCTGCTATGAGTCCAATAAGCCCGAATTCCTTAATCCCTCCAAGGACGCTGAAAAAGAGGACAATTGTTGGCATCTTTGTCCTTGAACCTATAATTATGGGTTTAAGGATATTATCTATGGTGCTTATTCCAAGGGCACCGATAGCTGTGAGAATAAAGCCTTTAAGTATAGATCCAGTAAGAAAGAGATACAGGGCTGCAGGTCCCCATACTGAAAAGGCTCCAAGAAGGGGTATGAAGGATGCGATAGCTATTGCACTTCCCCATACCACCGGTGTTGGAATACCAAGAATCCAGAAGGAGACTCCTCCTATCAGTGCCTGAAGGAGTGCAACAACAACTCCACCATAAATGGTTGAGACAATTATGTCCCTGACAAGGCAGGTGAGTCTTTTCTTTTCGTATTCAGAGAAGGGCAGGTATTCAAGAAGTGTGTTTAGATAAACTGGTCCTCCCATGAGAAAGAAAAAGAGGGTAAATATCATAAGGATAAAGTTAATGGCAAAGCCAAGGATATTTGTGATGCCCTGGGTAATATTGTTTAGGATTGACTTGCTTACAGAGGTTATGCTTTCTATTGCCTGTGTGGTCAGTTTTTCGCTGGTAATACCAAAATTCCTCTCAAGATAATGCAGTATAGTTGATACCTTCGGATGGCCCAGCAGGCCTTTTAACTGCATCAGTCTTTCTTCTGTAAGGAGTTTTGATAACTCTCGGAGTTCAGTAGCAAGGAGGATGCCGAAGTAGGTAAAGGGCACAAGTATAAAGGCAATGACAATCAGGACTGTAAGGAGTGCTGCAATATAGTCCCTTTTAAGATATCTTAAAAGCAGTGAGTAAAGGGGGAAAAATATGATTGTAATAACAATTGCCCATATAATGGAGGTGAGGAATGGATTTATGATCCTGAATAATAAATAGCCCAGCAGTATAACAAGAAACAGAATGGTAACAAAATAAAATCTATTTATCTTCATGAAGGCCTCCCTCTCCTGCTGAAAGAGTCACAAAGTTGTTAAATATACTTTTTGATAGTGCGTCCTCCATCCTCTCAGGATGCCATTGTATTCCGAAGAGATTCTGATACCCCTTATGGGTGATTGCCTCTATTATACCATCCCTTTTTGAAATCCCTATCACAATTATACCTTTCCCTTTTTCCTTAATCGCCTGATGGTGGGAGGAATTGATAGTATAATCTCCCGAGGGTATGAGCCTGTTTTCTCTGATTTCAACCTCGTGGAATCCTTTTCTGTGTCCCCTGATGTCCTGGTAGAGGGAGCCTTCAAAAAATACATTTATAAGTTGCATTCCGTAGCAGATGCCAAGAACTGGTTTTTGAGATTTAATAAATTCCTTTAATATTCTGAATTCAAATTCTACCCTCCTTCTATCAACAGTCCTGAGATTTTCTGCTTCAGGTCTTTCTCCATAATATCCTGGTGGTATATCACCTCCACCTGATATGATCAAACCATCAATAATGTCTTTTATTTGAGACACTATATCCTCCTTAGGAGGTAGAAGAAAGGGTATCGCACCAGCCCTCAGTATAGCCTCAGCATAATGTCTTTTGAGTCTTAAATATTCATCTTCTATGTCCATGGTTATTCCAATGACAGGCTTCTTATTCACCATTCCTCAGAACCCTTCCATTTCTTATTCCAGTAGCATTGCCATTCCATATAGCAGGAAGCCCATTTACAAATACATGATGGATACCCTCTGGTTTTAAAAAGGGATTTTTAAAATCAGCCCTGTCTATTATTTTATCAGGGTCAAAGACAACAAGGTCTGCGAAGGCCCCTTCCTTGATTATTCCTCTGTCCTTTAAGCCAAAAATTTTTGCAGGAAGTGAGGTTATCTTTCTTATAGCCTCTTCAAGTGGAAAGAGCCTTTTTTCTCTACAGTAAATACCGAGGAACCTCGGCATGCTTCCAAAACCCCTTGGATGGGGCCTTCCCTTTGCTGTTGGTCCGTCAAAACTCCTTGATGAACTGTCTGTACCTATGCTCATAAAGGGCTCTTTTAAGAGTCTCTCAAGGTTATTCTCATTCATGGAATGGAAAATGGCACCAACCCTTAGATTCTCTTCAATAAGGAGGTCAATTATAAGTTCTGAGAACTCTATTTTCAGTGTCCTTGCAATCTCACTTAAGTTTTTACCCTCCATCCATTTTTTCTCCTTATCCTCCACTGAGGAGATTACGATCTCCTGAGGATTAATTTCTGAGATATGTCTTTTTATCTCTTTTGCTGTCTCAGGGGTTTTCAGTCTCTCAAGCTCCTTTTCTTTTCCTCCTTCAAATACCCATGATGGAAGTATTGAGTCAAGGTCTGTGCTTGATGCAATGTATGGATACCTGTCACAACTTATCCTGATACCATCTTCTAATGCACTGTGGAGTATCTCCAGAACCTTTTCAATCTTATGCCAGTTTCCCCTTCCAGCAGTCTTTAAATGAGATATATGGACAGGTGAGCCAGATTTTTTTCCTATCTCAAGGACTTCCTTTATTGCCTCAATGAGCCTTTCTGATTCACTCCTCATGTGAGAGGCATAGATAAATGATTTATTCAAGCTCTTTGAGAACTCCAATCCCTCTTTTGCCAGTTCAACAAGCTCCTCTGTGGATGAGTATATACCTGGTGGATATATAAGTCCTGTGGAAAGTCCTATTGCCCCATCACTCAAGGCTTCTTTAAGGAGTGAGACCATCTTTTCTATATCTTTTCTGGATGGAGAACCCTGTTTAAATCCCATTACCGAGCCCCTGATATTTCCATGACCCACAAGTGTTGCAAAATTAATGGAGGGTCTTATTAGTTCAAGGATCTGAAAATATTCTCTGAGGGTATGCCATCTGTAAGGGATATCATACTCCCTGAGGTCATCCAGCCTGTGGTGAAGATAGTCTCCATAAAGAGGTCCTGCACTGAGGCCACAGTTTCCATTTATCTCTGTTGTTATTCCCTGAAATAGTTTCCCTTCCTGCCCTGGTTCTGCAAGGAGCGTGAATTCTGAATGACCATGGGTATCTATAAATCCAGGTGCAATGGCAAGGCCATTAATGTCAATAATCTGCTCTGCCTGAGAATCCCTTGAGGGAAATACTATCCTGTCTCCTCTTATACCAAGTGGTCTGTTTTCAGGAGGATTACCTGTTCCATCATAAGTCACTCCATTTATCAGGAGAAAGCTGAGTTTCAGAAGAAATCCTCCGGTCTCTGGATTGCCTTTCCAAGGACAAGGCTTATTATCATGACAATTGACCTTGCCCTCTCGAGGATATTTCCATCCTTGCAGTGCTGCCTGTATAGTTTTTCAAGTTCTCTTTTCACACCAGGTAATGCCTTCAGTGTAAGGAGAGAACTCTCAATGAATTCATTTATCATTTTATTTTTTCCAACAGGTCCTGAGATCTTTCTGAGGTCGTTCAGTATTCTTTCAGCAGGAAATCTCCATAATAATGCCTTTGCTGCCATTACAAGTATCACCAATCTCATTGCCCTTACAAAGCCAAGCCTCAGGGAATCCTCAGCGATAATGAAAGGGCCTTTTTTAAAGATTATGTCACCAGAAGGGCTCAGGAGATTTGCTATAAATATGGAGGCTCCAAACAGGAGTGTTATCAGAAGGCCCTTTTTTAAAAGGGTCTTTGGAATAAATAAATAAAAGAAAATCACAGGTATGGATGCAATTATAATATGGAGTGGTCTGTTTATAAAAAAGATTGTTATCGCATATCCGGTATAAAGAAGGAGAAAAAAGCCAGCCATCCTTAACTCTGATCCTTTGCTGATTTAAAGGCCTGAGGATTTAATTGATTCTTTCTTTCAAAGTATCTCTTTATTCCCTTGGCAATTGCCCTTGCAAGTCTTTCTCTGTACTCTGAGCTTGAAAGAAGTCTTTCCTCAACAGGATTGCTTATGTATGAAACCTCCAGAAGGACACAGGGCATCTTTGCTGTGTAAAGCACATAGAATGGTCCTTTTTTTATCCCATTTGATGGCCTGTCAAGGTTTTCCTTCAGTTCACTATGTATTGTAGCTGCCAGTTTCATTGAATCTTCCCTCTTTGCTTGCGCCTCAAGGTCCATCTTTATAAGATCAATAAAATTTGAGAAGTTCTTCATTGCCTTCAGGCTTATGCCATTTTCCCTGGCTGCTACCTTCAGTGCCTCCTCATCATCTGTCCAGTTCAGAAAATAGGTTTCTATGCCATTTATATTTTTCTTTCTATTTGAGTTGGTATGGATGGATACAAATAGATCAGCATTTTTGCTGTTTGCAAAGGCGGTCCTTTCATCAAGGGATATAAAGATGTCCTTTTCTCTGGTCATAAATATCTCAAATTCATCCTTCAGTATCTCCTTTACCTTCAGGGCAATGTCAAGATTTACATCCTTTTCCTTTAATCCCATTTTACCTATAGCACCAGGGTCATGACCACCATGCCCGGGGTCAATAACAACCCTTGGCTTTTTTGATAGGGCAGGGAAGGCCCTTTGCACAGTTGTATCTTGAGTCTCTTGATTCCCGATTTCTAAATTCTGTTTCTGCTTTGGGGTATCTGCAATATGCTGGGGTCCCTGTTGTAAGTTTGTATCTATCTTGCCTGTTTTACTGACTGTATCTTCTGAGCTTTTGGCTATGACATCAATAACTATCCTGAAGGGTTCATAGAGGGGAAAGACCATGTAATCAGCCTTTCCATTGAGGTCTATAACAATCCTTGTGAGACCTTTTTGCGGAAAACCTGTACGAATCCTTTTGACAATGCTGTCTCTGAGATTAAATTCTTTTTGTATGCCCCTGAGCTCATTATTTATATCAATAAATATCCTTTCAGGTTCAGAGAGGCTTCCTGTTGAGAATATTACTTCTTGAGATGATTCAATCACAATTCTTGTGTAATCAGGATAGGAGAAGTATCTGATGGATGGCGTGGTACTGGCTTCTGTCTTAAAACAGAGCAATAGAGCAGTAAAGCAGAATAACAGTAGAACAGTAGTCTTTATTATAGCAATATAGTGCGACTGAGCGACAGAGCGACAGATCGACCGTAGCACTATCGCACTGTAACATAGTCGCACTGTCGCACTAAGTGAATATGTGAATGGGTGAATAGGCCTCTTCACCAGTTCACCGATGCACCGCTTCACTACCGTTCTGCTGTTTTTGTACCCCAAAAGATTTTGTGATTTTTTTGGGACCCTCTGCTGCTCTATATTCATACTGCCTTCACAGCCACAATCTCGGGGATCTCTCTTTTAAGGGTTCCTTCTACCCAGTTTTTCATGGTAAGGGTTGACATGGGGCAGGTCTCGCAGGCACCGATAAGCCTTACATATACAATATTGTCCTTTATATCAACAAGTTCAATATCACCACCCTCTGTCTTGAGGCCAACTCGTATCCTTGCAATTACATCTTCAATCTTCTCTCTCAGGGTCTTTTCATTCATAGATAAATTATATCATAAAATGGTTAAGTCAACCCGAACTTATGCTATGCCTTACAGCAGGGCAACCATTTTCTGTAAACATCCTTGAAGGATTCACTGTGAGCCTCTGGTCTTTTAAGAGGGTACGCGGCCTAAAAGGCAATGGGGATAGTAATGCCAGCAGACACTGAAGAAATGTTAAAATAATCCCATGTATATCCCAAGGATGATGTCCACACAGCATCCTGACAATGTGACAGTGCCTTTTTTTGCTGAGACACCTGATATGTCAGGTGATGATGAGATTCAGGAGGCCTATTATGCCTTCAGCCACCTTGGTTGTGATGAGCAGATGTGGGACAGCGAGGGTAAGGAGATAGATGATTTTGTTGTAAGAAAACTCCTCACAAGGTATCCGTACTTTTTCAGGGATAAGAGACTCGGTAAAGATTTATTCCTCACTTTAAGGCTTCCAAATCCTTCTGTAGAAAAGGATGAGGCAAAGGTCGTTGTGGAGACCCTTGAGAGTATTCCGAGGTCAATGGATGTGGCAAGACTTTTTTACGGCAGTGATACACCGCCAATCTTTGAGGTGATACTTCCAATGACCACATCAGCTGAGGAGCTAAACAGGATATATTATTTTTACAGGAATTTTATTTCAGGAATGCAGAACCAGCCGATCTCTTCAGGTGATATAACCATTGCTCAGTGGATAGGCCAGTTTTCTCCAGAAAAAATAAATGTCATTCCGCTTTTTGAAGATAAGGAACATATGCTTGATGCCACTAAAATAGTTTCTGCTTATCTGAAGGATAAAGAGGTTGATTACCTCAGGGTCTTTCTTGCAAGGTCTGATCCAGCAATGAACTACGGAATGATAAGTGCAATACTTTGTAATAAAATAGCCCTTCAGAGATTGAGAAGACTTTCCGAAAAAATGGGTATAAAGATTTACCCAATACTTGGAGCAGGGTCTCCTCCTTTCAGGGGAAATCTAACACCCTATACAGTGGAGGATGTGATTGTAGAGTATCCAGAGGTTGAGACATTTACTGTTCAGTCAGCATTCAAGTATGACAACCCGGTAGAGGATGTGATAAAGGCAATAAAGAGGCTTAAATCCTTTGAGAGAAGACCTTTCAGGGAAGTGGATGAGGAACTCTGTATAGCCCTCATTGAAAAGATTTCAAAGGAGTATCAGAGACAGATAGAATATCTTGCTCCTTTGATAAATGAGGTTGCCCAGTACATCCCTCGCAGAAGGATGAGGAAACTCCATGTAGGGCTTTTTGGATATTCAAGGAGTTTTGGAAAGATAAGGCTTCCCAGGGTTATCGGATTTTGTGCTTCCTGTTATTCCATAGGACTTCCCCCGGAGATCATAGGTCTTAACGCCCTTGATAGTGAGGATATCAGCTGTCTTAAATCAGTGTATGAGAATTTTGAAAAGGACATGGAGAGGGCATTGAGATTTTTTAATCCTGAATGTCTGGAGATACTTCCAGAGGAGGTAAGGAAGAATATCAGAAATGAGCTCTTTGATTATGAGCCTGATATGGCCCACAGGGAGGTGACCTCAAGGATAATAGGTGCAATAAAAGAGGGTACAAGGATTAACCTGCAGGATATGGTGATAGAGGCAGCTCATATAAGGAGATTCCTTGGATAGGGAAGGGCAGCGATCAGAATTAAGAAGTAAGGCTGCAATTATAATATCCTCTCTTTTTTATACAGGCTATATTCCTCTGGCACCCGGGACATTTGGTACAGTTATAGCACTGGTCTTTTTAATGATCTTTAAGATCGAAGGATTTATATTCTATAGTTTTTTACTTTTTATCCTTATTCTTGGCATCTATGTATCAGATAAGGCTGAGCAGGCTACCGGTGAGAAGGATAGCAGGCATATTGTTATTGATGAGTTTGCAGGCTATATGGTAAGTATGGCTGGAGTTACACCACAGTGGAAAAACCTCCTGATAGCCTTTCTGTTGTTCAGATTTTTTGATATACTCAAACCATTCCCCATAAGAGATATAGAGAGAAGGCTTAGTGGTGGCCTTGCAATTATGCTTGATGATATTATTGCTGGGCTCTATTCAAATATAATTTTAAGGCTATTGATAGTTATTGCCTTACTGTAGATCTCTTTCCTTCACAATTTTTCATAATTTCTTCTCCATCCCTTCACAATCTCCTGTTATGATAAAATCAGAAAGGAGTCAACTATAAAGAATTCACCTCCTTAACAGAGAAGAAGGTTTTATGAGAGAGCATAGCAAAGATAGTTCT
>JBKBPW010000007.1:0-28611 GCA_046292975.1 Thermodesulfovibrionales bacterium
TATGAAGACCATCTGATTGGAAAGATCATAAAAGAAGTTAAAGAAAAGGATCTCCTTAAAAATACCATTGTGGTCATAACAGGTGATCATGGAGAGGAGTTTTATGAAAATGGTTATCTGGGCCATACATCAGCCTTTAACGATTACCAGACAAGGGTTGTCTTTGTCCTCTGGCATCCAGAGGCGAATCCTGCAGAAAGGCAGGACCTTACATCCCATCTTGATCTTGTTCCAACGATTATGAAGTCCCTTGGCTACAAAAACCCCTATGAAGATTATTCACAGGGCATTTCACTCCTTGAAGATATAAAGAGACCATATGTAATCACTGCAAACTGGGACACTGCAGCGCTCATAGATAATGAATATAGAATCATCTTCTCTACAGAATCCCACAGGAATATCTTTGAGATAAGAACAAGAGATGGTTACGGCCTCATTAAAGACCAGGAAAGGATAATTAAGAAAAAGCTAACTCTCCTCAGAACAGGCCTTCAAAAGCTATCAGAGTTTTATAGATGACATAAGTACATCCGCAAGCATTTCTGAAAAAAGATAAAAACCTTCTAAGAAGATTTTATATCTAATTGATTTTGCATCAACGGTCTTTTTAAATTACTGTTTTCCCATCTCCTTACCAGCCCCAGCAGGAAGGCAAAGGAGTTAATGAGTACATGGATATTGAAAAGGGACTCTGTTAAACCTGCTACCATATAATGAACCAACACTAACCACAATAAAATATTAAATGACCCTTTCTCTTTTTTGCTCAGGATTAACGGCTTTATAAATATATAAACCAGAGCAATAAAACCCAACAAACCATTAGTTGCAAGTTCATTCATATAAATACTGTGCGGCTGGTTATATCTGGATATAAAAGGAGGGATCTCTCCTTCTCTTACAAGGTTTTCAATCTCTATATTATAATCTCCTGTCCCTGCTCCAAACAGGGGATTATTTAAAAAGATCTTCAAAGAGGCTATCCACATAGTAAATCTGGCTCCTATAGAGGTAGCCTCATTCCCGCTCAGAAAGGCATTAATATCCATCATAACCTGAGAAACCCTTTGTTTAACCACAGGAACTGTAAAATAAAAAATTACAACAACCATCAGCAGTCCTGTGGCCACATACCAGAACTGCCTCTTTCTTCTGAAGAGCATGAAAGATACCACGCAAAGGCTAACCATTATCCCAAGCCATGCTGTCCTGCTCGTGGACATTATAAGAGAAAATAGAAAGAGAATTATCAAAGAGGCTGATATTAGAAGATGGGTCTTTCTTTTTTCCCAGCTCATAAATAACAGTGCCATTAACCCATAAAAGGCAAGGGCATTAAGATTTCCAAACCATATATGATGCATACCAAGACTGCTGAAAGGGCCATAAAACTGAAATTTAGAGGAAATGAGTCCTGCTATATCTAAAAGAGCCACACCACATATATAAGCCATCAACCCATAGATTATATTTTTTTTCTCCTGCAGGTAGTGAATAGTTGATAAAGTTACAAAATAAACAAAAGGCAGATTCAGATATCCTTTAACCCTTCTTAAACCTTCTTCTAAGTCTTGGGTATAAAATAGCCCTATAATCTTTATACTAAGGTAGAGAATAAATGCTATTAAAAGCGGTTCTTTTATTGTATAATGTATTGAAAATATTCCCTCTCTTTTAATTAAAAGAGAAATCAATAAAAGAGAAAATATTATTGTATTCAGGGATTTTGAAAGCGGGAGCGAAAGGGCACCAAGAATAAAAAGGCATAGGACAGCTAATTTATCTTTATCAAAAGATAAAAAGTCTTGTCTCATGTTTTCTTTATGAAGAAAGGTTGCTTTTTGGGCATGAAATAGTATAAATTAATAATGTTATTTTTACAAGAAAACAATAAAGGAGAAGGGTCTGGTTATTGAATAATGAAATTTCTTAAAAAGAATGTGGCAATAATATTACTGCCTGTCCTTGATGTATTAATTTTAATTTTTCTATTATATCTATCCTTCAAGATTAGAGTAGAACTGTTTCCTTTTTTCTTTTCTGACCTTCCAGTCTTTGTCCATCCCCTGAAAAAATATCTCTGGCTCATACCAATTTATCTTATTGTATTATTCTATGAAGGTGCCTATACAAAGAGATTCACCTTTTGGGATGAGGTGAAGATGCTCTGGAAGGCAAATCTTATAAGCATAATTGTTGTTTTATTAATACTCTTTGCGACAAAACAATCAGAGGCCTATTCAAGGCTTGTAATTTTTACATGGTTCCTCCTCGCTGCGATTTTTTTACCAGCTGTCAGGCCTGAGATAAAAAAATTCCTGTATAAAATTGGCATAGGTAAGGTAAAAGTTCTCATAATAGGAGCAGGTGAAAATGGCATAAGATTCCTCAGGGCAATAAAAAAGGAGCCAAATCTCGGCTACGAGATTGCTGGTTTTCTTGATGACTCTGTAAACATAGATGAGATTGAAGGTATAAAGATATACAGGTTTATGGACTCTCTTGACAGATACATTAATAACTCTGATGTGAATGCTATCGCAATAACCATTCCTGAAAGGCAAGGTAGGGAGATATCAGAGATTATCAGTAGAAGCCATCACGGGCTGGATACAGTATTTTATGTCCCGGCTATAAAAGAAATACCTGTTACAGGTATAGAGCCAAGATATTTTTTTAAAGAGGACATCTTTGCCTTTGAGATAAAAAACAGTCTTGCAAGACCTTTAAATTATTTCCTGAAGAGATGTTTTGACTATTCAATTTCATTCCTGCTTTTGCCTTTTATAATGCCCTTACTGCTTCTTTTTTCAATTCTCATTAAAATTACATCACAAGGTCCTGTTATATTTTCACAGGAAAGGATCGGGAAAAATTGCAGGGTATTTAAATGTTATAAATTCAGGACTATGTACAGGGATGCTGAAGAGAGATTAAAAGAAATCCTTGACAGTAACCCTCAAGTTAGAGAGGAATGGGAAAGGACATGGAAACTCAAAAACGACCCTCGCGTTACCCCTGTCGGTAAATTTCTTAGAAAGACCTCCCTTGACGAACTCCCTCAGATATTTAATATCCTTAAGGGAGAGATGAGCCTTGTAGGACCAAGGCCTTATCTACCTCATGAAGTTGAGAAAATTGGTGAAAGGATGGAGATCTGCTATAGTGTTTTGCCAGGTATTACAGGCCTCTGGCAGGTGAGCGGAAGGAGCAACACCACATATGAAGAACGTGTGGCCCTTGATTGCTGGTATGTGAGGAACTGGAGCCTCTGGCTTGATATAGTGATACTCCTTAAGACAATAAAGGTAGTTATTAAAAAAGAGGGTGCTTATTAAAGCCTGCTTAACTTTTTCTTCGTAATAATTTAATCCAACAAAAATCTAATCATGTCCTCCAGAGATATAAATCTCACCTTTATCCCTTCATAATCCTTTGAATAAGGTCTTCTGATATTCTCAGCTACCACCAGATTATCTCCTTCAGGATAGACTCTTCTAAAGGCCCTCAGGTTTCTTATCTCAAACTCCTCAGCATTCCACTTGCATTCTATTACAACAGGCTTACCTCCCTTAAGCACAATAAAATCAATCTCATGTCCCTGTTTATCTCTCCAGTAGCGAATATCCCTCTTTTGCAGATGAGCAAAAAGCTCATTAAGGACAAAATGTTCCCATAAATAGCCACGATCTTCTGTCCTTATTTCATGCCATCCCCTGTAATGAGAGATAAAACCTGTGTCAAAGGCATAGACCTTTGGTGCAGAGATAATCTCAGTTGGTCTATAAGTGCTGAAAGGTCTTATCACATGGGCAAGATAAGTTGACTCAAGCACAGAAAGATAATTGATAATAGTTGTTCTACTCACCTCACAGGGTCTGCTGAATCTTGTTGCCTCAAAGATACCACCACTCTGGCTGAATATCAGTTCTGTGAATCTTAAAAAAGAATACCTTCTCTCAAGTCTGAAGAGTTCCATTATATCCTTTGCCCAGAAGGCATCAAGCCACTCCTGAAAATCTCTCTCACTTAATTCTCCTGATATAAAAAACGGAGGCAGGCCACCAGCTAAAAATCTATGTCTCATATCAGTATTTCTAAAATCTCTCATATCCTCGAGGGTAATAGGCGTAAGCCAGAGCTCAACCTTCCTTCCGAGTAAGGTATCTCTGAACCTCTTTGAGGCTCCAAGGGTTGATGAACCTGTAGCAATAATCCTTATATCAGGATAGTGGTCTGCGGCAATCTTCAAAAACTCAGATGGATTCTGAAGCCTGTGAATCTCATCAAAAACAACCTTCCTGCCTCTTAAATCTCTGAGAAACGATTCAGGTTCATCCATCGCCCTTCTGACAGAGGGCAATTCACAATCAAAATATTCAATATCAGGAATGCTCTTACATAGAAAGGTCTTTCCTACTCTCCTCACACCTGATAGCCATATAACAGACCTCCTCTTCCATGCCTCCTCTACCTTTTTAAGCCAGAAATGCCTTTTTACCATATGCAAATATAATAGCATATAGTATTACTAAATGCAAAGTTTAGTAATATTTAGAAGCCAGTTCTGCAGAATTTTTAGGACATTCTCCCTTCTCGGAAAGGCCGTTACCTGTTATTTTGACAATCTCTGCAGCCTTTATGCCAAGGATATCGAGATATGACTATGGGCCTGAATTTCGGTCTGGAGGTATGGAATGAATACTGCGGGAATTGACATAACTGATGACTCAAAATTAGGAGCAGCGAAGCAAAAAGTCTCTCATAACTCCTGTCTCACTTTTGGGCGCATATCACCGGTGTCGGTTCATGATCTACAACCACTCAAACCCCGATCTTTTTAATTCATTAAACACACTGAGATTTTAAAGAAATGTAAACTTCAAAGGTTTGTTTAGCAATATTATCCCAATTATAGTTCTCCTGTAGAATACTTCTTATATATCTCTTTTCTTTTTCGTCTATACCTCTGGTGAATAACTCTATCATTTTTACACTTAACTCATCAATATTGCCAGGTTTAAAAAATCGTTCTTCGGGAATAGGAATCTCTCTATTTTGTGGTATATCGCTTACCAGCACCGGCAACTCATAGCTTAATGCCTCCAGCAGGGCAATAGGAAGCCCTTCGTAATAAGAGGGCAGAACAAACAAACCGGCGTTAGAAAATATCTCTGCAAGCCTTGCTCCTGTTAATACACCAGTAAGAATCACCCCTGGAGTTACCTTTGCAGCCTTTTTTAACTGACGAGTATAATCAGTTTCATGGTCAGCATCACCTACAATGACTAATTTAAAAAGGGGGTTATTTATTTTTCGATAAGCTTCAATTAAATCATGCAGACCTTTTTCAGGGACAAACCGGCAAGCAGTAAAAACATATTTCTTCGGTTGCAATCCCCATTTATTCAATTCTTCACCAGGAGGCATCCATAAAGGGCTTGGCACTCCATTGGGGATAAAAATGGAGTCTCTATTATATTTTTTCTTAATTTCTTGTTGTATTTCCTTGGATATAACAATAATTCTATCACTAAAACGCATTGCAAGTCTTTCTCCTAATTTTAAAAAAAATTTTGCTATCTTTCCCCATTTAGCTCTTTTATAGTCAGGTCCATGATGGGTCATAACCACTTTCAAACCAAGAAGTTTTGCAAAGGGAGTAAGGAGGCTTGGTCCTATAGCATGGATATGTAAGATATCTGGAGATAATGTTTTAGCCTTCAAAATACCCAAAAAGGTATGTGTTATAGCCTCAAGCGATTTTTTAGAAGGACACCATAGATGATAAAATTTAACTCCCCGCCACTCTTTTAACCGACGCTCCTTAGAAATATAGGGAGCTCTCGTGATAACTAAAACTTCACAACCAAGTTTAGCGAGTCTTGGATAAAGCTCTTCACAGTGTTTCTCAACACCTCCTTGAACTCCGGGAAAACCACGACCTCCTACAACCACTATTTTGGGCATTTTTAAAAACAGAGTTTTTTCTTTAGAAATTTATACCTTATAACCCAAAAAGTAGGTTTTAAAATATACTTTTTCATTACAGGGGCTGCTGTTCCTATCATCCAGCAATTTTTGGGACAACTTCTTACTTTTTCTCTCACTTCTTTTGCTCTCTTGCTATTCCAGATTTCATCCCAAGATTGGTAGTTTAAATTCCCCATAACCCATGGCTCATCTGAGCCGTTACATGGGACCACTTCTCCAAAAGGGGTGACAAAAAAGTTCTCAACTCCTGCTTCGCAAGGAAGTAAACGTGGTAAACCTTTGACCCTTCGCATTAACCCATAGTTAAAATATGCCCGATACCAATTTTTAATTTTTTTTGTCTTAAACAGTTCATGGACGAGCTCAACAAAACAATTAATAACCTCTTCCTTTCTTGTGATTTCATTGTCAAACTTGTGAAAATAATATGAATTATGAACTACAGCTGTTGCAAACTCTACATTCATTGCTTTTGCTAATTGGTATAGTTCAATCATATCCTTTGCATTCCTATCAGACACAGTTATTCCAAAACCAATGTCTTTTATGCCCATTCTGTGTAGTTCCAGCAAGGTTCTTAATCCGTGGTCAAAGCCATTTTTTATGCCTCGCAAATCATCATTGGCCTTTGGCAATCCTTCAATGCTTATCCTAATCCCGATATCCTTATATCTCCTTGCAACATGAAGTATCTTTTCTGTAAAGAAACCATTTGTGCTGATTACTATTCTTCTTGCCTTTTTCCTTAGGATTCCAATAATTTCTTCAATATCTTCCCTCAAAAAGGGCTCACCACCAGTTATGTTGCAAAAGGAGAGTTTTGGTAGTTTATTTAAAATTTCGTGCTTGAATTCTTCCTCTTTCTTTGTTGGATACCTCCAGCTATTACACATGTAACATTTAGCATTACAGCGATATGTAGTTATTACTGAAGCTTCCAATTTTATCCTCCTATTTCTTCATACTTTTTCATACCAAATAAGCGAATATGTAGCAGTTAGCCCAAGAAACCTGTTTTTTATAATTATATAATTCTCAAGGCCTATTTTTTTTGCAAGCATTTCCAGTTCTTTCCGACCCAAAAGATACATATAATCGCCAGTAGCCCATTCTTTACCTATCATTTTAAGAAACCTGTCAAAAATCCTCTTGCCGAAATAGTGCAAGAAAGGTACTCTTGTATGGATTTCTATAGGAAAATATTTACATGGTGTTGTTACCATTCCACGCTTTGATACCCTGACAATCTCTCTCAAAAAAAGTTCCTGTGCCTCTATAGGACCAACATGCTCGATGACCGCATTGGCATGGGCTATATCAAAAGATTTATCAGCAAAGGGAAAGATTTTGCCATCATAGATGACAGTCTTAAGATCAGGATAATTTTTTGTAAACTCTGAAAGGTCTCCAATACCCAAGGCTGTTATATTTTCTCGAAATGGGTAATTTTTTATTAAAAAGTTATCAAACGGTGAATACTCTTTGCTTGCCACGCCTACCTCAAGCAATTTGCTGGCAGAGGTAGGCTTTAGAAGGCCCATAAACTGATGAAATTTCACCAGCCTTGATCTGTAGCGAATCTTGTTAATAAGATCCCTAAGCATTTATAGACGCCTTTCTATTGCCTTTTTATAGATTGTCATTAATTCTTCGTAGTGTCGCTCAGGGTTGAATCTCTCCTCTATATATTTTCTTGCCTTTCGACCCATTTCTACTATCCCTGATTTGTCATTTACAAGCCTTAACAGCTTTTCCCTTAAATCTTCTATACTTTGAGGTCTAAAAGTTAATCCAGTTTCATTATCTATTACTAATTCTGGAATACCGCCAATCCTGGCACCTATAACTGGCTTACCAAGGGCAAAGGATTCGATTACTGTCCGTGGATTATTTTCATACCACTCAGATGGTAATACAACAAACATTGATTTCTTTATCTCTTTCTCTAACTCATTGCCCTTCTTATATCCCAGAAAGTCTATGTTATTAATCCGCTCATTTTTTACCTTTGATATTAGATATCCTTTTAAAGGACCTTCACCTATAATTTTGAGCCTTATAGGGAGTCCCTTAACTGCCTCTATTAAGGTTTCAAGCCCTTTTTCATAAGAAAGCCTTCCAAAATAAACAATACTTTCCTCTTCATAATTATAGGAAGGTTGAAGGTTTTTAACATCAACAAAGTTTGGAAGATAGATTATCTTACCTTTAAATCCCATCTCTTTTACCTTTTCCATTAAGAACCTGCTTGGAGATATAAATATATCAATCTTATTATATATATGAAGTATATCATGATGCAAATACATCTCAATCGTGTTTAAAAGGCTTTTCACAAAAGATCCCTTTGTGCATCTTTTAAGGAAACAAAAATAATACCTTCCATTCTTGCATCTCTCACAGGGTCTTCCTTTTAAAAGCATAGAATAAGAGGGGCAGACCAATTTGTAATCACGCATTGTCATTACAGTGGGTATCTTGTATTTTGTAAAAACATATAAGATCGAAGGAGAGATTTGATGTGCAAAATTATTCAGATGCACTATGTCAGGTTTTATCATTTTAATGAAGGTATCTATCTTCCTCTTTGCCTCAAAGGAATAAAGTATGTTTAAGGCAGATTTGAGCTCTTTGAACACCCCAGAGGGTTTATTGTAGTCCACATAGGAGACAAAATAGGCCTTATAAGGATAATCAGGATTTTCAGGGTGTTCCATTCCCCAATAATAAACCTCATGACCTTTATCGGAAAGGAGTCTTCCTGTCTCAAGCGTGCTTATTGCGTCGCCACCTTTGGGATAGAGAAATTTATTTATCAGAATAATTTTCATAGCCTAACACCATCCCCACTATAGCAGAATAGGTAAATAAAAAGGCAGTTTGATTCAATCCACTTCCTAAGGAATAAATGAAGAGGAATACTGTTGATATAGCAAGCCCTGTAGATAAATCTCCAATTTCTCCTCCCTTCCATTTTTGGGCTAAGTTATAAAGGATTAAGATTACAGCTAAAATCAATCCAGCAAATGCCAGAGTCCCGACAACTCCTATTTCAGCAAGTGCCTGAGGCCAAAACTGATCGAGGCTTCTAAATGGTTTCATAAATTCAAACCATTTTTGTGAAAAATTATATTTTTCATAAAGAGGCGAATGAAAAACAATGGAGACCACTCCACCAAACATTCCAGGGCCTGCCCCTAATAAAGGATGGTCCTTCCATACCTCCATTGCCTTGCCTCTGGCATATACCCTGAAAACCCAATCTTCTTTCTTTACCTCTTCTTTCTTTACCTCTTCTTTCTTTACCTCTTCTTTCTTTACCTCTTCTTTCTTTAACCAATCTGTTATACTAAAATCCGGCATAAAGCTCATTAAAAAAGTTAAGACCATTATAGGAATAGTAGGAATTATTAGCCACCTTCTGGCCTTTAATATCTGTGATCCTGCTAAAAATATAAAAGATAGATAAATCATCCTTGAAACACTTACGAAAACCCCTGTGAAGAGAGAAAGAAATATAAAAGGATTTACCTTCTTTACTGTGAAGAGATAAATAGTAAGGATTAACAAGTTATAGAGCCCAAGACCATTAGGGTGATGAAAAAAGGATGGTGCCCTGTATATTCCTAATCTCCAGAAATCTTTAGCATTCGCTTCTATTATTTCTGGAGGAAGATTCCTTAAAAAGTAATTTTCTGCATAATGGATATCATTCCCAAAGGCATATACAGATAACAATGCCCATAATTCCTGCACAAAGGCTACTATACCGAGAAAAACCGCTAATACAAGCAGGGGGTGGAATATTGTTTTAAATGAATCTGCTTCTTTAAAAAATATAGCAAAAATAAATATTACAAGGAAATTCTTTATATAATCGAATATACCCAAAGAGGTTATCAAAAATGGATTTCCATTTATCATGCCAGAAATAAGGCCAGAAATACTTAAGGCGATGATAGGTAAAGATAAAATAAGATATAACCGCTCGAAGACCATTCTTCTTCTATAAAATTCAATTATTGCAAGGAGAAGAAAAACGACTATGGTAATCTCATCAAGATATTGGATAAAAGCTGAGACCGGCTTGCTCCATGGCTCAACACTGTCAGCAATTCTAAGCTGGAATGGTAAAAATAAGAGTAAACCAGTAAACCACCCTTTGGTTAATTTACTGAACACCTGATTACCTCCTCAAAGACCCTTTCATACTCTGCTATAATTTTTTCTATCCTAAAGTCTTCCGCCCTTTTTTTGCCTGCCTTAGCAAGCCTTTGTCTTAATTCTTTATCACCGAGCAACCTTAAAATTGCCTCTGCCAGTGCATCTTCATCTCCCACAGGTACCAACAATCCATTTACTCCATCAGTAATAATTTCATCAGGTCCTGAGGGACAACGGGTTGAAATAACAGGCACACCACAAGCCATCGCCTCTAAGACCACATTGCCGAAAGCCTCATACAAAGAGGAAAGGACAAATAGATTGGCCCTTGCTATATATTTAAAGGGATTTTGCTTGAAACCTAAAAAAGCCACATTCTTTTCAATACCAAGGGAAGTTGTAAGCGACTCAAGACTTAGCCGTTTTTCACCCTCACCAATAATTATAAGTCTGACATTAATCCTTTTTAATACCTTTTTAATGCCTTTTAAAAGTAATGGATAATTTTTTTCAAGAGTAAGTCTTCCACAGGCTATTATTATGGGGACATCTTCTTTAAACCAAGGGTGGTCTACTTCATCATGTATCTTTTCTCTAATTAAATCTATATCCAATGGATTATATATCACAATACATCTATCCTCAGGTATTCCAAAGTTAGTATGCAAGTCTTCCTTGACACCCTTTGAGACCGTAATAATACATTCAGCCTTGGGATAAAGATAACGGACTAATTTTTTCTTAATAAATTTAAACCTCTGAAAGGATAAATCCCTACTTAGATGGGTGTGCTCACTCACAATAATCGGCACATCTGTTCGGGCTATCATTCTCGCAATTATCGTAAGGTAATTAGTATAGGTTAAAAAAGAGACAATCAGCTGGGGCTTTTCTTTTCGAATTATCTTTGAAAGGAGATATACAAGACGAAAAAAATCCAGGGCCTTTCTTTTAAAAAGGCACCTTATTCTCAGATCCTTCGGTATATCATATTCGTAAGCGTTCTCCTCATAGAAAACAACTACCTCTGGCTTGAATCTCTCACGATTAAGGCCTTTTAAAAGGTTAAGGCAGACCCTCTCAGCTCCCCCTCCTCCAAAAGAAGGAATGACAAATAATATCTTCTTAACTTCTGAAATCTCTTCCATAATTATCTATTATAAATATTTTCCTTCCATAAAGCAAAAACCAGCAGTACAAAAAGCCTTCCTCCATGCTCAACCCCAGACAGATGCTCCTCTAATAGCCTTTGGATAGAATTTTTCTGAAAAAGCCTATCTTTGTCCTCCATAAGAATCTCTTTTATATGGGCGAAAAGCGGGCCTCTGAACCATTCAGAAATTGGTATTGCGAAACCCCATTTCCTGTTTATCTTGAGTTCTTTAGGCAGTATTCGTTGTGCGAGCTTTTTTAGAAGATACTTTGTAGTAAGCCCTTTTATCTTAAGATTGCCTAGAATATTTTTAAAAGAAAACTCAACTATCCGATAGTCAAGAAAAGGTGCCCTCACCTCAAGAGATACAAGCATGCTTGCTCTGTCGACCTTTACAAGGATATCATCCGGTAGATAGGTCTTAAAATCCGTATATGTCAGATGATTGATAAAGTCATATCCTCCATGAGAAAGATATCTCCGCATAAAGTTCTCAGGTTCTAAGAAGCTATTATCTAATGAAGCAATAATATCTCCACTAAGCAGAGACTTTCTGTAGCGTTCTTTAAAATACCTATGTGAAATTCTGTCTATAAATGCATCATATGGATTATATCGAAGTCTGAGTAGCTGGCGTTTACCCTTGACCTTCTCAGGAGCTAACTCAGCGATTTTGGCAATTTCTTTCCTTAAAAAAGATGGAATAAATTTGGCAAGATAATAATTTCCCAGTGTACCGAGATAACTACTGTATCCGCCAAATAGCTCATCTCCTCCATCTCCAGAAAGGGCTACTGTTACATATTCCCTTGTAGCCTTTGAGACATAGTAAGTCGGGATCATAGAGGAATCTGCAAAAGGCTCATCAAACTGTCTGACCAATTCTGGAAGGATTGAGAAGGCATCAGGTTTTACTATAATCTCATGATGAATGGTATTGAAGTAATTGGCTACAATTCTGGCATAGGGTAGCTCGTTATATTTATCTTCCTCAAAGCCAATGCTGAATGTCTTTACGGGAGTATTCGAAACACTGTTCATCATAGCAACCACAAGACTTGAATCAACACCGCCGCTTAAAAATGCTCCAAGTGGTACATCGCTTATCATTCTAAGGCGAACAGCATCTTTAAGAAGCATTTCCAACTCCTCCAGAAGTTCATCTTCTGATGAAACCCTCTCTATCATGGGTTGAGGAGCATCCCAATAACTCCAGATATTCTTTTGGCAGGTGTTCAGATAGTAAATCATTGCATGACTGGGTGGTAGTTTCTTTATCCACTTGAATATACAAAGTTCACCAGGAATATAGCCAAAGGTGAGGTAAAAGTTCAGTGCCCGTAGGTCTATTTCCCGGGGAAGACTTTTATCCTTAAGAATGGCTTTGATCTCTGATGCAAAAACAAATCTCCCATTATGCTGCGAATAATAGAGCGGTTTCTTTCCAACTCGATCCCTTGCCAAAAATAGGATTTTTTCCTTGTCATCGTATATCCCAAAGGCAAACATTCCATTGAACCTTTGAAGACAATCTATTGCCCATTCCTTGTAGGCATTTATAATGACCTCTGTATCGGTGTTGCTTTTAAAGGTATAACCTTTTTTTTCAAGTTCTTTCCTGATCTCCTTGAAATTGTATATCTCGCCATTATAAGTAATCCATACCCTTCTTTCGTCATCTGACATAGGTTGTCCACCTGCCTCTGAAAGGTCTAAGATGGAAAGCCTCCTGTGGGCAAGACCTACCGTCTTATTCGGATTTATCCAAAGCCCTGAGGTATCAGGTCCACGATGAGACATAGTATCCCTCATTTCTTTCAAAAGCGCTTCATCAATTCCGTTATAGTCTATGATTCCTAAAATTCCACACATAGTTACCTATAAATTTTACCATTACTGTAAATTGCCGATACAAAAAGGGCAGGCTGCCTCAATGCCTTTACAATGCGACAATTTTTATTTATCCTGTAAGAGTTGTGAGCCATGCCCTTCATATAAACCCACATTCTCTCCGCATATCATTTCCCATTTGAGGTCTTCTTTGCTACCGCAAATATCCTTGGTTCAAAAAAGTCGGTTCTTTTCCACATGCCCCTTCCTGTTCCTGTTTCTATTGAAACATATATTTTAAGAATCTTGGTAGTAAACCTCCATAATAATGCCCTTATAAAACTCCTCAAATCGTGAATCACAGGTTCTTCCCCATAAATCTTTATGTCATTAAATCCTGTCACCATTAAAACCTCATAAAGGCTTTCTGGTGTAAAAGAGACCTCATGAGTAATGTCTATATATCTTGAACGGGCTCCAAACAGAGAAGAGGCATTACAGGTTGAGATTATAGCCTTTCCTTCTGGCTTTAATGCCTTCCAAATGAGATCAAGGAAATTAAATATCTCCTCCTTTTTCAGATGCTCAATAATATCATTGGCAACAATCAGATCATATTCTTGTGGATGGTTGGGAAGATACTCAAAAAGGTCCGCCCTTTCTACACTTGTTATACCCATATTTCTTGCAATCTCAAGTTGCTTTTCAGAGATGTCTATACCATAAACATTTCTATAGCCTTCCTTTATTAAAAAATAAAGAAAGTGACCAGCACCACATGCCACATCAAGGATCTTTGAATCCTTTGAGGTTGGAATAAATGGCTTGAACCTTTTCTTTGCTACTTTATGGTACAGGTTGAATTCTTCTCTGGAAAAAGAATGGAATTGTTCAAAATGCAGATTATATGCCTCAAAGCACCTTTCACGATATCCTTTCATTTAAGCCTCCTATAAAAATTAAGACTCAAAACCCCAAGGGATAAAAATGAAACCATAGAATTTCCCATGGCAATTCCAGAAACTCCCATAAATCTTATAAATAATATATTAAATGCCACTGTCCCTGCAATCATAAATAATGCAGTAAAGAAAAGGATACTTGTATTCTTTTGAACCCAAAATGCCCTCACATAGACCTGACCTAAAAAATAAGGGGTCAAGCCAATCAGATAAAAGCCTAATATATCCTTTACATAAATAAGCTGTTCTTTAGGAAATTTACCATAGCCATACACTATATTTACAACAAAATCCCTTAATAAATAAAGAAGAACGGTAATAGTAAATGCAAGAATTCCTACTGGTATAAGTGCCTTTTTTACATCTTCCTTAATCTTTGTTTTATCGTTTGTTATATAATAACCTTCAGACCAGTGGGAAAGAAAAGCTACAAAACCACTGATTAAAAATGTGACAGGTATCATGTAAAGCCTTTCAGAATATTCTAAGAGTGATACATTCCCTGAACCAAGGTGTGAAGCCATAGTTTTATTTATAACAGGGGTAAATACAAGAACTGTCATCCCCATTATCTGATAAGATAAAGTCTTCAAAAAATCAATCAATTTAGGATCAAGACTAATAGATAGCCTGAAACGGAAAATACCATATCTTTTCATCAAGACAGACAAAACAAAGAGCCTGAATATCTCGCCCATTACATAACCCAAGGCTATTGAATGAATACCTATCTTATCTTTGAAAGAGAAGATAAATGTAAGGGTTATTATAGCCCTAAAAGCGGGTGAAAGGGCAGGGATGCTAAATAATTTATAGGCATTTAAAGTTCCAGCCATGATGCTTGTCCAGACAATTAATATGATTAATGGAGAAGATTCTAAAAGAATCACAAAAACAAGATTTAACTCCTCTCTTGAGAATTTTGTAACAATAGGGAGTATAGGATAGATAATTGCAAAGAAAAAGAGGGTTATTACTCCAAGCCCTATACCGCTTATTCCGAAAAGCCTTGCAATAAATTTTTCTACATCCTCTCCTTTAGCCTTAAACTCTGCAATAAAAGGGACAATAATGCTTTCAAAAGTGGGTGAAAATATAGTAACTAAAAGGAGGATTAAAGAATAGGCAAAGAAAAATGCATCAGTTTCACTTGTTACACCGAACCATGCAGCAATAAAGAAGGGCACTAAGAAGCCAATACCTTTACTTACTGTGCTCCATGCAGTTGTAGATATGATATCCCTAACAAGTTCTTTTTTTAAATAAACCCAATGGATGGCAACACCCTCCTTTTGTTGATGTAAGAAGGACATCTTTGAAGCTTGTCCTTTTTTAGTTAAAGGGCTAAAGCACTCACTCATCTTCATTTTTATATTATATCTTAGCAACTTCTTCTGTCAAATTTTCGAGTTTTTCAAATAATCTCTTCCAAGATAATTGTTTCCTTATCATGAAGGTGACACACTTTAAACCGAAGGTAATTAGGCTAAGAGACTACCACATCCCTCGCATTTCTTATCTGTGGTAGTTTAAGCCTGATAGATTCAAGATATTCCTTAACCTCCTCTTCATTAAAATCTTTGTTTAAAACCATATTAACTGTTGTTAGATTAATAGGTATCGGCACCTTTTTACCATCCACATATGCAAGGACCCTATGAACATATCCATTCCATGTGGTAAACTGGCTTAGATATTGCCAGACATCGTCATAGTTGGTGTGAAATATATGTGGACCATATTTATGGATCAAAATTCCATGCTCATCATAGCAGTCATAGGCATTGCCACCAATGTGGTCTCTTTTTTCAACCACTAAGACCCTCTTGCCAAGCTGTGAGGCAAGCCTTTCTGCTATTACAGCACCACTAAAACCCGAACCTACTACAAGGAAGTGGAAGTGCATAACCATCCTTTGTCAAATAGATATTTGTGAATTATGTTGACTGAGTCACTTATAGAAAGTCTATCTGTATGGATTAATATATGTGGATTCTCTGGTTCTTCGTAAGGTGCGTTTATTCCAGTGTAGTTATTAATTATGCCCATACGTGCTTTCTTATACAGCCCTTTGGGGTCTCTTTCCTCACAAATCTCAACAGGACATCTCACATATACCTCTACAAAATCCTCCCTATCAAATTTAGATTGTATATATTCTCTATCTCTTTTGAAAGGTGCAACAAAAGAAGCAAGTACGATCATGCCCGCATCAATGAGGAGTTTTGATACCTCGGCCACTCTTCTGAGATTTTCCCGTCTATCATTGATAGAAAAACCTAAATCTGCATTAAGACCATGTCTAATATTGTCTCCATCAAGGACATAGACATTCACACCTTCTTCAAAAAGCATCTTTTCGAGGTTATGGGCTATTGTAGATTTGCCTGATGCTGCAAGACCTGTAAACAAGACGAGACCACTTTTATGCCCATATCTAAAGTTTCTGTCCTGTCGGGTTACATAACCCTTATGATAAAAAACATGTTCTTTGCCTTTAGTACTTACTTTTTAAACTTATCTTCTTTAATAAGCATTAGTTCTTCAAAGAGTTTTATAAAATAAACTAATACAGCGAGCCTTTATCTTTATAAGCAAATAAATTATTTTTAAACTTAGTGAGGGTGGAAAAACGCTTAATAGAAGCAAGATGTATTTTCGCAGAATTATAAAAAATTTATACACATAATTGGATATTTTAAAGGATAAAATATTTGAAATTCCGGGTCGCATGGAGCTTGCATATTTTTTATACCACTTTAAACCTGATGGCCTTGCTAACCGCATTATTAGATTGTCTAACAGCGTATACAGTAGTTCTATACTAATTCTGAAATGCATATTATTCATTCATTATAAGTAGACCTTCTTTTCCAATACTCCCATCTCTTCGCCAAGTTATAAATGTAATTAATAAATGCCATACCAGAGTTTAACAACGATGCTTCCCGCCATGGGGTATCAATAAGGGACATTATAAATTTATCAGGAGATAGCATCTCTTTTAATTGAAAAGTTCGAACTATTGATCTTGTGACACTGGTACCAAAGTCATCAGTATTGATAATTCGAGACACAGCATTAATGTATGTTTTAGATGGGAAACTTATACATGTTTCGTACATTTTCGTTACATATGGCTTCAGTTCGTAGGGGTCAACTCTTTTAATCTTAACCATTTTCAAATATTCATTGGCAAAATCCAAAATGCCTTTTTGTACTGCTGCTATCTCTTTATTTATCATTTTTTCTTTTATCCTATCTTCTGAATTGCCTTTTAATATAGGAACTATACGATTATAAGAAAGTTTTTTATATCCTACAGTAGTCCCATGAAATGCTCTACAAGAAAATTCAAGAGCCTCTCTAAAAAGTGGTATCGACATTTCTTCAGGATAAAATTGCCTGTAATCGTAAATCAAACCCTGCTTTTGCTCAGTTGAGCCCCACACCCACATAGGTGGATTAAGTCCGAGATAATACCCAATTACGAGAGGCATTTCAGATATCTCTTGGAATGTGTACTCAAGACAATCTTGAATAGTTCCTGTCCACCCAATATCAACTAAAGCAATTTTTTTATTGTAGCCAAAAAATTTTATTTGTTTTAAATATTCTCTTAAAAGTTCCCTCATATATTGCGAAAAATTCTTAATATGTTCTACAAGGTCATATTCACTCAATAATATATATAGCAATTCACAAAGCTCTTTGTGTTGTGGTACATATTCAGCGTCAACATCGTGCTTTTCCAAAATACTTTTTATTGGTTCAATATCTTGAACTCCCAATCTGCGTAAGGCGTCTATCACTTTCATGTTGCTGCCCCATGTCGCATAAGCAATCTCACGTTCTCCTAGCTGCTTAATAGAAGCAATAAAACTAGTATATCGACTGATAAACATATACTCGGGTTGTGGCAACCTCCCTCCATACAGTTCTTTCGAAAACAATATATATAATTTTTTCAAAATAAAGCCATCCCTAGCAATAAAAAAAATCCTTTCAAATTCTTGATCCTTGATTTTGGAAGTAAGTATATGTAAGAAATTCGTAAGTAGCGGTCCAACAACTATTTTCCCCCATAAATAACTCTCTGATTTATCGTTAAAATCAGGCCTTTCTATAGAGAGAAGAGGATGTACGAATGAATACCCTTTCCAGAAAACAGATTTTTTTTCCATTTTCATCAATAATCTCAGACTTCCTCTTCGCTCAATGTTCCATTTTTCATACAATAATATTGCATTACATCCAATACGCCGAGGCACAAAGTAATCACTCATGAAATTGTCTCCGATATGAAGAAGTTCAGAGATATTTATCCTTTCAGATTCGGCAATTTTTTTAAAAAGTCTTCCGCTCCCCTTGTTAAGTTTATAATCGCAGGAGCAATAAATAGCATCGAGTAAATCGGCAAGTCCTACCTCTTGAAGCAATACATTAATCATCCAGCAAGAGAGATATGTATCCGACGCAGCAATGAGCTTGTATCTATTCTTTAATTTTGTGAGAATTGATTTTATTCCTGGCATCGGTGCAATATGAGATTTTTCTACCTGAAGCTCAACTGAAATAAGTCTGTCTTTTAAACAGGAATCCAATCTATTTTTTTTTAATATATATTCAATAATTTCTTCAATAGAACACTCAGGATCAAAACCAGTACTACGGGCATGGTTACGAAGTTGCTGTTCTGCCACGGTTCTCATCAAAATATATTCATTAGGCGATATAGGAAGAATTTCAGATATTAAAGAAGAAATAACTTTTTTTATCTCCTCAGGGGGGTCAATTTTCCTGATGAGTAAAGTATCAAAAATATCAAATGAGACTACCTTGATTTTCCTATTAAAAGAAAGCTTTTTCAATTTTTTAATATCACATATCATATATAGTTGTTCCCCTCTCATTAACTCAGCAAAATCAATACGCTTTTATAACTATAATTGCCAATGGACATGGTAAAGTGTGTCAAAAAGCCTTTATTGCGACACATTAATGTAGACTTTCAATTAACATTACTAAGCATAACCTCCTACATCTTTTGGTGAAAACTGTTGCGGTGCCTGCTCGTTAGGTCCTACATCGTGGGGGTAAAGACAAGCTTTACCTCCACGAACCCCCGAAATATTGTAAGGTTTAATAACCCGCTGTAAAACCAATCGAACAGGCACTTCAAGGCTTTGAGACATACCCTGCGATTCCTTATATATTTCTATCAGCAAATTCAGTATAATCTCAAAAGATATTATTTATTTGCCTTGTAGCCGATCCTTTCCCCAAGCCATCGCAAAGGTTTGGTAATTCTCCACGATATTGAACTTTCCATGTTTTTTATTGAACTTTCCATGTTTTTTATTATTTTATCCCGCAAAGAGATCTCCTGAATAAGCCTTAATCGATTGGCCTCGAGCACAGCAAGAAACGGCTTTATTACTCTCAATGATTCAAAATAACTCTCCAATAAATCGATTTGCTCAGGGGTCAGTATTTGTTTATTCCAAAGGAAACCTAAGCCAAACAAGGAAGGGATGCTAAAAAAATCATATAAATCCGGATAGTCGGTAATAAAATCCAATACCGCATTGAGAACTCCCATACCCTTACCATAGCTTTTTGAAACATACATATCATTAAAATAAAAGCCGTAATCAGAGAAGTCATTTGAATCTATATTCAAGTATATATTAGTAAAACATTTTTGATTTTTTGGAATATCAGAGACATCATAATAGAAATCTCTATCAGCACAACACCAGGAAACATCGTGAAGACAAACAATTTTGAAATCTGAATTACTAATAAGCTCCAGTTCTTTTTTAACAGTAGTGTAATTATGATCACCATCAATCAGATACATATCTATCAAATATCCCCTCTTTAGGAATTCCACAGATTTTTCTTCGAATATCAGAACCTTTTTATTGTTTGCTATGTTTAATTTTAAATCCTCTGATATCTTAGGGTCTACAATATAGAACTTTTCAATATTGTCTTCCAACTCCCGAATTAGAAACTTAGATGTATCTCCCTTGAAAGAACCTATTTCGCAAATGCTTTTAACAGATAGAATAGTATATACCTTATATATTATCGGCCAGTAATTCTTCATAGATATCAAAAAAGGAATATCATCATAAAAAGATGGCAAACTTAATAATTCTTCTATATGCTTATGCATTGTTCAACCCCTTTTAAAATTATTAAGTTGCACGGAAAATATTCCGTGTAACACTTTGTAACTAGGCTTTCAAAATAATAAATTCATTCACCCAACATTAACAAAATGACTACACTTGTTTTATATAACCTCCCATATGCCCAAGCGCAGTCTCTATTCGCTTTCAGCCATGCAAAACCAAAACCACAACAGTTTATTCTCTTTTAGATATTTATGCTGCTTTTTGGATCTCAATAAAAAACTATAAATCCTCAGCCTTTCCCTTTCTAATAAACAACATCCTTTCTGCCAAACTCTCCATTAACTCCCTGTTATGGGATATCATTATGATGGTTCTTCCTTTGCTTCTCAGTTCCTTTATCTTTCCTTATCCCCTATTTGTGCAATGTTAAGGTAAATATAATATTTCCATACCTTGGGAGTCAAGATCGCGCGTTTCCTCCGCTTGATTGACTGTGTTTGATGTAATCTGCTATGATTACTTTAATTATTGCACAGTTCTAAGGAGGATTGAATGCCTGGCTTGGCGGAAAGGGTTGACACCCTTGAGAGTGTCCTTGGTCAATTTATTGTCCATACCGATGTGGCATTAAGAAGGCTTGAAGATGAGATGAGGGCATTCAAGGAGGAGATGAGGGCGTTCAGAGAGGAATCAGAAAAGGATAGAAAGGCACTCCATAACGAGATGCAAGCTTTCAAGGATGAGATGAGGGCATTCAGAGAGGAATCAGAAAAGGATAGAAAAGCCCTCCATGATGAGATGAGAGCATTCAAAGATGAGATGCGAGCATTCAAGGATGAGATGAGGGAGGAACATAAAAAGAGGAACAGAGAATGGAGTAATCTTGCAAAGAAGATGGGCACGCTCGTTGAAGACCTCATAGCGCCTGCCTTAAGACCAACCCTCAGCAAGTATTTTGGATGTGAGCTGACCATGGAAGGCCAGAGGATCTTAAGGAGGAGAGAGGGTAAGGATTATGAGGTTGATGCCTTGGCTCTTTGCAATGACATGGTCTTTATGGTCGAGGTTAGGGCAACGCCGAGGCAGGATGATATAAAAGAGATATTAGAAAAGGGAAAAAGTTTCTTTGAATTTTTCCCAGAGCAGGAGGGGAAAAGGCTGGTCATCATCTTTGGCAGCATCACCTTCCCTGATGATGTAATCCGGCAGGCAAGTAAAAAAGGGATATATGTGATGGGATGGAGGGAATGGGAGTATATGGATATATTGAACTTTGAGGAAGTAAAAAAGCTTCATAGTAAGTTATAGAAAATACTAAAGTTGTTGCACCATCTCTCCTCTGTTCAGGAAAATAATCCTATCCGTAAAGCTTTCCATAAGGGATCTGTCGTGAGAGACTATAAGAAGTGTTTTACCCTCTTTCTTGAATTCCTCCAATCTATATTTACACTTCTTCTGAAAATCCTCATCCCCTACAGCCAGTATCTCATCTATCAATAATATATCAGCAAAGCTATGAACAGCTATTGAGAAACCCAGTCTCAAATACATCCCTGACGAATATTTTTTAACAGGCATGTTAATGAACTGACCGAGTTCTGAAAACTCTATAATCTCATTCAGTTTCGATCTAATCTCCTTTATGCTCATTCCAAGGATTGCTCCATTAATAAATATATTCTCCCTCCCTGTAAGGTCCATATGAAATCCTGCTCCTAACTCTATTAATGGTGCAACCCGACCCCTGACCTTCAGGTTTCCTTTCGTTGGATAGGTTACAGAGGCTATGAGCTTCAGGATAGTTGATTTTCCTGCCCCATTTGGCCCATAGAGTCCGACGCATTCACCTCTCTGGACAGTTAAGTTTATCCCCTTTAATGCCCAGAACTCATCACTTTTTAAGCCACTATTATTTCCTTTAAATAAATTTACTATATCCTCTCTCAATGACCTATGAAAGGTCTCCCTTATGGAGTATTTTTTCCAGATATCTGTGAGCTCTATAACAGTATCAGGGCTTATAATTTTCCACCTCCAGTTTTAAATCTTCAATGCCTAACTCATATAAGACTTCATATTCTCTTTTGTTTTTCATAAAGAATAACCCCCCGATTTTCGCCTCTGCTGCAACGCTATTAATCCAGTCCGATGAATAATATTCAAACTCCTCAGGTGTGAGAATTATAATATCAAAGGGATATCCTAATCCCCTAAGGGATCTTCTGATTTTTGAATACTCTCTTATCTTTGATTCAATATCCTTTTTCACCACTATAATATCAATATCACTATCTAAATTTGGTATCCCATAGGCGTAAGAGCCAAAAAGAATTATCTTCTCTGGTACAGCAATATCAATTATCCTTTTAAGGATTTCTTCCATAATCTTTTCTGGAACTGGAAATTGCCGATAGAATATCTACAACAAACCTTAAATAAAAAAGGGCAGGTTGCCGAAATGGCTTTACCTGCGACACCTTAATGTAATGCTATTAATAAGCTTACTATACCTTACTAAGCTCACCTTTTGGGTGAAAACCTTCTTTTACAGGATAAATAAAAATTGTCGCATTGTAAAGGCCTTGAGGCAGCCTGCCCTTTTTCTATCGGCAATTTACAGATATTATTTTCTGACATCTCCATCTCCTTTTTTGAAAGATTAAAATAGCCAATCCTGAGATGGGGAAATCTATTTTTCATGAGATCTATTAAATTCCTTATTCCTATAGCAAGGCCAGAGGGTCTTTTTACATGTTTCATGTAAAGATAGGGATCAAGGGAGAGATTCCTCATCTGTACAAGGTCAATACCTGTCTCCTCTATTAATCTTATGAGACCCTCAACCTCTTCCTCTCTATCTGTATAACCAGGGAATACAAGTAGATTTATGCTTGTAAAAAGGCCGAGTCGTTTTGATATCCTTATAGACTCAATTACATCCTTGAAGGTATATCCACATGGTCTATAATAGGCATTGTATTTATCTTCAAGGGTTGAATTAATGCTTATACGGATACTCTGGAGTCCGGCATCAGCAAGCCTTTTTATCCTTTCAGGAGAATATCCATTTGTATTGAGATTAATGATTCCCTCTGATGTCTCCTTTCTTATTAATCTGATTGCCCTCTCAATTGTCTCTATCTGCAACAAAGGCTCTCCTTCACAACCCTGACCGAAACTCACTATAGCATCCTCTGCATACTTAAGATGAGGAACACATACATCCCTTATCTCTTCTGGAGATGGCACAAATTTTATCCTTTCCTGCGATGCACAGCAATCACCTTCCTGAAGGGAAAGGCATCCTATGCATCTGGCATTACACACAGGAGATGTAGGGACAGGTGCCTCCCATCTCCGGAAAAATACATTCTTTGCAGCAAAGCAATGATATTCTGTGGCACATCTTTGAAGATGCTTAATGAGTCTGTTATTACTCTCTTCTGTTAATGTCCTTTTTATAAGGGGTAAAAGTTTTTCATCGTCATGAAGTGCTGGATCAGCCTTTTTATGCCATGCTACCTTTAAGGCAGCGGCATAAAATCTTCCTTTATACCAGGCAACAGCTGTGTAGGACCAGAGGGGAAGGGCAATGGATTTTTTCTGTTCATAGGCTGGTAGCATAGTTCTTGTATAGCCAGGGGGTAGAAAGGCAGCAACCGCCATTGCACCTTCAAGGCTTATAAGCCTGCCCTGCCTGTAAACAACAGGGGTTGACCCGGGGATATAGAAAAACTTTGTATAATCTGGAACTGGAATTAGCTCAGAAGACTCAAGAGGTACAATATCACCTCCAGACATGCCAGCAGCACAGTAACCCTTCAGCTCATAGATATTGCCATCCCGATCAGCCACTACAGCAAAGGGATAATCCCTATTCTTTGAGACTCCTGTCATAAAGCTCCTTACTTGAAAGACTGTAGAGTTCTGCTACTGTCTTCACTGCCTCCTTTCTGCCCATCCCCTGTCTCATCAGAACCTTCACTTCCTCAAGGGCCTCTTCCATGGAAGAAGGTCTTCCGTAACTTCCTTCAACAACAATCACATATTCACCGGCTATTACAGACTCACAAAGTCTGGAATATACTTCCTCAAAGGAACCCCTCATAACCTGTTCATGAATCTTGGTCAGTTCCTTAACAATAGCCACCTTTCTTTCTTTACCAAATATCTTTACCATATCTTCTACAGTCTCAAGCAATCGGTGAGGTGCCTCGTAAAAGACAATGGTTCTTCTTTCATATCTCAGAGATTCAAGCTTTCTCTGTCTTTCCATTCTCTTTGGAGGTAGAAAACCACAGAACAGAAATTCCTCAGCAGGAAGACCTGATATGCTTAATGCAGATATTACTGCAGAGGGACCAGGAACAGAAACAACAGAGATACCCTCCTCTATTACCCTTCTTATAAGGACAGCACCAGGGTCTGATATACCAGGGGTCCCTGCATCAGATATAAGTGCAATGGATTTCCCTGCTTTAAGAAGATTAATTATCTCCTCGGACCGAACCTTTTCCCTCTCACTCCAGTAACTGAGAAGGGGCTTTTCTATGCCATAATGATTCAAAAGTTTTAAGGAATGCCTTGTATCCTCAGCAGCAATAAAGTCAACCTCTTTTAAAACCCTGAGTGCCCTGAGGGTTATGTCCTCTAAATTTCCTATGGGTGTAGCAACTATATAGAGGATACCCGGCATTACTTCTTCAGAAATGAATCCCTGAACCTTGTAAGCCACATGATATGACTTTTCTCTTCGTTTATTATCTCATCAACAATCTCCTTTTCCTTTACAGCATCTCTTATACCGTGGAAATAAAGAAGTGTCTCCTTTTCAAAACCTATTGCAAACTTTACTGCATCATCAACTGTCTTAATATGAGTCATAGCAGGAAGTGACTTTTCCTTTCCAAGAAAAAATTCTGATTCAACCATTGCCCTCATATAGGCAGATATATCATCCCATCCATCAGGCTCTGAGTCTCCAACCATATCAAGAAGCTCCTTAAAGACCTTCTCATGCCTGAGTTCCTTCTCAGCAAGGGTGGTAAAGAGTTTTCTGAGACCCTCTTCCTCCCTGAATCTCTGGGCCATCTCAGTATAGAACTGATAACCGAGTTTTTCTATCTGGACTGCCTGTTCAATAACCTCACGGACTGTAAATACTGACATACTGACCTCCTACTGTAAAAAATTATTGTCCTGACTCCTCAGGGACAAAGGTCTTTCTCAATCTTTTATCAATCCTTATAATCTCATCGGGATTATCACCACTGAGTTCCCAGGAATATCTTCCCTGGGCATCCCTTTTGAGCTTAATCCTAACAGGTCTTTCAGGTCTTACCTGCTGTATCTCTGGAATCTTTTCAATCCTTAATTCATCTCTTAGACTATCTTCTTTAAATTTACCCTCCTCACATCCTGAGGTTAAAGGGGCCAAAATAAATACAATGACAATAAGTTTAATTATTTTATTTTTTACCATAGGCATTTGTAATGGGAAATCTCCTATCCCTTCCAAGGGCCCTTGGTGTTATCTTTATTCCCGGAGGTGACTGTCTCCTTTTATATTCACTCCTGTCCACCATCTTTATTATCTTTGCCACGCACTCCTCAGCACAGCCTGAGCTTATAATCTCCTCAAAACTTCTGTCCTCTTCAATGTATGCCTTAAGAACTGGGTCAAGGATATCATAAGGTGGAAGTGTATCTGTATCCTTCTGGTCCTTTCTTAATTCAGCAGATGGAGGTTTTGTAAAAACTCGCTCCGGTATAACAGCTGAGCTTGAGTTTCTCCATCTCGCAAGTCTGTAAACCATAGTCTTTGGAACATCCTTTATAACAGCAAAGCCACCAGCCATGTCTCCATAAAGGGTTGCATAACCCACACTCATTTCAGACTTGTTGCCTGTCGTGAGGACAAGAAGGCCAAATTTATTTGAAAGTGCCATAAGGAGATTGCCCCTTATCCTTGCCTGAATATTTTCTTCTGTTACATCCTCTGGAAGACCTTTAAATACAGAGCTCAATTCATTAAGATAGGTCTTAAATATCTCGGTTATGTTCAACTCTATCAGTTTTATATCAAGATTCTTCACCAGGGCCTCTACATCCTCTCTGCTTTCACGGGATGTATAAGGAGATGGCATGAATACACCTGTAACCCCTGCCTTTCCAATGGCATCAACAGCAATAGTTGCAACAAGTGATGAATCTATACCACCACTGAGCCCTATAAGGACACCCTTAAATCCATTCTTATTAACATAATCACTGGTCCCAAGGACAAGGGCTTTGTAAATCTCCTCTTCCTCGGAAAGAATAGGGGCTGCAGCTGGTGGAATCTCGAGAAATTCCCTTCTCCTTATAGGCCTGTCAATATTTATTATCTCAATCCTGTTTTCCTTAAGACCAGCAACTGCCTGCCTTCTGCGGATATCCTTGAGTCTTCTTGTAAAGACTGACTCAATATTAAGGTTAACCACAACAAAATCCTCTTCAAACTGTCTGGCCCTCACAACAAGCCTTCCAGTCTCATCAATAACCATACTTCCACCATCAAAAACAAGCTCATCCTGGCCACCAACAGCATTCACATAGCAGACTATGGCAGTATTATCCAAGGCCCTTGTAGAAAGCATTCTTTCCCTTTCAAGTATCTTTCTTCTATGGTAGGGTGATGCATTTATATTAATCAAAACCTCTGCACCATGAAGTGCCTGAATCGTTGGCGGGCCATCAGGATACCAGATGTCCTCGCAAATACTAACTCCGAAGATGATCTCTCCAGCCTTATAAACAGGCTGTCTTGAACCTGTCTGAAAATACCTGAACTCATCAAAGACACCGTAGTTGGGAAGATAATTTTTATAATAGACATCAATCAGTTTTTTGTTATGAATTATGGCTGCAGCATTGTATATATCATCAGACCTGTGGACAAATCCAACTATTGCAATAATATCTCCTGTTGAGGAGACTATTTGATTCAAGGCATCCATATTGTCTCTTATAAACTGGGGCTTTAAAAGGAGATCTTCAGGTGGATAGCCTGTAACAGCAAGCTCAGGAAAGGCAACGATATCAGCATCTTTACTGATTGCCCTGTCAATAAAATTCTGAATCTTCTTTACATTACCGTTAAGGTCACCAACAGTTGTATTTATCTGTGCAAGGGCTATTCTCAGTATCTTCATAAAGGTATTATGCATGATAAAAGAGGAGAGTTGCAACTGCCCGAATTGCCTCACCTTAAATGAAATGAATTGTTGCCTAATTTAATAATAGGCTATTGTTGGTGAATAGGTGAATGGGTAAAGAGGTGAATCGGCAATTTACAGCAATAGCATCTATTGGATGAAAACCTTTCACAATAGCTGAAATAAGAGGGGTTTTATGTAAGCAATAGCAAGTAGGGGCAACCCTTGTGGTTGCCCAAAATAAATGGGGCAGGGACAAGCCCTGGCCCTACTATTTATCTATTTCCCTTAAGGTGCTGTTTTAAGACTGTAGGGGCAATTCATGAATTGCCCCTACTACTATCGCCTTAAGCCTAAAGCCTTAAGCCTAATTTTTTGTCGCATTGTAAAGGCATTGAGGCAGCCTGCCCTTTTTGTATCGGCAATTTATAGAAAAACAAAAAAGGCAACTCCATTTTCCACAGCCCAGACGCCTGTGTTACTACATCTTCAGGCTCTTTGATAGCACCTGTAAGAAGTTCCCTCATCTCTATTTCCTTATTTTATCAATCCCAGTATTTTGGCAAGAAACTCAAGGGCATTTTGATTGAGAAATATTATGGTAAAAAACAGAATAATAAACATGACTGTAAACTTACGGTCAAGCCTCAAAACCTCATTCCTGATCTCGCCCTTAAGGTCTACTCTTACATTCTCTATCTTACCCTCAAGGTCTGCCCTCACATTCTCAATCTTACCCTCAAGGTCTGCCCTCACATTCTCTATCTTACCCTCAAGGTCTGCCTTTATACCATGCATCTCTAACCGAACATTCTCTATCCTGCCTTCAAGGTCTGCGCGGAGGGCATTCATCCTCTCCTCAAAAACTTCCTTTGTTACAAATTCTTTCCTGATAGCACCCAAAAGCTCATCTTTAAAATCTACCCTGAAAGAGTTAATCTTTTCCTCAAAGAGTTCTTTTGTAATAAACTCCTTTCTTATGGCATCAAGGAGTTCATCCTTTGTAACCTTCCACTTATACTCCGTTGCCTCAGAAATAGTTGCCTCAAGGCCATGAATCACCCTCTTGGCATCCTCTTTGCCAAGCCCTTTTTCAAGGGCCTCATAGACCTCTAATGGAAGTATTACCGGCATCTTGACTTAATTATATTAAAACCTGTGAA
>JBKBPW010000008.1:0-28535 GCA_046292975.1 Thermodesulfovibrionales bacterium
TGAGGCTCTCATGCTGGATTGCATTGTAGTAAGATTCAAGTTCAAAAAGGGCTATGTATTCATAGCCATTTTTGATAGCCCTGTCTATGAGTTCCTGAATGTCTTTCTGGGAGATTCCCTTTTTGTAGCCAATAGTTGTGGGTTGGAGGACCCTGTTTAGAGGTTCTTCAAGAAGTCTTAAAAGGTATTGCTGAATGATCAGGTCTTTGAAGGTATATTTTTCATACAATATGTTACTGTCTCCTCTGAAGGCAATAGCTGGTGAGGGATTATAAGTATTGTCTTTGAGTTCCTGAAAGAGTTGGTTTGCCAGTTCTTTTTCATTAATATTGTCGTGGTCAAGGATGTCGTTTTTGTTAAGAGTGTCTATAATTACAGCAGATATCTCTTTTTTATCTGGAAATGTTGAATAGAAACTTATGGGTTCAAGATGTAGTTTGTAATAGCCCCTTCCATAGGTTATCTTTGTGCCTGTATGGAGTTCTTCCTGAAGGATTAGGTAGGGTAGGAGTTCCTTGAATCTGCCTTTTATGTAAAGCTTTCCTGTACAGCCATTGATGTATTTGATTTTGCCTGGATGACTCAGGCTTATGTGCCTTACCTCTGAGTAGTGCCAATAGTAGGGAAGCAAAGACCATTTGTCTGAGCCCTCAGTGTAATGTATTTCTATTCCAAAGAGACTATAGAATCTCTGGTTAATAAATTTTAGAAATTGGTCTTTCCCAAGGAAAGTTCTGTCTCTATCAGCTGGAGGATTAAAGGCAAGGGGTGTTAAAAAGTTGAGACATAGCTCACCTTCAGAGGGTAGGGTGGTGTATTGATAAAGTAATGTTGTGCTCTCTCTATGTTCTATTTCTGAGACTGATTTAAGAATAAATCTATTGCCTGCCTCTTCGCTTATATGTTTAATGAAAATCTCTCTCCAGAGAGAGATTTCTCTTTCTTTAAACCTGGTAAAGATTATCTCAAGTTGGCAGGTTGAGCCCTCCAGTATCTTTGTGTTAAAGGGTTTATTAACCAGATGAAAGAAAATTGTGTTAAGGTTTTTAATATGTTCAAGGCCGTAACTTTCAGCAGTCTTCAGGGTGACAGCCTTGATTATTGGTTGAAAGATGGTAAGCCATGACCATTTATGGTTAATGGTGGATACTAAATCTACCTTTATTTTATGCCACTTCAGGTCTTTAAATTTAGCGGGAAGTTCCATCATACTTATTCTGGATTATCTGTGTTGGAGATGGAAGAATACGCCTTTCTCTGAATTTTTCTAAGGCAAGGTATTCAGTTTCTTCCTGAGGAGGTTTTTTTGCAAAGTCAAGCATAATCTTGAGATCTTTGAGACGATCAAGTTCCCAGAGGCTTGTCTTGTTATTTTCGTTAATATTTTTAAGGATATACCTTTCAAAGGCATCTTTGAATTCCTTAATCTTTTCCTTTGCCTCTTTCAAAGGCTCTGTCCACTCGGACAGGAGGTTTGTGTATCTTTCTTTTCTGTTAGAAAGATATAGAGTTGGCCTTATCCTGATTGAGCCAAGACCAAGGGGCTTACCCATGCCAATCTTATGGGCACAGCCCTCTGGCAGGTCAAGGACAAAAAGCAGGGCTCCAAGTTCAACTGCTGAGAGGTTTTCAAAGCGAATCCTTCCTTTGAAGATAGCACCTTCCTTAATAGGAGTAATGCTGGTATATTGACTTTTGTGTTTCTCTATATTTTCCTGATTTGTTTCTTGCCAGTTTTTTCCATCTCTATGCCAGTAGAGTTTGTAGCCACGAATGGTTGAGGATGGGCTATCGTAGTGCTGGAGTTCATACTTTTGCTGTTCTAAATAATGCTGGATACATGTAGGTTTGGGCGATGAAAGTATTTTGGGATAGGATGGAGCATCCTCGGTTTCATACTTTTCTGCGAAGGCGTCTTCAAAGAAGACCCTCGAGGCATGAGATTTTTCGTTTCCAAAGATGGCATTAGGAATGTCAAATAAATCAGTAGATCTCTGTTTTACAGAATCCTTGATTGTGTGTTCATAAGGAATCCTCATATATTTTGTATGGCCGATTGCTGTAACATTACCATTACTGTCAACGCAATAAAAACAGGGAACTCCGTCTTTAAACTCTTCTTTTTTTAGCAAATCTATTAAGTTTATATTAGAGCCTCTTGTAGAGTCATTTAGATATGATTTTATAACCCTGTTGTAGTCCAGTTCCAGCCTTTTTGCTTTTTGTTCGTCTGGTTTTTTGATAAACCAGTTATGAAGTTTGTTCCCCATCTTACCAGTGTATATTATCCAACCATCTTTTGTTTTTACTATTTCGTCAGTCCTTGAAATATCTTCTTTCTGTTCGGCTTCAGTTTCTATAATACAGAACTTGCGATACCCCTCTTTTTTGAGAACACCCGCTTTTGCTGTGCCTATTCTTTCTCTATAATACTGCCTGAGTTCTTTCTTTCTATCCGCCATAAACCTGAAATAAAGTCTTTTGTCATCAAAGAATTCAAACCTTCCATAACTCACTATCTCTACAAGTGTCCGTATCATACCTCTTAGAGAACTGCCAGGGATTCTTACTAAATCCCCGGGGCTGAAGAAGTCAGGATGAGGAAATGGTTCTTTTTTGTTCTGTTTTTCATGCTCAAGTTTTTTCCTGTATTCATCTTTTGTAAGGGTGTCCCTAATATAAAGGGGTGTAAGGGCTTTGATTTCAAGGTCTATGTAGCCAGTGTAGTAATTATTATGGTATCGGTTGAACCCTTCTGGCATTGGTTCAGCAGGCACCACTATCTCATTTATGGGAATAAAGTTGTAAGGTGCTTGTGAGGGAATGGGTTGTTGAGTCTTCTGCTGCTGTCCCTTTTTACTTGATGGAGCAATTTTTTTCTGATTCTTTATTGTATCTATAGAACCTTTACGCTGAAAAAGTGTTTTACCTTGATGCATTATCTTTACTATCTGACCTTTATCATGTTCTACATAAACTTCAATGCCATTGAGAGATTCGGGCTTAGGATGGTTAATTTCAGGTATGGATATCTGCCTGTTTTTTGAAAAAATTACATTTATAATCCAGCTGCCCTTTGAGCTTTTATAAACACTTAATCTTGCCCTTTCCATAAACTAACCTCCTATTTATTTTCAAATTCTATAAATCTACAATCTATGTATGTTGCCTGATGGAATGGTGTATAACCTATGTAGTTGCGGGTCTTGAGAAAGAGCCTTTTTTTCTTTTTGTCTACGCTTATGTCCTTCATGGGAACAATCAGGGTTGTGCCTCTGTCTTCTGTAAGTTTTGTAAAATCGCCAAGTTTTTCAGCCCTTGTCCCCCACAATAGCTGTTCTGCATCCACTACATAGGTCCTTTCACCCTCTTCATCAACCCTGAGCCTTGCCCTGAATCCCTCTGGTGTCCTATAGATGTAGAGTTCTTTTTTATTATTAAATAATCTAAGCCTTTGAAGATATCTTTCTTCAATATCGCTGTTGTTATAGAAAAGCCACTTCCCTTCCCTGAAATATCCTAATAGCACCGCATAGTCAAGGTATGTAACTATAAGGCCATCCTCTTTAAAATGTTCAGATATGAAATCCTTGAGTCCGTTTTTAAAACTAAATGTCTCTACCCTTGAGTTTATCTCTTTTAATATAAGTCCATTAGCCTGAAGCTGCATTGTTGACCTCCTTGTAGTTCAAAAGTTGGTTTACAAAATTCTGAAGTTCTTGGCCACTTTCTCCTTTCAGGTCTGTTGCTGGGTTTTCTATAGTTATCTTTTTCCCATCAAAATGGATTTCTGCCTTTTTTCCCTTCAAAACACCCCTTCCAATGGATTTTTCTCCACCTATAGGAAGGTCACCTGTCCAGAGGTCTTTTAAGATCAGTAACATCAGGCCTGCTTCATGGGGTTTGTAATCAGAGATTCTGATCTCAATCTTGAAAGGCCTTTCTTTTTTAGAGTTAAATAGGGGCATTGTCTCAAGGAGGGCTGATCCTATCACCCCTCCTGTTAATCTATCTATCTTTATGCGGGTTTGAACCTCTGAGGGATAATCCGGCAATATAGTCTCTTCAATCAGGACCTTGCCACGCCTTGCCAGGTTTTTGGTTTCATCTACATAACCAAAAAGCTCATTTATGAGCTTTGAGGATTTGCCCAGGGTATTGAGAATCCTCTCTGCCCTGGCCTTTATAGCACCTTTTATAGAACTGCCAGGAAGGATAGGTTTATTCACGGAGGATATGTGGACTGCATCAGGTTCAAGTGGATCTCCGGTATAGGAACGGACAATGAGGGAGTTCTTTATCAGAAATTCAGCACTGATGGTAAATGTCTTTGGAGAGACTAAAAGTGGCTCTATATCCAATTTTAAAGGCTCTGGAAGTTCTCCTTTTAACCATTTTACAATGTGCTCTGATTTTTTGAAATCAAATTCATAAATTTGTTCATTCTCAAGTTGTATTCTTCCAAGACCATTTCTTGTTTTTGCACCAATTCTTAAATCACCACTTTTCAGTAATTCTACAATATTGCCAACAAGGTTTTTGAAATCCTTTTCATATCCCTCAATCAGGTCAACCTCCATTTCCAGATTAAACAGACAGTTAGGCTCAATCACTTCATAATTAAACTTTGCTCTTTCCTTTGCCGTGCCTTTTGAATTATCAATGGCTATACCGTCTCTTATGGCAATACTGACTTCGTCAAGGGTATAGAGGTCTTTACAATAGATTGCACTCTGCTGTGCATTTTTATCCTCTGTAAACCCCCAGAAGTATTGATAAAGCTCCCTGTAAAAATCCTGGTGCTGGAGGTGATAAAATTTAGACCTCAATACTCCTATAAATGAGGTGGCTGGAATATAGGGCTTTCCCTCGCTATCCCTTATAAGGTCCATATCGGTTGATTCATCTGTTCCTGAACCTATGAGGGCTGGTGAGAGGAGCCTGATATTGCCTTTTAATAAAAGTTTTCCTGTCTTCATCTCTTTTTTGCCTCCTTCAGGAGTGTTTCAATAAAGGTCTGAATGTATTCCTTTTTCAGTCTTTTTATAAACTCGTTATCATCTATAACAGACCGAGGGAGTCTGTTGTGGAGCTTCTCAAATTCGCTGGAATTTTTGATGTCATTAATCATGTCTTTAAAACATTTATTTATGGAGTTTCTAATATATTCATAGAGCGAGGTATTTTTCATTTTGCAATCCTCAAGTTTATCCCTTGCTGGTTTCCCGAGTTCTCCAACCTTGTTCTGAAACTCTTCAAGATCTTTTGATTCTTTTAACATAAGCAGAAGTCTTCCTATGAGGGATGGTGTTGGAGGATTCTCAATCCCTCCAGCATCTTCTATTGCCTTTGATTTTATGGAATTCAGGCAGTGCTTTTGGAGTATTCCAGTGAGGATTATATTTAAAGGAGCCGGCATACTGAAACCTGGCTCTGTTTTCTTTTTATCTTCTTTTATTAAATAGATTTTTTCGCTTGGTTCTCTTAAGATAAACCTGCCAAAGCCTTCTTCTGTCCTTTCACCTATACCTTTTTCTTTCAGACTGAGGACATGTGATAAGGTGTGCTGGTCAGGGATTTCTATCAGGAATGTGGAGCCCCTCCTGAAAAAGACCTCTGATGGTGTCTTGAGTCTCCATACTGAGATGAATCCTTCGTTTTCAGAGGCCTTAATAAAGGACTTCTTTATTTTGCAATTAAGGAGTTTTTCAAGTCTGTGGACATCAGTAGCAGGGAATCCATATTCGTTATAAATGATGGCATCAGATATGAAAGAGAGTGAGATTTCAAAGGGAAAAGCAGATGGGTCTTTTATTTCTTCTTCAGGATGGTCTTTAAATTCTGAATCAATTTCAATATAAACTCTGCCATACTGATTATTCTTTGACCTTCCTAAGTAGTAAACACCGCTTTTAAATGTATCTTTGAATTCAGTTATATCCTTTTCCTCTCCATAGATGTAACCACCAAAGCATTGTCCTGGGATAAGGGATTCATAATTAAATATCAAACCTTCCTTTGGTGCTTTTTCTCTACCTTCCTGTCTTCCTGCCTCTCTATCTCTGGCATGGTGAAAGTTGAGCATCGTCTGCACCCTTGCTTGGTAAATAGTTGAATCTTCAATCCTTATAAAGCCATCTAAGGGAACGGTCTGTTTGTCAAAATTTTTATTTTCATCTGTGGCAGAAAGGTCATATATGCTGTTTTCCCTTTTTTCTTGCTGGATTGACAGGGGTGCCGGTATGTAGAGTTTTTCATCTGAGATTATGAATGCATCCGTAAATTTTATGTTACCTCTTAAAAACCAGCGGTAGAACCTATCATCCTTGTGGGCATCGGGAAGGTTGTGTTTTTTTATATACTCCTTTGCAAAGAGACCTCTCAATGCCTTTGCTGGTATGTAACGATGGGTGTTTACCATATTAGGATCACCCGCCTCTGAGGCAAAGATTATGGGATTTTCAAGATAAATGCTGATCTTTATGCCCTGCATAAGCCCTCCAGTTCATTTATAAAATCTAATTCATTATTATCTTGAAGAAGGCGGCATCTAACATAGCCAAATCCCCTCGTCCTCTTTGTACCGAGATGCCTGAGATTTTTTGCTGCATAATAAAGGAGCCTTTTTGCTGACTCAGCATCAGAGACATGAATCTCAATATCTCCTTTAAATATTAATCCCTTTTTGGCTACCCTTATGGTTCGGAGTGAATGTTTTTTTGCTGTGCCACTTTCTTCATCAATGGCGGTTTGTTGTCTCAGTTCAGTAAAGTAGTCTATTATTGATTCTTTATTGATTAATCCTGATACCTCCTGTGACAAAAATATTGCCCAGGTTTTAATTTTTTCGTATTCGTCTATGAAGAGGTTTGAAAAATAGACACTGCCTGGCTCTATGTTGCCAGGCTTACCAAATATGATATCTATCATTTTTTGATCAAATAGTTGAATTCCTGCCAGTTTAAACCACGTAAGTAACTCTATGGCAGAGTCCCGCAGACATCCCTTAATCCTTTTAGCAGGTATAAGTGGTATTCCTATTTCGTCAAAGACAATATCTGCATCTATGATTGTGCCATAACCTGTGCCAGAGCCTATGAGGCTAGGGGTAAGAAGTTGTATTTCAATTTTTAGTTTCACCAGAGACCACCTCCTTCTTGAAGGCATACTTTGGATAGAGTTCAAGGCACTCTATCATATCAAGGTATGGAGTTTTTTTATTTTTGAAAAGAATATTATTATGGAATTTAAGGTCATCTTTACTGAACTCCGGGAGTTTTAATTGCCTTGCATTAAGCTCATTAATAAATGCCTTTTGACTTGCCTCCGACATATATAAGACTTCTCTTAGCTTTAGTAGTTTTGACCTCGGAAATTCCGGCTTGCCATTTTTTAATGTTAAAAAACATGAAGAGGCCTTGATGAGATTTTTAAACTCCTCAAGGCTGTAAGGTCTCATGGTGAGTGTATTGCCTGATGATGTGTAATACATCACCCTGAGTTCCTTGAGATTTCCGCTTAGAGAACCTCTTAATAAGTGAAAGTCAAGCCAGGATTTATCTGACCCCATTTTCTTTCTCTCATCCTTTGCATTTTTGCAAAGTTCCTCACTCAATTCATATCCTCTATAAAAGGGATATTTAGTCTTTGTTATAGCAACCCCGGCACAGGCACTGAGGGGTTTACCATCTGAGACCCTCTGTTTTTCAAACAATTCCATAAATAATGTTGCAAAGTATATACCAAGCCTTCCATCAGTCACAAATGTTATGTCATCACCTCCAATGATTATAGGCCTTATGGGAAGGATTAATTGTTCCCCTTCTGTACGGATATTAAATTCGTTGCGAATATTATCAAATTCATTAATAAGAATTTTAATGAGTTCCTTAACAGAATTCATCGTTGCTTCCCTAACAGAATATGAAAGCTCTCTTTTTTCTTTTAGAGTTTTTGCTTCCATAAACCTTTTAGCCATATCATTACCATCAATATGGACTATGGCGATATGGCTGTCTTCATGAGGATGTTGACCAAGTTTCTCAAGTTCATCAGGAAAGGTATATTTCTTTAAGAAATATACCTTTCCTTCTATTTCATTTAGGAGATTTTCCATCTCAATTTTTGCCATCTTTGCTGAATTTAATTTTGCACATGAAACGGATGAGAGGTATTTTTGTTCTTCTTTTGGTAATTTCTCATACCATGTCTCTGCTGAATATCCAGTATGAGGACATTCAGCAGTAATACCATGCCTCGGGATTATGGTCTGGGGGATATAGCGGTTTTTATTATCTTGAAGAAGTTTGAAAAGCTCTGTGAGGAAAACAGCCCAGTTTGGGTCCTCCGCGGCCTTATGCTCATCAACTTCTATTTCTTTCATTGCTGATGCTGGCAAAATGCCAGGGGCACAAACAAGAAGTTGCAATGTCCATCTCTGAATAAAAGAGATTGCCTCCACCTCTTTTTTAAATAGCAAAAAGGCATTTCCACCACCAATGTATCCTACCTCAAAGGGCATATTGTCTTGAAGTATTTTCATCCTTTGAGGTTTTTCTTCCCATTCATTCAGGATTTGCTCAGTTATGTGATTACCAATGACACTTTTAAGGGCTTCAAGGAGGGGCCCTTTATAAATATCCTTTACAATACAGGAAGCACCAAGGTTTTCCTTTAATCTGTTTGTTGCAAAGATGTATTTCTGGATAGACATGGTATCAAGTAAGACCCCATAAAGCTTCATAATGCCTCCTTCATTTGATAAAATTCTGTATTTTGTGGATTAGACTTTCGCTTTTTAGATCGTCTTCACCGAGGACAAGTATATTTTCCTTACCTCCAGTATCAATGGATAGTTCCTCTTGGACTAAATCCTTTTGGCTACAGGGAAGCCTCGTGATTAATATGGCCCTTGCCTCCTCGCCACCAATCTGCCTTACCCTGTGGTAAATCTCAAAGCCTTTGGTTTTACAAAGCCTTTGCATATTTTCAGTGGTGCAGGAGATACCTATCAACTGATATCCTTGAAGAATGATAAGGTCAATCTCAAAATCTTTATTCCACTCAGGTTTTTTAACATTACATTCAAGTTTTATCTCAGTGTATTTAAGGTTCCTTGCGGTTGAGAGTATGGAATATACATATTGCTCTAACCATTTGCCATCAAGAAATTCTATAGTCTCTTTCAGGTCTTGGTCAGAGGAGGGTTCAATGAAATTACCTTCTTTATCATAAATCCTCTTCTCTTCGGGAAGGCTTAATACTATTGATAAGAGGGGTTCTTCTGCTTTGGACTTTCTTAGGGCTTCAGTAATTTCTTTTTTTTTCTTAATAAGTCTTGCTTTTTTCTTTTTAATAAGTCTTGTTTCTTTCTTCTCAGTAGATTTTTCGTTAGTCAAAAAAATCTTCCTGTCATATACATTATAAAAGTCCAAAAGCCTGTTCTTTTCTATCAATTCTTTGAAGATATTAACAGCAGAGTTGAATATATTTTTGGAGTGATCCTTTTTAACTTCAAAGCCATGAAGTTCAAGGATATCCTGAAGATTCATTATGACTTTTCCCCTGAGGTCACCTTCGACAAATCCCTTTTCGTCATCTATTATCCTGAAAGTCCTTGCATCAAGATAGGAGAAAGAGGTTTGACTAAATTTTTTTTCAATGGTCCTGTAGATATGAATGCCCATTGGCTTTGTGCCACCTGTATAATTAAGATGTACCGATGATCCTTGTAAAGATTGGAGATGTGTTGTGATATTTTTTTCTAATATATCTGCACGGCTAACATCTTCAACAGGGATGAGTTCAAAATTTTTATTGGGATATTTGCGCCTCAACAGTTCCTTAAGATTTTTTGCCTGTTTTAGTGTTTGTTCTGAGTGAATGATATAAATACCTTTGAGTGTCTTGTTTATATTTAAAAAATACCAAGCAACAACATAGTTAGGCAGGGGATTCGTTCCTGCAAGGAGAAGAAGGTTTTCAAAATTATATTCCATTTAAAACCCTTTTTGTTTTTTTTAAAAAATATAGCATAATGTTTTTTTTAAAACAAGATGCAGAGGATACCTGTTTTGCCGATTAATATGAAATATCTAAGGGTCTTGAGGCATACCCTGCCTTTTAAAAAGAAAGATTCTGTTAGTAAAATTCAAGGCTGTGCCTTTTTGGCATAATCTAATCAAGAGGGGCATTTAAGCCCCTCTTAATCTATTGAACCTTTATCTGAATTGACTTCTGGTCGCAGACTTCTTGCATCTGGCTGTTATGAACACAGGCTTTCAGGATTGCATAACCATCTCCTGTAAAAATAATTCCATGACTTTGAGGACTAACTGTTGAATTGAGAATATTGCATTTTGTGCTCAAGTTTCCTCCAAGATTAACAACCTCACATCTTATAGTCCCACTTGTTCCACAATCTAAGCCAGGTACATCACAGTTGCGATAGAAATGGTTTGTAAGTCCAGACATGTCTGATGGGATACTATTCTGGTTATTCATGTGAAATTCAAGCCAGTAAGAATGTGATGGTGCACTGTAGTTGACACTCCAGGTGACATCAAAGGTAGTGCCTGCTGAGATGGTCTTAGGATTCATATCAAAGGATGTAATGTTAATGGAAGCACTTCCGCCACTTCCTTCACTTCCGCCACCACCGCAGCCATAAAGCAGTAACATGCTGAATAATAGGATTGAAACGGTTCTTAACATGGTATACCTCCTGACAATTGTATTTATATTTGAGGCAATGCCTCAATAATAAAGACTATATTGAGGGGAGGCTGGTGATAAAGAAAAGAAACGTTTCTGAAACATTTCTTTTGAGGAAAATTAAATAAGGACTTGATATTGTTTAATTATAATAATGTCTTAACAGGCTACTATCCTGATTTTCAGGAAATTTATATCTTTCTAAACTCTGAAAGGAGGTGAGAAGATGAGATATGCCAAGATGTTTATCTTGTTTATACTCGTTGCCTTTTTTGCAGGTTGTGCTACAGCTGCTTCACCTTTGCCAGCTTGGCTTTACACCAATGTAAAGGGACCCATAGATGCAGAGCTTCAATCAGATGCTTCAAAAGAAGGTAAGGCCTGTGCTTCAAATATCCTTGGCTTAATTGCAACAGGAGATGCCTCAATTGATGCTGCAAAGAAGGCTGGCGGAATTAAAGAAGTCTCATCTGTGGATTACAAGAGTTCAAGCGTCTTAGGCCTTTATGCACAATTCTGCACCATCGTAAGAGGTAAATAGTCTTTTAAGGCCCCTGCAAGGCAGGGGCCTACTATTTTAATGCCATTGCTGAATTTGTTGTAACAATTGTGAAACCTCCCGATAATCCTTAAGGTAATATCTTGCAGAAGTTTTCTTTGATTTTCCAACCTGTATAGTAATACCACTCTTTTTAAGTGTTTCAAAGGCCGTCTCATCGGTCTGGTCATCACCAATATATATAGGTAAATAATCCTTTCCTAACCTCCGCAAGATATAGAGGACTGCCTTGCCTTTATTCCATGATGCATCTGGTATCAGTTCTAAAACCATCTTGCCTCTCATTACAGTCAATAATTTCTTTTTTAAAAAGCCCTTTACCTTTTTATAAAAGATGATTTTTAAAGGATGGATATACTCTTCCTTAACAGAGCGGAAGTGAAGGCTGAGGGAATATCCTTTATCTTCAAGAAACGCACCTTTGATATTCTTAATCTCTTTCTGTAGTTGTTGTTTTACATGATTAATAATTGGTTTTGCTGATAGGGCTTTAGGATGAGTATATCTCAAAGAAGGACAGGAAATATCAAAACCGTGATTCCCTCCATAGCATATCTTCCTGAGGCCAACTCTTTTCTTTATATCTGATAAGGATCTGCCGCTTATGATTGTTAAATAAATATTTTTAGAATGAGCCAGCAATTTTAACTGTTTTTTTATATCTTCTGATAAAAAACACTTAGAAGGGTCTTTCTGGATAGGAACAAGTGTCCCATCAAAATCTAAAAAAAGGGCAATCTTTTGACTCGCCTTGATTCTATAAAGATGATTTCCTTCAAAAAAGTAGGAACACATTAAGTCCTTTCCTTTTCAAGAACCTCAGGTATATGCTCTGAAGATTTTTACCAAGACCTGCAGCCCGAACCGTCCACTGACTGTACAGGTCTGTATAGATGCCTGTAATGGCAGATATTGCTGTTGAATTGCCACCATTATGTTCTACAAAATCCACTTCAAAGAATCCGGTCTTTTCATGGCATATCTGCCAAAGTCAGCTATAATGGGGATTTGCTGATAGATGAAATGGTTACCCTTATATCTTTTAGCAGGAGGTTTAGGAAAAGTAGCGATGATTCTTTTTAAAGTTCCAGGTGATACAGATGCTGCGGTTTTGATTATTGATTGATTAAAGTCTTTGAGTTCACCATTTTGAGTGAGCTGGTCAATGTAAACAGGGAGCATGGGATAGAGTTTTTCAGCACAGATATTTCCTGCGAGTTCCCAGCACCTTCTGATAAGTTCCTTATGAGGTGTCTTGAAGATTTTTTTGCGGCCTTTTTTGGATTGAGAGACTATTTGTGAAGGAGTGCTCTTTTTAAGGAATCTGCTGAATCTTTTCTGAGCAGTATTTCTGGATACAGAGGTAAGCTTTTGGTACTGAGAAAGGACTTAGATTTGTCCTTTTTCTTTGCCTTAAGATATTGTCCTGCCAATCTTCTTAACAGTTCCATTTCAAACTCCTTTGACATATTTTGTCCTGCCTGGCTTAAAATTTATTTCCAGGGGATTATAATTTCACGGACAGGGTATATTGATCTAATCAGTTAAATTTCACGGACATTTTTTATGATCTAACGCAGTTTCAGGGTAAAGGGTATAAGCCTGAAGGGAAAGGGAAGGGTGATAGAGCTTATTAATAATAAAAAGATAATTCTTCAGATGCAAAGGTTTCTTCCTATAAAGGAGATCATCACATTTCAGGCCTTTGAGGATAAGACCGTACTTTCCATAGATGCTGGCTATGAGAGACCTGGAAAAATATTGAGTTTCCTCTTTAAGGTAACTATAGATCTACTCAACATGAGACAGCTTAATGTTATCCTTGGCAATATAAAGGGCATACTTGAAAAGGGAGTGGTGGAGAAACAGGAGGCTGTGAAGTAACTCATATTATTTTTCATTATCTATTGCCTTATTCTACTGTGACACTCTTTGCAAGATTCCTTGGCTGATCAACATCATATCCCTTAGTAACACCAACATAGTAGGCAAGAAGCTGTAATGGAATCACAGAAAGTATTGTGGAAAGATATTTGTTGGCAGGCGGTATTTCTATTACAGAATCAGAGAGTTCTTTTGCATCCCTGTCACCCTCTGTGACTATTGAGATAATTATTCCACCCCTTGATTTCACCTCTTGCATATTTGAAAGGAGCTTTTCATAAAGCTCATCCTTAGGGGCTATCACTACAACAGGGAGTTCTTCATCAATGAGTGCAATTGGACCGTGTTTCATCTCACCAGCTGGATAACCTTCAGCATGGATATAAGATATCTCCTTCAGTTTTAAGGCTCCTTCAAGGGCTATTGGATAATTGATACCTCTTCCAAGATAGAGAAACCCCCTTCTATTAATATGCTGTTTTGCAATAGTCTCTATCCCTGAACTATGTTTTAGAATTTTCTCGATCTTTTCAGGTATCTCTATGAGTTCTGATATTAGTGTTTTTATTGATTCATATTTAATTACTCCTTTAAGCCCTGCCAGTAAAAGTGAAAGGATGTACAGTGATGCAAGCTGGGTGGTAAAGGCCTTTGTGGATGCAACTCCTATCTCTGGACCTGCATGGGTATAGAATACACCATCACTTTCGCGGGCTGCTGTGCTTCCAAGGACATTGCATATAGAAAGCACCTTAAGTCCCTGAGCCTTTGCCTCCCTGATTGCTGCAATCGTATCAGCTGTTTCACCAGACTGGGTAATTGCAATCACAAGGGTATTCTTTTCAAGAATTGGTTTCCTGTATCTGAATTCAGAGCCTATATCTACCTGGACAGGAATACGGGCAAGTTCTTCAAGCATATATCTCCCAGCAAGACCTGCATGATAGGATGTGCCGCAGGCTACTATCATTATCCTTTCTGTATCCTTGAGTATCCTTTCTTCTATATTGAATTCCTCTATGGTTATTTCTCCTGATTCAGGATTGATCCTTCCTCTCAGGGTATCAGCAATTGCCCTTGGCTGCTCAAATATTTCCTTTAGCATGAAGTGTTTGTATCCACCCTTTTCAGCCATAACAGGGCTCCAGTCTATATGGACAGATGATTTAGTGAGTTCCCTGGCCTCAAGGTTCATGATCCTGAAGCCCCCGGGTTTGAGTATAACTATCTCTCCATCATTAAGGAATATTACATCCCTTGAGTACTGTAAGAAGGCTGGCACATCTGAGGCAAGAAAATATCCATCTGGAGAAAGTCCCATTATTAGAGGGCAATCCTTTCTTACTCCTACAATTTTTCCTGGTTCAAGCTCATTCATCACAGCAATTGCATAGGCGCCTTTTACAGGTCTTAAGGCCTCTATTATTGCATCCTCAAGACTTTTATTATTAATGTGATTATCTATGAGATGGCAAAGGACCTCTGTATCTGTCTCTGAGCTGAAGGTATGACCTCTATTAATGAGTTCCCTTTTAAGCTCCAGATAGTTTTCTATAATTCCATTGTGAACAAGGACTATCCTGCCAGCCCTGTGAGGATGGGCATTTTCCTGAGATGGTCTTCCATGGGTAGCCCATCTTGTATGACCTATAGCTGTATTAGTTATAGGCCTTTCAGAAAAGAGTCCTTCCAGGTCTTTTATCTTTCCCCTGCATCTTTTAATCTCTATACTGCCTTTGTTAAAATAGGCAACTCCAGCAGAGTCATATCCCCTATACTCAAGCCTCTTGAGCCCCTCAAGTACTATTTGAAGGGCATCCTCTTTACCTGTATAACCTATGATCCCGCACATCAGCCTTTCTTAGCCTCCTGTCTGTGTTTTTTTGCCCATTCCGGGATATGCCTCTGAGGTGTCCTGCTTAAGGCAAGGCTATCCTCTGGCACATCCTTTGTTATCGTAGAGCCAGCTCCTATATAGGCACCCCGCTTTATCCTTACAGGTGCCACAAGCTGTGTATCACTTCCAATGAAGACATTGTCCTCTATAATGGTTTTGTATTTTTTAAATCCGTCATAATTACAAGTAATTGTGCCTGCACCAACATTGACATTTCTTCCTATCTCTGCATCACCTATATAAGTGAGATGCATTGCCTTTGTCCCTTCTCCTATAGAGGATTTCTTGACCTCAACAAAATTTCCTATTTTTACATTTTTCTCTATTCGGGTGCCAGGCCTGAGATGTGCAAAGGGTCCTATTTGAGAACAATTCTGGATAACAGAATCTTCAATTACAGAGGAGTCCTTTATAACAACATGGTCTCCTATTATTGAGTTTGAGATCCTTACATTTTGATGAATTATGCATTTGTCACCTATCACACTTTTTCCCTCTATATGGACACCAGGGTATATAACTGTATCCCTGCCGATCTTCACATCTTTTTCTATATAGGTGTTGTCAGGATTTATAAAGGTAACACCCTCAAGCATGAAGGCTTCATTTATCCTTTTCCGCATTATGGCTGACGCAATGGATAGTTCCTTTCTTGTATTTATACCGAGCAGGTCTTCCTCTTCAGCCACAGGATAGGCCCTGATCTTTAAACCCCTTCTGACACCAATGGATACAATATCTGTAAGAAAATACTCTCCCTTCTTAATATTTTTTTTGATAAACTTAAGGAGATCCAGTGCCTCAGGTTCTATAATGTAGATCCCGCTATTTACTTCCCTTATGTTCTTTTCCTCAGCAGTTGCATCAATCTGTTCCCTGATGGCAATTACATCTCCAGCCTTATCCCTTATTATCCTTCCATAGGATGAGGGATCTTCTGCAATAAAGGAAAGTATGGAGATAGAGCTCTCTTCTTTTTCGTGTAGCTTGATGAATCTTTTAAGGGTTTCTTCCCTTACAAGTGGAGTGTCACCATTTATTATAAGGGCAGGGGCCCTTTTTTTAATTACCCTTATGCCGGCCCTCACTGCATCGGCAGTGCCAAGGGCTTTTTTCTGTATCGCTATGGATGTCTTGTCTTTCAGAAAATCCTTTACGAACCCGTGGTCTTTATTTATTACTGTTACTATCTCTTCGGGTCTGAGTTTTTTTGCTGTATCAACCACATATTGTATCATGGGTATTCCGCATAAGGGATGTAGTACCTTCGGGATATCTGACTTCATCCTTGTCCCGAGACCTGCGGCAAGGATAATTACATTCAGATTCATTTTACCCTTGTCCTCTTTATTTCTGATGGTGTTGCTATACCTCCAGAGAGGATTATTCTCACACCTTCTTCAATAGGTATATCTGTATATATTATATCCTCTTCTTGAAAGAGTACAATCTCGCCAAGATATAGATTATTTGTCGGGATGTACACGGCCTTTAGCTCCCTTCCTTCTTTTATCCTGCATTCCTTTGTTAGAAACCCAAATGAATAAGTACCCTGCCTTGGATACTCAACTATTACAAATTTTTTGAATGCTCCCTTTGATTCAGGACTGAAGGCATCCATTATCTGTTTTATGGCTGTATAAAGGCTCCTGAAAAGAGGTATCTTGAGGAATATCCTGTCTGCAAGCTGGAGGATTTTTTTACCGAAGACATTTGTTGATATGATTCCTACCAAAAAAACAACTACAATTGCTGTTAGAAAACCCAGCCCGGGGATGTGAAACCCCACAATCTTTACAAGGATTGGCTCAAGAAGGGTATCAATGAATGTGAAGAACCTTTCTATAACAAGGATCGTGATAAGGATGGGTATGGTTACAAAGAGTCCAGCAATAAATTTTCTCTTAAAGGTTGCTTTTATTGATTCCTTTTGCTTCACCTTATCTTTCTTTTCCTGCTAATATCTCATCAGGGATATTGAAGTTAGCGTATATATTCTGGACATCATCATGATCTTCAAGGGCTTCATAAAGTTTGAGCATCTGCTCTGCATCCTTGCCATCAAGCATTATATAATTTTTGGGTACCATAGTTATCTCTGCAAGTGAAACAGGAATTCCCTGAGCCTCAATAGCACTTTTTACTGCAGCAAGATCTCCCGGGGATGTGATTATCTCATAATTGTCCTCATCAGGGTCATTCTTCATATCCTCTGCTCCTGCATCAAGTGCAATTGACATAAGGACATCCTCAGAAACCTTTGTTTTGTCAACAAGAATATACCCCTTTTTCTCAAATATCCATGACACACAGCCTGCCTCTCCAAGGCTTCCACCGTGTTTCGTCATTATATGCCTTATCTCTGAGACAGTCCTGTTTTTATTATCTGTAAGGACTTCTATCATAATAGCCACACCACCGGGACCATAACCTTCATAAAGGGACTCCTCATAGCTAACACCCGGAAGTTCACCTGTCCCTTTCATTATAGCCCTTTTAATATTTTCAGAGGGCATGTTTGCCTCTCTTGCCTTCTCCATTGCTGTCCTGAGTCTTGGATTCTTTTCAGGATCCCCTCCACCGATCTTTGCAGCTACAGTTATCTCCTTTGAAATTTTGGAAAAAATCTTTCCTTTTTTCGCATCCACTGCTGCCTTTTTATGCTTAATCTGTGCCCATTTTGAATGTCCAGCCATTTATTGACCTCCCTTTTTCTTTTTTAAAGAGATTTCTTCAAGCCTTTTTTTTGCAATAGATGCCTCTGACGACTGCGGGAACAAGGTAATTATTGTCCTGAATCCCTTTTCTGCCTCTTTATAATCACCAAGACCATATTTTGCTTCTGAATAATAAAATAGATGGACAGGTGTCCTGAGTTCACCTGTCTTTACATACTCCTTTATATAAGGGATTTCTATATTAAGGAGTCTATCCCATAACTTTTGAGTATAATAAAACCTGACCATGGTCTCTTCTATCTCCTTTTTATAGGGTGAGTCAGGATAGGAATTTATAAAAGTTTTTATAAGCAGCCTCTGCTTCTTCTGTTTTAGGAGGATTGTACTCCCTTGTATATATTACAATAAGCCTCCAGTAGCTCTCCTGTGCAAGGGGAGCTACTGGATAATTTTTGATAATATCAAGATAGGCATTCTCAAGTCTTGGAAGTATCTCCTCCCTTGAACCTGTTTCTGTGAGTTCGAGGATTTTATTAAAGGCCTCAAGGGCTTTTTTCTCCTGTTCCTCTCTGGGCAAGGGGATAGGTTTAACAGTCTCTTCCCTCTTTACCTGAGGAGCACAGCCAAACACCAATATTGTCAGCATTATGAATACCGGGATTTGTCTCATGAGAATTAATAATAATCATTTGACATGTTTGCTGTCAACAATAGCTTTTTCATAAATTATATAAGGTGTAGCAGGGAGGGATTTATGGGGTAAAGCCTTTTTTATCTTATACAGTAAAAATTAATGAATGGTCAGCTCAAGCTTTTATTTAAGGTTTGTTATAAATAAATTTCTATCGCTAAATCAAGCGCCTGTAAAACACTTGACAATCCATATCTTATTTGATATAACTCTAATATACAGATAAATCTCCAACAGGAGGTGTTTTATGCCGGTATTAGAATATGGAGGGGTAAAGATTAATGTGGATGATGAAGGTTTTCTTGTAAGTTTTGATGACTGGAATGAGAAGATTGCCTGTGCCCTTGCTGAGAAAGAAGGAATTGAGGAGCTTACTAAAGAGAAGATCGATATCCTGAAATTTATCAGAGAGCATTATAAGAGATATAATTATTTCCCTATTCTTAATGCAATATGTCTCAATGTACATCAGCCAAGGAACTGTATGGCTGAGCAGTTTGTAAGTCCTCTTCAGGCATGGAAGCTTGCCGGTCTTCCAAGACCTGATGATGAGGTCAGAAACATCCTTGAGGGTCAGACCCCTGGGTAGGTACACTTCATGGGGGTCAGGAATCAACAATACTTACATTAATGACTGTGCTTTTACATCTCGGCTGTATACTGGTTGGTGTCCCTTATTCAGTGCCTGACCTGTATCTCACGAAAGGCGGTGGTGCTCCCTATGGGCCAGGGCATGTAGCAGGCGCTGACAATTTGAGAGATATTGATGAGAACGAGGCAAATATCTGCGGGGCCTTTGGTAGAAGGCTTGCAGAGATAACAATTAAACTCAGTATAAGGAGGGCATTATGGCATATACAGCAAAGGATTATTCTAAACTTATTGGTATGACTGGGTTCAGCGAGACACTCTTGAAAAATCATTTTACGCTCTATCAGGGATATGTAACCAATACAAATAAGCTCCTTGATACACTTGATGCAATGCTGAAAGATGGCAGGGCTGGAATACCTGAATATGCAGAGCTCAAGAGAAGGCTTGGCTGGGAATTCAATGGAATGAGGCTTCATGAATATTATTTTGAAAATCTTGGAGGCGGAGGTCAGTTAAACAAAGAAAGCAAACTGGCAAAGAAAATTATAGAGTCCTTTGGAAGCTATGAGAACTGGGAGAAGGATTTTAAATCAGTGGGCACAATGAGGGGGATTGGCTGGGCAGTACTCTATCAGGATTTGACAGATGGAAGGCTTATCAACTTCTGGATAAATGAACACGATATCGGACATCCCTCAGGATGTAATCCACTTTTAATAATGGATGTCTTTGAGCATGCCTTCATGATTGACTATGGCCTTAAGAGGGCAGACTATATAGAGGCATTTTTCAAAAACATAAACTGGGATGCTGTTGAGGCAAGATTGAGATAGGAGGAAAAGGTGATATTCATACAGAAAGACTATGACAATATACTAAAAGCACTTGGTAAAGAGTATTTTATATTCAGGGTAGATTATGTGCCTGATATAAAAGAATGGGCAAAAGAGAAGAAGATTGAGCTTTCAGAGCCGGGGCAGTTTCTGAAGCTCATATCAGAGGATAGCTCATTAATTATGGTAATTCAGTGTGATATAAAAGAGGAGATACTTAATGGTATAATTAATGGTCTTTCTGTAAGGTGGTCTCTTAAGGACAATGTGAATAATCCAGCAGATAAACTGAACAGCATAAAGAAGAGGCTTGTTTATTGTTTTTTGAAGGAATACATAAGGACCAGGCTTGATGAAGAGCTTGCTCAGGATGAGTGGGTGATAAAGGAGATGGAAAAACTCGGATATTTTACAGAATAGGAGGCAAAAGATGAATGCATTGGAGATTGCAAGAAAGATGGAGACTGATGCTATTAAATTTTATAAGGAGGCTGCAGACAAGGCGCGGCATCCAGCAGGGAAAAAGATGTTTCTCAGCATTGCGGAGGATGAAAAGAGACACCTTCAGATGATTGAGGAGCTTATAAAGGGTATGGACATCAAACCCGGAGATGTTAGCCCTATGAAAAGGATTAAGACCATCTTTGAGGAACTGAAAGAGCAAATGCTTCAGAGGGTGGAGGCAACAGATGATGAGCTTGAGGCGTTCAGGATAGCAAAAGACATGGAAAATGAAGGCATAGAATTTTATAAAAAGGCAGCATCAGAGGCAAAGACAGATAAAGAGAAAAAACTCTTTGAGAGATTAGTAAAAGAGGAGGAACAACATTATACAGTCTTTGCAAATACCTATTTCTTTCTCTCAAATACAGGGAACTGGTTCATGTGGGAGGAGCACAGCATCGTTGATGGAGGCACACCCTGGGCATAATAGGAGATTGAGATATGGATAAAGAAGGGTAGGGGTAAACCTACCCTTCTAAAAATATATTTAGCATGAGCTCTTACATTTACAGGTAGTTGCTGTCTTCTTTATTACCTTCTTAATTGTCATTTTAAACACCTCCTTTCAAAACAACTTATTTAATTATACCATAAAATAAGAGCATTTCAACCCTCTTTATACATCTCACACCTGTAAAGGTCTTTACCGTATTCATCTCCCAGAAGCTTAGCCCTATATCTGCAACCACCTCTGCATGAATCTATATATTCACAGTCACATTTGAGTTCTTCAAGCCTCACAGGTTTGATTCTGCCCCAGCATTTTCTTAAGCCATCTTTTATGGTGCCAGCAGGGTTTTCTCCATAGAAGGTGCATTTTGTAATCCTTCCGTCAGCCATGACCGCCATAAGGTGCAGTCCACAGGCAAAACCTGCAAGGGATGAATGCATTCCTCCACCAAAGCCATATTTGAGGAATCTGCCTGCATCCTCTGGTTTGAGCTGGAGCTCTGAATGATCCTTCAGCCTTCCTGTAGCACAGGGGACATCCACATTCCATTCCTTTATGCCAAGGTTTTTAAAGAGATTATCCATTTTATCAAATTCATCAAGATTATCCCTGTGAACCATGGTGGCCACTGATACATCAAATCCCTCTTTTATGGCAAGCTCAAGACCATTCATTGCATTTTTGAATGTCCCTTTTCCCCTCAGTGCATCATGACCCTTCTCAAGTCCATCTATGCTTATCTGTATTTCATCAACATTAAGTCTTTTTAAGATCTCTCTGTTAAGAAGTATGCCATTGGTGAATAAGACCTTTCTAAAGAAAAACTCAGGCAGCATTTCATTAAATTTTTCGAATTCAGAATGAAGAAGTGGTTCACCACCGCTTATCAATACCCTCAGACCCTGAAGTTCCTCAAACTCTCTTAAGACCTTTTCAATATCCATTACAGCCAGCTCCACAGGCCTGTTTTCTTTTATGTAGCAGTGCCTGCATCTTAGATTACATCTCTCTGTTATCTGCAGCTCAAGATATCTCAAAGATGGTTCTGGAGATTTAATAACAGGAGGTCTCTTCAAAACATCTTTTAGACTGCTCAGTATTCCCTCTTTAATACAATAGTCCATAAACTCTTTATTGTCAGTTTCACATCCATCCTGACAGGTTTTTAAAAATTCAAAGGCTTTTATATCAAGTTCATAGAGTTCATCTCTTTTAATATGATATATACAGGGCTTTTCGAGCCATTTAAGACAGGCATATCGTGATAGATAAAAGGACATATATTAGAATAACATAAAAGTTATCTATTGGCATTCTGTCCTGATACCAACTCTTCCTTTTTGAATTGTGTTTTCTTATTAAAACTACTGTCTTTAGTTGACAATTTTATATCTTTTTCTTATAATGTAAGCAATTACTTACTCATGAAATCAACAAGAGACAGAATTCTAAAGGCTTCATTAAAACTTTTTTCAGAAAAAGGTTACCTTGGAGCAACCACAAGGGCGATAGCCAGAGAGGCAGATGTTGCAGAACTAACCCTATTCAGATATTTCAGCTCAAAGGAAAGACTTTTTGAGGAGGTTATTAATACCTATTCTTTTCTTCCCAGACTTAAGGAACTACTTATTGAGATTGCGGAGAAACCTTACAGGGATGCACTTATCATTATAGCAACAAGATTTCTTGAACTCCTTGAGAAAAGAAAGGACCTCATCAGGATAATGCATTCAGAGATGCAAAGGTATCCTGAGAAGATTCAAAAGATACATGATGCCCTTATTAACGAGACGCTGAGTCTTCTCTCAAACTATTTTGAAGGACTACAGAAAAAGGGAGTATTAAGGGAGGTTTCTTCTGAGTATGCTGCGAGGGCCTTTCTTGACATGTTTTTTTCCTATTTTTATGCAAGGGATATAAAGATGCTTAAAAAATATAAAAAAGATGATATAAAAAAGGTTGTAGGGGCCTATGTAGATATTTTCATAAATGGCACATTAAAACCGGAGTGATAGAGATGGTTGCTCTCTTGAAGATGAAGGAGGTGAGGGATTTGAGAACCAAGGGGTTTTCAGTTCATAGCTTGATTATAGTAATACTATTTTCTTTTGTTATCTTTACAGATATTAGCATATCTGCAGAAGAGCCCTATCTTCTTTCTTTGAAAGATGGTCTTAAGATGGTCACTGAAGAGTCAAGACTTTTAAGGATCGCCAGCCTCAGTGAAAATATGTCAGAGATGGATGTAAAAATTGCAAGGTCAAGATTTCTTCCATCCATTAATGCCTACGCCAGACAGACCTTTCTTGCAAATCAACCAGGGGCAAGATTTGGATATGCTGAGGTTTATACCTCTGAGAGGGAATTCCTTTCCTATGGAGTGACCCTCTATCAGAGCCTTTACAGGGGTGGTGCCGACCTTTCTTTATACAGTGCCTCAGAGAAGGATCTTGAGATCAGGAGAAATGATATAAAGAGACTGAGAAACTTAGTTGCAGTTGAGTTTATAAGTGCCTACCTTGAACTCCTTGAGATTGATAGACTGATAAATGTAGCAGAAAGGGAGGTGGAGAGCCTTGAGGCACATCTTGAAGAGGCAATAACCATGTATGAAGAGGGTGTGATAACAAAGAATGAGAAACTTGAGATCGAGGTGAGGCTCTCTGATGCAAGGCAGAGACTTTTGAGCCTGAAGAATCAGAGGTCTTTTTATGTATCAAGGATAAACAGTATGCTCCTTATGCCACTTAACAGGGACTTCAGGGTTGAAGATATAAGATTTAATGAAACGAAAAACGCAGAGATTATCTCTCTTGAAGAGGCCTGGCAGGAGGCGATAAATACAAGACCTGAGCTTCGGACAATTGAAAGGGAGATAGAGAAGGTGAGACTTCAGCAGAGGGCAAAGATGGCAGAATACTATCCAGAGTTTTTTGTCCAGGCAGGATATGATTATACAGAAAATAGATATCAGCTTCATGAAGAAAACTGGTCATTGATCTTCGGAGTAAATATAAATCTTTTTAAAGGTGGTGCAACCGCCTCAGAGATTAAGAAACTCAGGTACAGGGAGAGACAGTTAATTGAGGAAAGAGAAAGACTTATGGATGAAATAAGGCTTGAGATAAAGAAATTTTATATTGGCCTTAAAAATTCCATGGATAGATTATCAGTAACAGGCCAGGCAGTCTTGCAGGCCGAGGAGAACCTGAGGATAAATAGACTTAGATTTGAGGAGGGTATTGGTAAATCCAGTGATGTTCTTGATGCTATAGCACTTTTTACCCTTGCGGAAACTAATTATCAGAGTGCAAGATATGAATTCTTAAAAGCTAAGGCTGGCCTTGAATATGCCATGGGTAAAGACCTCGTTGCAATATATGGAGGTGAAGATGGAAGGAACAGTGAATAAAAATAACAGAAGAAAGAAGATTGCTGCCCTTGTCTTTTCAGGGATTGCCATAATAGGTGCAGTGATCCTTTTCTTTTATCTCAGATATAAGTCAACTCATATCACCACAGACAATGCTTATGTGGAGGGTTTTATCCATATAGTATCATCTAAGGTTTCTGGCACTGCGGCGGCTATATATGTGAAGGATAATCAGTATGTAAAAAAAGGAGACCTTCTCCTTGAGATTGACCCTGCTGATTATGAAGTAAAAGTTAAAGAGGCTGAAGCAGCCCTTGAAGCTGAAAGAAAAAAGTTAGATGAAATAAGCTCAAGGATTGAGGCAGCAGGTAAACAACTTGAGCAGGCAACAGCGGGTCTTGAGGCTGCAAGGGCCAATCTGGAACTCCAGAGGGCAAATTTCTTACAGGCAGAACTTGATTATAAGAGGGCTGATGCACTTTTCAGGAAAGAAGCAATATCTAAGGCGCAGTATGATAGGGCAAAGACAGCCTTTGAGGTGGCTCAGGCACAGTTAAAGACAGCCGAGCAGCAGGTGAGACAGGCACAGAGCGCAATTGAAACCCAGAGAGCACTTCTAAGGCAGGCAGAGGCATTGAGGCCCCTTCAGTTTTTAAATATTAAACAAAGAGAAGCACTCCTTGAGGCTGCAAGGCTTAAACATAAATATACAAAGATATATGCACCCTCTGATGGATATATAACAAAAAGATCAGTGGAGGTAGGAAATCTGATTAGAGAGGGGCAACCATTGATGGCAGTGGTTCCCCTTGAGAAACTCTGGATAGTGGCAAATTACAAGGAGACACAGCTTGAAAAAATCAGGCCAGGTCAGAGGGTAAAGATTAAAGTCGATACTTATCCTGGAAAGATTTTCTGGGGAAGGGTGGACAGCATAATGGCAGGAACAGGTGCGGTCTTCAGCCTCTTTCCACCTGAAAATGCAACAGGCAATTATGTAAAGGTCGTCCAGAGGATCCCTGTAAAGGTAATCCTTGAGGAAGGCACAGACAGAGAGCATATTTTGAGAGTTGGTATGTCAGTGGTGACCACTGTGCTTATAGAAAAATGAACAGGTGGCTCATTACCCTAACAGTAATGCTTCCCACACTGATTGAGATCATTGATACATCAGTGGTGAATGTATCACTTGGTCATATAAGGGGAAGTCTTTCTGCAGGCATAGAAGAATCCACATGGACAATCACATCCTATCTTGTCTCAAATGCCATAATCATACCCCTCACAGGATGGTTGAGCAGGAGATTTGGAAGAAAGCGTTATCTTATCTTTTCAATATTTCTTTTCACCGCAAGTTCCTTTCTATGTGGTTCTGCCTGGAGTCTTGAGAGCCTTGTATTCTTTCGCGTCCTTCAGGGAATAGGTGGAGGAGCACTTCAGCCACTCAGTCAGTCCATACTCCTTGAGACCTTTCCACCTCATCAGCATGGAACAGCAATGGCAGCCTTTGGAATAGGAATAATGTTTGGTCCGATTGTGGGTCCACTGCTTGGAGGATGGATAACTGACAACTGGTCATGGAGATGGATATTTTATATAAACATACCTATAGGATTGATATCTATCCTGATTACCTTATTTTTTATAAAAGACCCTCCTTACATGAAGGGCATGAAATTCAGGATAGATTACTGGGGGATAATGTTTCTTGCCCTTGGGCTCGGATGCCTTCAGGTTGTCCTTGATAAAGGTCAGAGCGAAAACTGGTTTGACTCAAGATTTATTTCAACCATTACTGCTATATCATTTATCTGCCTTGTACTATTTGTAATAATTGAATATTTTACAGAGCATCCTGTTGTTAATCTCAGGGTTTTTAAAAATATCTCCTTCAGCACAGGTAATATTGTAATGTTTTTTGCCTTTTTCAATCTCTTTGGAAGCATTGTCCTTCTGCCCATCTATCTTCAGACCCTTATGGGTTATACTGCAACAAAGGCAGGTATGGTACTTGGTCCAGGTGGTCTTGCAACACTTATTTCGCTTCCGATAGCAGGAAGGCTTGTTCATAAGATAAACCCAAAGATAGTCCTCGGTGCAGGGATACTTATTTGTTCTTATTCAACCTATCTGATGTCAAACTTTAATCTCCAGGCTGATTTCTGGAGTATAATCTGGCCAAGGGTTGTCCTTGGCATCGGTATGCCTTTTATATTCATCCCCCTTACAATACTTACCATGGCCAGTATAAAAAAGGAAGAGATGGGAAACGCTACAGGCATATATAACCTCCTGAGAAATCTCGGTGGAAGTTTTGGTGTTGCCTTTGTCACAACAATGCTTCAGAGAAGGGCTCAGTTTCATCAGTTCAGACTTGTGGAGAACCTTACCGTCTTTGATCCCCGGCTTCAGATGGCCTCTGAAAATCTCTCTCATGTATTTGAAATTAAAGGATTTGGACCTCTTTCTGAATACTCAGGTCTTGCGGTAATCTACAGGGAGCTTTTAAGACAGGCATCCATGCTTGGATTCAATGATGCCTTTCATTTATTGAGTGTAATGATGATAGTGGTGTTTTCCCTGATTTTTCTTCTTAAAAGACCGGTTAATTCTTATGGCAGGAGTTAAAATATCCTTTTCAGTGTATCTTCACAAAGGATTCTGTGGTGATTAGTCTTGTCCCATAACATTCTGCTACCTTTGAAATGGCAGGCCAGATACACTGCATATCAACCACCATTGCATCAACTGCCCCTGTATGTATAAGAAGCTCTGCCTGAAGATTGTGGGCTGCCATAGGAACATTGTGCCTCATGGTGAGTTCATTTCCTGTGCAGCAGACACCAACAACATTTATTCCCTTTGCTCCAGCACTGGGGAGATTGTTTTTCAAGCCTCTGAATGGATATTTCCATCCCTGATGATATTGCCCTATCAATCATGCTCTGAGTTGCTCTATCAAAGGTTTTCATTTAAAAACCTCCCATCTTTCTTAATGCCTCCAGAGGATTCATCCTCTGTGGTTCTTCTTTTTTGGAATAGGCTATTGCCTCTGCCATCTCAAGTCTCTTTGTCCTTGAGAGTTCTTCTATTTCTCCAAATATAAGGGCCTTAGTAGGACAGGACTCCACACAGGCCGGGATTCTTCCTTCCCTGAGACGGGAACCGCAGAGGTCACACTTTAAGGCAATCCTTTGTGGTCTTCTTACAGATATTGCCCCAAAAGGACAGGCCATCGCACACATGAAACAACCTATACACCTGTCCTTATTTATGCTTACCCTTTCAAGCTCTCTGTCCCAGAACATTGCACTTCTTGGACATGCCTTTATGCATGGTGCATCAATACAGTGCATACATCTTGAGGGATAGGAGTATTGGAGTGCCTTTTCAACATGAGTCCTTGTCTGTGGAGGAGGGTCTTCAAATATAGCAGTAAAGAGATTTTTGGACTTTGAATGCTGTCCCGCACAGGCAATCTCACAGGATTTACAGCCAGTGCATCTCTCCATATTGATAAATACCCGTTTCATGGAACTCTCCTTTCTCAGATATTAAACTCTCTTTTACTGATTGCGAATTATATTTTTTATGAACAGACAGGTTAACGGGCCCTTATTCTTAAAGTTCATAGAAAATTTTTCTGTTCTCCTAAATAGGAAAGATGATCTCTACCTTATCGGGTCCGAGTTTAGTCACCTTTAGATTTTCCTTATAATACTTTCCAACACCCTTCACAAGACCTACCATGATATCAATAAGCCCCCTCTTTATTTATAGGTCATGATAAGGGTTCTGTCATCCTTCCACTCATATCCGAATCTTGGTGGTCTTGCATCTGGAATATTCTGGGTGGATATCTCATGGACTTTATCCATCTTCTGGAGAAATTCCTTAGCAGAGTTTACACCTTATAATAGACAGAATATATCTTTGGTGCAAAGTTATAGACCCAGTATTCACCAAAGGTATCCGCAGCCTGTTAAAGTGTTATTCCGAGGACATCGCAAACAGCATTCACTACCCTCAGTACAGCTGCATCATCCACATTTTCAGTAGCAAGAAAGACAACCCCCTTTTTTTAGTCCTGCCCTTTGAAGTGCCTCTTCCAATTTCTCCTTGTCGAATTTTTCTGTGACCATGTCAGCAAGGCATTTTACAATTACGCCTTTCATATTACCCTCCTTAGATTAGATTTTTAAATTCCTTCTATATTTTGACTATCTGTAATTTGCCGATAGAAAGAATCAAAAAAACAGCAAAGCCTCCTTTTCATTAGGTTTTTGGATGATATAAAATATCACCCAATAGGTGAAAACAAAAACCTTCAAAAAGGAGGCTTTCAATATGATAAAACA
>JBKBPW010000009.1:0-28307 GCA_046292975.1 Thermodesulfovibrionales bacterium
ATAGGGAGTATGCCTCAAGGCCTTGAAGTGCCTATTCGATAGGTTTTACAGCACGGGGGAATTGACAAGCAATTCCCCCGTGAACCCCCGATGTCAAAGGGTTATTAAACCTTACAATATGTCGGGGGTTCGTGGGGGAAAAGCTTGCTTTTCCCCCACGCTGTAAGACCCTATGAACTGGTACCTCAAGGCCTTTCGGCATACCCCCTATCTCTATCGGCAAATTTCGGAAACCGCATAAAGTTGACATATCCATCTCTTTACCTGTAAGATAAAATTAACCCTTGGGGAGGTCGTAAGGCCTGAGACCCTCCTGCTGGAGGGAACCCATTGAACCTGATCCGGATAATGCCGGCGTAGGGAAGGGCGGGATAGAATTTCAAGCCTGCTTTCCTCAAGGGAAGCAGGCTTTTTTATTATGAAGATAAGGCTCAATGGTGAATACTTTGAGATTGAAAGAGAGCTCACTGTAGAGGAGCTTCTAAGAAGGCTCTCTATCCTGCCTGAGAGGGTTGCTGTTGAGGTGAACCTTAAGGTGGTAAGAAAGCCTGATTTTAAAGATTTTTATATAAAAGATGGTGATGTTGTCGAGATAGTAAATTTTGTAGGAGGTGGATAGATGCAGGATGATAGACTCATTATCCGCGGTATAGAGTTTAAGTCCAGACTTTGGGTTGGCACAGGTAAGTACAAAGATTTTGAGGAAACAAAAAGGGCAGTTGAGGCCTCTGGTGCTGATGTGGTTACTGTTGCTGTAAGGAGGGTAAATATCTTTGACAGAAGGAATGAAAACCTCCTTGATTACATTGACCCAAAAAAATATAAGATACTTCCAAATACTGCAGGCTGTTACACTGTTGAGGATGCTCTCAGATATGCAAGGCTTGCAAGGGAGGCTGGTATATCTGATATGGTCAAGCTTGAGGTAATTGGTGATGAGAGGACACTCTTTCCTGATGTCTGTGGCCTTATAAAGGCAACAGAGATACTTTCAAAGGAGGGATTTATTGTATTTCCCTATACAAATGATGATCCAATAACTGCAAAGAGGCTTGAGGATGCAGGAGCAGCAGCAGTGATGCCGCTTGGTGCACCCATTGGTTCAGGCCTTGGGATAAGGAATCCCTATAACATAAAGATAATCCTTGAGACAGTGAAGGTCCCTGTGATAGTTGATGCAGGTGTTGGAACTGCCTCTGATGCTGCCATAGCAATGGAGCTTGGCTGTGATGCGGTGCTTATTAATACTGGTATTGCTGGTGCAAAGGACCCTGTGAAGATGGCAGAGGCAATGAAGCATGCAGTCATTGCAGGAAGGCTTGCCTATCTTGCAGGAAGAATACCAAAAAAACTCTATGCTACTGCAAGCAGCCCTCTTGAGGGTATGCTTGTATAATTAAGATGGCTGGGCAGATTGATTTTAGACTTTATTTGATTACAGACAGAAGAGTTACTTCGGATATTAAGTGGACCATTGAGGAGGCGATGAAGGCAGGTGTAAGGGCAGTCCAGATAAGGGAGAAGGACCTTTCTGCAAAGGAGCTGGTTATTTTAACCAGGGATTTGCATAACATTACAAGAAGATACAATGCAAAACTCTTTATTAATGACAGAGTAGATATAGCCCTTGCACTTAATCTTGATGGAGTTCACCTTGGTTCAGAAGGCCTGCCTCCAGATGTAGTGGAAAGGCTCTCTGGTGGAAGGCTCCTTATAGGAGCCTCAACCCACAGCCTTGATGAGGCAATAGAGGCAGAATCCCGCGGAGCAGATTTTATAACCTTCGGACCAATTTATAAAACTCCTTCAAAGCTTAGATATGGTGAACCCCTTGGTATAAAGGCATTGAAAGAGGTTATAAAGAGGATAAGGATACCTGTGTTTGCTATTGGAGGGATAAATATAAAGAATATCTCTGAGGTTATCGATGCAGGTGCCTACGGAGTAGCACTTATCTCAGCCGTTATGGCATCAGAGGCACCTGGCAATGCTGCCAGGGAATTGATTGAAGAGATACAAAGGAGAATATCATGACAAGGATAGAACTTGCAAAAAAAGGGATCATTACTGAAGAAATTAAAGAGGCCGCCCGGCTTGAAGGTGTCACAGAAGAATATATAGCAAAAGGGATTGCAGAGGGCACAATTGTTATTACCAGAAACTTAAATCATCCAATAAGACCCCTTGCCATAGGAAAGGGTTTAAGAACAAAGATTAATGCAAACATCGGCACATCAAAAGACAGGGTGGATATTCATGATGAGATTGAAAAGCTCCATGTAATAGTGAAATACGGTGCTGATGCAGTGATGGACCTTTCAACAGGAGGACCTATAAAGGAATTAAGAAGGACCCTTATAAAGGAATCACCCATTAGCATAGGGACTGTTCCTGTCTATGAGGCAGCAGTGAGGGCAGTGGAGCTTTATGGAAGTATAAAGGAGATGACAGCAGATATGCTCTTTGATGTTATAGAGGAGCACCTGAGGGATGGCGTTGATTTTATAACTGTCCATGCAGGTCTTACCATGAAGGCAATAGAGAGGCTCAGAAATGATAGAAGGATACTTGATGTAGTGAGTCGTGGAGGCTCCCTTCTTCTTGAATGGATGATATACAATGAGAGAGAAAATCCCCTTTATGAACACTTTGACAGGCTCCTTGAGATTGCAAAAAAATATGATGTAACCCTGAGCCTTGGAGATGCCCTGAGACCTGGATGTCTTGAGGATGCCACTGACAGAAGCCAGATAGAGGAGCTTCTCACAATAGGTGAATTAAGAGACAGGGCCCTTAAAGAAGGTGTTCAGGTAATAATAGAGGGACCAGGTCATATGCCATTGAATCAGGTAGAGTTGAATATTAAGCTACAAAAAGAGCTCTGTAAAGGAGCACCCTTTTATGTCCTTGGGCCACTTGTTACAGACATTGCTATGGGATATGACCATATAGCTGCTGCAATTGGTGGTGCAATTGCTGCAATGGCTGGAGCAGATTTCCTCTGTTATGTTACACCATCAGAACATATCAGGCTTCCAAGTATTGAGGATGTAAAGGAAGGAGTTATTGCCTCAAGGATTGCTGCCCATGCAGCAGATATTGCAAAAGCCATACCCTCGGCAATTGAAAAAGATAGACTTATGGCCCGTTACAGAAAGGAGCTTAACTGGGAAGGCCAGATAAATTTAAGTCTTGATCCTGAAAAGGTTAGAAGACTGAGGCAGGAGGTTCCTCCCTCACAGGAGGATGTCTGTAGCATGTGTGGAGAATTCTGTGCTATAAGGACAGTAAAGAGGGCACTTGGTGGATGAGAGAGGATTTGTTATCCCTGATGAATTATGGAAGATTATTGAGGCACCTGAAAATAGACTCATCCTTGTCATAGGTGCCTCTGATACAGGGAAGACCACCTTTATTGAAACTATTGCAGGAAAATTTTCTTCAAGATTCAGACTTGCTATAGTTGACCTTGACATGGGGCAGTCTCACATTGGACCTCCTACCACAATAGGCTGGGCAAGGATTCCAGTTGGGTTTAAAGACCTTTCCTCTTTAAAAGAGGAAGAGTTTTATTTTACAGGCACAGTAACACCTCTTGGAAGCCTTCTTCCAGCAATAACAGGTGCAAGGCTTATGGTTGACAGGGCAATGGGTGCCTCAGATAAGGTGATTGTTGATACAACAGGTCTTGTCTCTGAGCCAGCGGGAAGGGTCCTTAAACATTATAAAATAGAGATACTCAGGCCAGATTTAATTATATGTCTTGAAAGGGCTGATGAGCTCAGTCATATAAAAGAACCTTTCAGACTGTCACTTCGCCACCTTCACCAAGTCCCGAGATTTTATACCCTGAAACCATCTTCAGAAGTAAGGCAGAAGTCACCTTCTGAGAGGCAGGAATACAGATACAGGCTCATGGAGACCTATCTTGAAGGTTCTGAGATTAAAGAGTTGAAGATCTCTGATCTCGGCTTTCTTTTTACAGGAGAAAGGATAAACTTTGATAATTCAGATTTAAAGAACAGGATAGTTTCCTTAAGGGATTTTTCAAACAGGGATATGGGCCTTGGTGTTGTTGAGTTGGTTAAACCAAAGGAAGGAAAGATTTATATAAGGGCAAAGGAGCTTCCTCAGAGACCTGTAACAATTGTTATTGGAAAGGCAGTGATGGACAGAAAGGAAAGGACCTTGAGAAATGTCAGTGCTTTAATCTGAGTTCTTTAAGAAGTTCTTTGAAAAAACTGAGTTTTTCCTCTCCATATCCTGCTATCTCTTTAAGCACAACCTCTAAAGGCTTCTCTTCAGTATGGGCCTTTCTGTTTTTTGAAAAAAATTTATCAGCCACACAGATGATCTTTTCTTCAAGGCTCTCAGGGACCATGTCTCTTAGAGGAAGTGGAAGGGATTTCTTTTTTATGTCCTCTATTGTTATTCCTGCACCAACATGCCTTTCTGCTACAAGGCTATGACGGAGAAGGCCCTCATTTTCAAGGATCTGCCTGCCAAGATAGCCGTGACATATATAGGGCTTTTTACCATAACAGCCAAGCAAAGGAGAACGGGTTTGAATGATGCCTATATCATGGAGCATGGAGGCCTCTATTATGAAATCAATATCTGGATTTCTGTCTTTAAGCCCTTCTGCTATCTCAAGGGCCTTTCTTTTTACAGCTTCTCCATGCTCTACAAGGAGCCTGAAGGCAAGGGAGTCAGGACTGTAGTATCTTTTAATGACCTTTAATGGATCAGCCATGGTATTTTATAATAACCTAAAATTTAGAAAAAGAAGTAGGAGGTGCCTTATGGTTATTGAAAAATCCATAGGTAATAAAAAGATAAGCCTTATCAAGGGTGATATTACAGAGCGTGAGGTGGATGCAATAGTGAATGCAGCCAACAGTGCTCTGAAGCATGGAGGTGGAGTGGCTGGTGCAATTGTAAGAAAGGGTGGACAGATTATTCAGGAAGAAAGTGACAGGATTGGTTATGTGCCTGTTGGCCAGGCTGCTATAACAACTGGTGGTAAGCTCAAGGCCAAGTGGGTGATACATGCTGTTGGTCCAAGGATGGGTGAGGGAGATGAGGACAATAAACTTAAAAGTGCTATTAATAGTGTAATGAGACTTGCTACTGAGAGAAGATTTAAGACTATCTCTGTGCCTGCTATAAGTGCCGGGATATTTGGCTTTCCAAAGGATAGATGTGCTAAGATACTGATTGGGGAGACTGCAAACTTTCTTAAAAACCATCCAGATACCTCCCTTGAGCTCATAGAGTTTTGTATATTTGATGATGAGGCATATAAATTTTTTAAAGAAGAGATAGAGAGATTATAATCTGGAGGTCTTTATGGATGCTATTGAATGCATCAGGAGCAGAAGGAGTATCAGGGCATATAAAAAAGAGCCTGTTCCTAAGGAAATCCTTACCAGGATTATAGAAACAGCACTCTGGAGTCCTTCCTATAAAAACACACAGCCCTGGGAGGTCATTATAGTATCAGGCAAGAAAAAAGAAGAACTTTCGTCCTTATTGATAAGCCTCCTTGAAAGGGGAGAGCCACCCTGTCCTGATATACCAGAGCCCACTTCATGGCCAGAAACACAGCAAGAAAGGATTAATAGGCTTTACAGGATGCGTGCTGAGGCAACAGGTGTTGACCTTACAAATCCTGAGACGGTGAAAAAGGCAAAAGTCGCAAACTTTAATTTCTATGGTGCACCTCATGTTATTTATCTTTATCAGGATGGCTCTTTGCCTTTATGGTCACTTTTTGACCTTGGCCTTTTTGCACAGAGTCTGATGCTTGCAGCCAGTGCAATGGGCGTGGCAACAGTACCTCAGGCCTTTGCAACTGATTATGCAAGATATATCAAGGATTTTCTTGGATTGCCCCAATCAAAGAGGCTTGTCCTTGGGCTTTCTACAGGTTATCCTGACCTTGAATCAAGGGCAAATATCTTCAGGCCTGATAGGGTACCTGTTAATGAGGTCTTGAGATGGGCTGAGTAGAGTAGTTAAATATTCTCTACCATCTCCCATACACCGCATGGACATATTCCAGCACAGAAGCCGCAACCTATGCACTTTTCGTCATCAACCACATATTCATAGGAGCCATCTTCATGCTCAATCCTCTGAATGGCTCCCCAGTAACAGGTATATTCACACATATGACAATCCCTGCAGGTCCCGCAGGAAAGGCATCTATCAGCCTCTTTTTGAGGATCCGTAAAGTCTGTTCTGCATCGTTCATAATACTCTGTTCTGATCCTTTCATAGGGAATAATATTCTTTCTTTCAAAGGAATAAGGTGCTGACATAAGTCTTGAATGTATATGTTCTGCAACGAGCCTTCCATGGCCTATTGCATGGGTTACAAGTCCAAGGCCTGTTACATCTCCAATAGCATAGACCTTTGGATCAGTGGTTTGATAGAATTCATTTACCTTTAGCCATCCCTTTTCTGAATGTATTGAAGGAGGTATAAAGTCCAGCAGAGGCATATCACCTATGGATACTATTACATAATCAGCATCAACAGAGGTGCCATCCGTAAAGTATATCTTTTTCTTCTCAGGATCGTATTTTTCTGTAATCTTTGGCCACAGGATCTTTGTTCCTTTTGATTTTGCTATCTCCATCTCCTTTCCAAAGGCAGCAGGCCTCTGGATATCAATGGCTGTTACCTCTGAGGCTCCATATATAAATGCCTCTGACGCAACATCCATTCCCACATTACCAGCACCTATGACAACCACCTTTTTATTTTTAAGGTCTGGTTTTTTGCCCTCATTGATCTGCCTCAAGAATTCGTAGGCAGATACGGTTACCTCTGAGCCAGGAAACTTAAGTGTCCTTGGCTGGTGGGCTCCTACTGCTATCACAACTATATCATTTTCTTTATAAAGCCCTTCAAATCTTTCCCTTGTGACCTTTGTATTAAGATATACCTTTATCCCGATGCTTTTGAATCTCTCTATCTCCTTCTCAAGTATCTCATGAGGAAGCCTTTCCCTTGGTATGCAGAGTTCTATCTTTCCACCAAGTCTATCTGCTGCCTCATAAAGACTTACCTCATGACCCTTTAGCCCAAGCTGCCAGGCAACACTCATACCAGCTGGTCCACCACCAATAACAGCTATCTTCTTTCCTGTTGGAGCTGACCTTTCGGGTGCTGGAAGTTCAAGGCTCAGCTTACCCAGTTGATCTATCTTTAAAGGCTTATCATATCTTGCCCTTGTGCATGCCTCCATGCAGAGATTTGGACATATCTCACCACAGACTGTTGCTGGAAGTGGTGAATATTGAAGCACAAGCTCAAGTGCTTCATTGAGCATTCCCATCCTTATGAGCCTTGTCCTTTTATGTGTAGGTATCTGGGTAGGACAGGCATAGGCACAGGGTGGTGCATATTTTTCATTTGCCCAAACAGGTTTGAATCTCCTGTCTTTACCAGTTGTTATATATGGAATAACTGACCACCTATCATGGTCAATGTATTCAGCAAATATTCCACCCTCACCAACCTCTTTTTCCCATTGATTCTTTCTGAAGTCAGAGATGGATATCTTAAACCACTTCCTTGCCCTTTTTTCCTGAGGTGTATAGGCAACGAGCTTTTTCCATTCTTCTGGTGAACGGGTGAGTTCTTCATAATAAGGGAGCCTGTCAATTGCCTCAAGGAATGGCTTCATGTTTTCTTTAAGCCAGTTCCAGTCCTGCTCTGTAAGGTCAAGGAGTTTTACATCCCTTTCACTGTAACCCTGTATAGGGCCTCTGAAATAGATTATTCCGCCAACCATTCCAACACAGGGCCTGTAACCAAGGACATTATCAGGATTTCTTGGGTTCACTCCACAGACTACTGATATTCCTCCTGCCTTGAATTCTGCAAAACTATCACCAACATCTCTGAAATACCATGACTGGGGAGGATCAAATCTTGGATTGTGTTTTGTAAGGGTATCGCATCTTGCGCCACCGCTTCCCTGGACATACAGTATTCCCTGTGCCGCGGCATTGAATGCCCCATTTGTGACATCTCCAAGCACAGTTATCCTTGCACCGCAGTTAAGCCATCCAACATCATCTGAAACAGAGCCTTTAACAACAATATCGGTTCCAAACATACCCATTGAACCACATCTTTGACCAACGGGCCCTTCAATAATAACCTTTACAGTCTCACCCCTTGGCCAGATCCTTCCACCTATTCCATGCTGGCCATCTGCCTTTACATAGAGGATCCTTGCTCCTTCTCTGACAGCCTCCTGTATATGCTCTTCAAGTATCCGTGAAGGGACTCGTCTTCCATCCACATTACCATGGATGACAGCAGTCTTACTGTCAATCCATTCAATTATCTTTGATGGTTCAACTCTGAATTCTACTTCTCTAACAGACATAACTTATCTGTAACCTCTCTGCCATATCTTTATCATCTATGCTTATACCATCGGACATCCCGATTGGTAATTCTGTGCTTCTTCCCATTGGTGCAAAGATCTTTTTAAGCTCCACCTCTGTTGCCTTAAAGACCTCTACAACCCTTTCAGCCACCTTTTCTGAATCAAGCCTTCTGTAGAGTTTTGGATCCTGTGTCGTTATACCACGAGGGCATTTTCCAGTATTACAGAGATTACACCTGTTATATTCATCACCAAAGCATTCTGCTGCTGCCTGCATTATATATTTTCCAATTGTAACTGCAGAGGCACCGAGCATTATGAGGGCTGCTGCATTAGCTGCAAGATGACCCTTCTTACCAATACCTCCTGCTGCAATCAAAGGAAGCTCATTCTGTTTACCCTGTCTTACAAGGTCAAGATAGCAATCCCTGATATTTGATGCTATTGGATGTCCCATCTTATCCATTGATACATTATAGGCAGCACCTGTACCGCCATCTTCTCCATCTATGGAGAGTGCTGCTGCATAGGGATTCCTTGCAAGATTATTAAGCACAGCACGGGCAGTCCTTGTCCCTGATATCTTTGGGAATACAGGCACCCTGAAGCCAAAGGCCATTGACATGGACTGAATCATCTTTGCAACTGCCTCTTCTATAGAATACTTTGTCTGGTGTGTAGGAGGTGAGGCAAGGTCAACTGCCTCTGGAACACCACGAATCTTTGCAATAAGCCTTATGACCTTCTGTGCCATCAATAGTCCACCATCTCCTGGTTTTGCTCCCTGGCCATACTTAATCTCTATACCAGCAGGGTCTTCTACCATATAGGGCATTGCATGGATTATCTCATCCCATCCAAAATAACCAGAGGCTATCTGGAGGATGAAGTATTTAAGGTATCTTGATTTTAAAAGCCTTGGTGGCACACCACCTTCACCAGAGCACATAACAACAGGAATACCCTCTACCTCATTAAGATAGGCAACTCCCATTGCAAGGCCTTCCCACATAGGAGGTGAGAGTGCTCCCACAGACATAGAGCCTATCATAATTGGAAATATCTCCCTTACAGGAGGAATGAACTTCCCTGAGGAATGGTCAACAACAAGCCTTCCATTATCTGCCTTAAGTGGCAACTCCTCTGGTGGAAGAATCCTTCCGATATATGTCCTTACCCTGAATTCATGCCTTCCAGCATCAAGGGCAGGGTCAGTGAGCATGGATATGCGGGTAAATTTTATCCTATCAAGGGTTGATAGAGAAGGGTCATTTCTCCTGCCACCCCTTCTGTAAGGCTCACCACCTCTGTTTTTAAAATGATAAAACTTGTGCTGTGGATTGTACTCTGGCTCTATTGCCTCATTGGGGCAGACAAGGGTACAGGTGCCACAACCAGTGCAATATCTTTCAATATCAGTAACCTGTTCTATTATGTGAATTACCTTTGCCTTTACCTGAGGGGATGGTGTTCCTGCCTCTGACTCAACTATCCTCTGGAGCTTAACTGATGGAACTATTGCCTTTACAGGACAGACTGCTGTGCACTGACCGCATCTCTTGCACCTGTCATCACGCCAACGGATAATATAGGGGAACTCCTTTAAAGAGAGTTTATGATTAAAATCTTCCCTTATCTTTATTACACCTGACATAAGACCTCTGCCTCCTCACTGACATATGCGCCTTTTAACTGATTCCATACCATTACCTTTTTTGCACCCTGTGGTATAATTACCATCTCATACTTCATGGGGAATATATCTTTTGACCTGTCCCTTTCAGGAATAGCCTTATCAAGACCGCATTCCTCTGACATCAGTCCATACTTTCCTGGCACACCACCCACAACTCCGGGCCTCAGTTTCTTTGAATCCTGGACCATAAAACAGGTGCCATCAGGAGTAAAGCCTATCACACAGTTAGGGCCATCAATGCAGAGTGGTCTGAGGGAATATCTGATTAAATGGAGTGCCTCTCTATCAGTTCTTTTTTCTATTTCTGATTGCTTTAGAGGAGTTATCACATCCTTGTAATAAGTAAGCGGGAAACCAAGCTGCCTGTGGACATAATGTAATATATGTGTGAAGACCTCACTGTCACTGTTGTAACCTATATAACCAGGAAATCCCCTCGACATGAGGAATTCCCTTATAGGAACAAAGGCTGTGTTTTCTCCATTTGTCATTGAGCCATATCCCTGAATAAAGAAGGGATGGCAGGCATAGAGATTTATTGCATAATTTGTATTCTGCCTTCCCTGAGCAAATATAATTTTTGCTTTGAGATCACAGCGATCAAGGCCAAAGAATTCAGCAAGCTCAAGGGGATCACCGACTTCCTTCAAGGTTAAGACATCAGGATAAAAGGAGAATACCACAATGGATTCATCAGCCTCTCCCATTGCCCTGAGGCTCAGCCTTGTTCTCATAAGGAGGTCTTCCTTTTCTTTAAAGGATTTTTCTTTATAGGACTCTGGATAGTCATAGACCCTTGCGAAATAATAATCCCTCGGGACTATACCTTTTACTGGTCTTATCTTTGGCGTCCAGACATATTTGAGCTTAAAACCTGCGTTCTCCATATATTCGTCAAGGAGCTTCATACCCTTATGAGAGCATATCCCTGAAAGGATAGGATACTCCTTCAACTCCTCAAACTCTCCCCCAAGGTCTTTAAGCATAAGACCCATACCAGAGCCATCATGTCCTTCCTTCATGGTTTCAAGGCTCAGGACATTCTCTATGGGAGAGGAATATTCATCAGAAGTTATTGCTGCAAGCCTGCACATCTTTAATCCTCTTTAGAAAAAAATAGGCAAACGGCAATCGTTTGCCTATTTATATTAAAACAAATTTTCAGTAAAAAACAACTACCTCCTGTAAATTGCCGATAGAAACATGCATTAAGATAGGAAGTATGCCTCAAGGCCTTGAGGCATACCCTGCTATTCAGTTGCATGTTTCTAACGGCAGTTTTGAGACCTCAGAGTGCCTCCTCACCCCACTGGGATGTTCTTATCCTAATGGCATTTTCAAGATCAAAGATAAATATCTTACCATCTCCTACCTCCCCGGTCTTTGCCTTTTTAAGTATCACCTCTACAGCCTTCTCAATGAGCTCATCAGGAAGGGCAATCTCTATCTTCAGTTTTGGAAGGAACCTTATTTCATATTCCTTTCCCCTGTAAACCTCTACAAAGCCTTTCTGCCTTCCGAATCCTCTTACCTCTGTCACTGTCATACCGCAGACTATGCCTGCCTCTGAAAGTCCTGCTGCCACATCATCAAGTTTAAATGGTTTGATTATAGCCTCTATCTTTTTCATAGTTCTTCCTCCTTTATATGTGAAGATTATAAGCCTTTTCACTATGCTGGCTTTCATCAAGTCCTATTATCTCATCATTTACATGGGGTCTCAAACCAGTTAGAATCTTTATAGCAAACAGGATGATAAAGGTCATGGCACCTGAATAGGCTATTGTGACCATAATTCCTATGATCTGTTTATAGAGCTGAGCTGGATTTCCATAAAGTAAACCTCTACCTATTTCATTTACTGCTGGGTCTGCAAGAAGACCTGTAAGAAGTGCTCCAAGCATACCAGCAACTCCATGGATACCAAAGACATCAAGGGTATCGTCATATCCAAAGAGTGGTTTAAGTTTTGTTACTGCAAAAAATGGAATTATCCCGGCCAGCAACCCGATTGCCAGTGCTCCAGTGATATTGACAAACCCAGCTGCAGGTGTTATTGCCACAAGCCCTGCTACTGCACCAGAGCATAGCCCGAGGAGGGTTGGCTTCTTTGAGAATATCCATTCTGTAAAGAGCCATGAAAGGGCAGCCATTGCTGTTGCTGTATTTGTATTTATAAAGGCTACACCTGCAAGACCACCTGCACTGAGGGCTGAGCCTGCATTAAAACCAAACCATCCAAACCAGAGAAGGCCTGTCCCTGTTAGAACCATGGTAAGATTGTGAGGTATAAGGGTCGTATCTTTTCTCTTACCAATCATTAATGCACCAATAAGGGCAGCAATACCCGCATTTATATGAACAACTGTTCCACCTGCAAAATCAAGGGCTCCAAGGCTTCCGATGAAACCTCCACCCCATACCCAGTGGCAGACAGGTAAATATACAAGGCTCACCCATAGAATTGAGAAGAGTAGCCAGGCAGAGAACCTGAGTCTTTCAATATAGGCACCACTAACAAGTGCCACTGTGATGGCAGCAAAGGTAAGCTGGTACACTATGAAAATATATTCAGGTATTGTCTTTGCTGCATCAGCAATGCTATTTGCAGTCACATCCTTAAGAAATGCCCTTACAGGAGCACCTATCACACCTCCAATATCCGGGCCAAAGGAAAAACTATAACCATAGATTATCCAGAGTATACTTGTTACAGAGTAGGCAATAAATGACATAGTCATTGTATTAAGGGTATCTTTCCTCTTTGCCAGACCACCATAAAAGAGGGCTAAGCCAGGCAGTGTCATCAGCATTACCAGTGCTGTGGCAACAATCATCCAGGCCGTATCTCCTGTGTCTATCTTTGGCTTCTGTTCAGCCATTACTGGAGTTGAAGGAGTAGGCTGAATCTGCTCTTCTGCAGAGGCAAGACCTCCTATGCAGAAAAGGCTTAATAATACCAATACACTTACCAGTCCTTTCATTTCAATCCTCCTTGATTTAATTTATTTTTACCATGTATACATCACGCCAAGGGCGAGGGTATCCTGGCTCTTTTTGCTTCCAGAATCAAATGATTCTTTATCAGACCAGTCGTGCCTGTATTCAGGTCTTAAAATAAATGACCTTGCGATTCTGAATTCAGGTGTTAAGGTTATCTCCTTTAGGGCCTGAGGTTGACCTGTCCTTACACCCTTATCATCTTTGAAATATTCGGTCCTCAAAGAAAGACTGGAGAAATCATTAAAGTCATATTTCACAATTAGGGCGATCCCATACCACTTTGCATCACTGCCATCAGGTGCTGCTTCTTGCTCAGTCGCATAATCTGTATTAAGAATAAAGGACAGGGCTTTTATGGGTTTGATAGTTCCAACCCAGTCAAAGAGGAATCTGTTGTTTGAATTGTTATTATCCTGTTCAGGCCCGTACATAAGATTAAATGTCAATGCAATATGCTCAAATGGTGCATAGCCAATACTGAGACCTGCTGTTTTTCCCTTATTGTTGTCATCTGTGTTGTCCCAGCCATTTACGATATAGAGGTATGCACTGAGGACATTAGAAAAGGGATAACTTATCTTCAGCCCTGTGTGGGTAAAGGGTATTGAATAGTTAAAGAGAAAGGAGCGAGAATAATTTGGATTATCCTTTGCTTCTATCACCTCAGCACCGTGGAATGTGACAAACTTACCAAAATCAAACCTTAAGCCTTTGCCAAGAGGTGCCATATAGCTTAAATATGCCTCGGTAAGGTCAAAGGCATCGGTGTTAGTCCCGAGTCCTGCTGAATGTATCCACTTTGCTGCTTCACCTGCAGAGAGCTTCAGTTTAAAGCCGAGGCTGCCTGTTACTGGATCTTTTGAAAATACCAGCTGGGCAAGGTCAAGAGTTAAACTATCTGCCTTATGGTCAAAGGCCCTTAGCTCATTTTCCTGTGAGTCGGGATTCCTGAAGTTATAGGTATAGCCACCCTGTAGATATACACTCAGGCCGAGTAACTTCTTAATATCATCCTCTGTCATGGCACCAATTTTCTCCTCTGCATATAAGGCAGTTACCGAAAGAATTAAGGAAATTACCAGAACCAGAATCTTTAAACCTCTCATAATACACCTCCAGTTTTTTGTTGCAGGAAACCTGCTTAAGCGTTTTCTCTTCAATCCTTTGTTTAACCTGTAAGCCAGAATCATGCCAGCTTGGAAGTTATTGATTTATTTTAAAAAAGGCTTTGCGCTCTTTAACATTTTTGTTTTTTAATTACAATTTTGTTATAATTACTCATGAACCAGCTTGAGAGGAAGAATAGGGAGCTATCTGCCCTCCTTGAGGTTAGCAGGATACTTGGTTCATCCTTTGAACTTGAGAGGAATCTCCTTCAGACAATGAAGGTCCTTTCTGATTATCTTGAGATGAAAAGAGGCACAATTACTATCCTTAATCAGGAGACAGGAGAGTTGAGGATAGCCGTTGCCTATGGGCTTACAAGGGAGCAGATTGCAAGGGGCAAATACAGGATAGGAGAGGGAATTGTTGGAAGGGTAGTTGAGACAGGCATGCCAATGGTTGTGCCTGATATAGGCAAGGAGCCCCTTTTTCTTAATAGAACCCGGGCAAGGATAAACAAGGACAATATCTCCTTTCTCTGTGTGCCTATAAGGCTTAAGAATGAGATCCTTGGAGTGCTTTCTGTTGACAGACTTTTTGATGAGACAGTCTCCTTTGAAGAGGATTTGAGGGTTTTAAAGATAGTTGCCACTCTTGTCGGTCAGGCTATTAAACTTCATCAGAGGTTTAAAGAAGAACAGCTCAGGCGAGAGGAGCTTACCTTTGAACTTAAAGGTCATTACAGCCTTCCAAACATAATAAGTGTCTCTGAAAGGATGCAGGAGGTTATAAAGACCTGTCTTAAGGTTGCAAATAGCAAGGCTACGGTTCTTCTAAGAGGTGAAAGTGGCACAGGTAAGGAACTTTTAGCAAAGGCAGTACATTATGAAAGCCCGAGGATGAAGGGTCCTTTTATTGCTGTGAATTGTGCTGCCATTCCAGAGAATCTCCTTGAGGCAGAGCTTTTCGGCTATGAAAGGGGTGCCTTTACAGGTGCTCTTGTCTCCAAGCCAGGGAAATTTGAGCTTGCTGATAGGGGTACACTCTTTCTTGATGAGATTGGTGATCTGAGTATTTCCCTTCAGGCAAAACTCCTGAGGGTCCTTCAGGAACAGTCCTTTGAGAGGCTTGGCGGGACAAAGACAATTAAGGTTGATGTGAGGATTATTGCAGCCACAAACAGAGACCTTGAGGATATGGTTAAAAAAGGTCTATTCAGGGAAGATCTTTACTGGAGACTCAATGTGGTGCCTGTATTTTTACCACCATTAAGAGAAAGAAAGGAAGATATCCCAGTCCTTGTTGATTATTTTTTGAAAAGATTCAATAAAGAATATGGTAAAAAGGTAACCTTTAGCCCAAAGGCCCTTGACAGGCTTATCACTTATCACTGGCCTGGCAATATCAGGGAGCTTGAAAATACAATTGAGAGGATGGTGCTTCTTACAGAAAAGGATAATATCTCAGAGCATGATCTTCCAGTGTTTATTACAAGGGAGCTCAGGCCAGATCTCATTAAAAGTACTCTGGATAATTCCCTTACTGATGAGGTTAAAGAAATAGAAAAGACAAGGATAGCGGATGCCTTAAGGCGAAGTAATTATAATCAGGCAGAGGCTGCGAGATTGCTTGGTATCAGCCAGAGGCAGATTGGTTATAAGATAAGAAAGTATGGAATAGAGATAGCCCGGAAGATTTAAATCTCCCGGGCTATTACTTTAAAGAAGTGGCAGATAACGCTCTATCTCGAAGGGATGTATTCTTATCCTGTATTCATCCCATTCAATCTTTTTACTTGTAATAAGCTCATTGAATATGTGGTCTCCAAGGGCTTCCCTCAGAAGTTCACTCTTTTCTGCTATCTCTATAGCCTCTATAAGGCTGCCAGGTAACTCCTCTATGCCCATCTTCTGTCTTTCCTCAGGTGAGAGATGATAAACATCAACCTCTGTGGGTTCTGGAAGTTTATATCCCTTTTCTATTCCCTTAAGACCTGCATGGAGCATACAGGTGAAGGCAAGATAGGGATTACAGGCAGGATCAGGTGAGCGTAGCTCAATCCTTGTTGCCTTTTCTTTTCCTGGTTTATACATTGGTACCCTTATCAGGGCAGAGCGATTCCTCCTTGCCCAGCATATATAAACAGGTGCCTCATAACCAGGGACAAGCCTCTTATAGGAATTGACCCATTGATTAAGGACAAGGGTTATCTCCTTTATATGCTTAAGGAGTCCTGCTGTATAGGATTTTGCCACATCGGAGAGGTGATATTTATCCTTTGGATCAAAAAAGGCATTCTTGTCGCCCTTGAAAAGGGATTGATGGGTATGCATACCACTTCCATTTTCACCAAAAAGTGGCTTTGGCATGAATGTGGCATATACACCATATTTGCGGGCAATCTCTTTTACTGTAACCCTGTAGGTCATAACCATATCAGCCATCTCAAGGGCATCAGCATATCTGAGGTCTATCTCGTGCTGTGATGGTGCAACCTCATGATGGGAATACTCAACCCTTATACCCATTGACTCAAGGGCAAGTATGGTTTCCCTTCTTAGGTCTTCTGCTGCATCCATTGGATAGTCAAAGTATCCACCTTCATCAAGAATCTCCGGGCATTTCTCTGATTTGAAATAAAAATATTCAAGCTCAGGACCAAGATAGAAGTTGGTAAATCCCATGGACTTCATCTTTTCAAGGCTCTTTTTAAGCACATATCTTGGATCGCCTTTATAGGGTGTGCCATCTGGTTCAAGGATATCACAGAACATCCTTGCCACTGCCTTTTCCGTTGGCCTCCATGGAAGAAGCACGAATGTTGATGGATCAGGCTTTGCAAGCATATCGCTTTCATCAATCCTTGCAAAACCTTTAATAGATGAGCCATCAAAGCCCATCCCTTCTTCAAAGGCCATATCAAGCTCATCCACATGGATTGCAAAGCTTTTGAGCTGACCGTGAATATCAGAAAACCAGAGTCTTACGAATCTTACATCATACTGTTTGATCAGCTCCATTACATCCTTTTTGTCTCTTGGTTTTTCCATTGATTCCTCCTTAGTTTAATTTTTTATATGAAAAAATGCCCTGTAAAACAGGTCTGCCTTTAATCTGTAGCGTGGATAGATTGCTTCTGTCTGTTTCATTATAACATCTATATCATCTCTATCACTGAACCATTCTCTAACAATATCAGGTGTAACCTCTATATGAAATTGAAGTGCATAGGAATCTTTATACCTGAAGGCCTGTTCCTTGAAGAGTTCAGATGAAGCAAGCCTTACTGCCCCTGAGGGAAGGTCAAAGGTATCTCCATGCCATTGAAGGACAGTGGCATTACCTGACGGTTCAATAAGTGTCCTGAAGACCTCATCTCTACCTCCGTCAATTGTTGCCTTTATATCAAGCCATCCGATCTCTTTTTTTTCTCCTGGATATACCCTTGAACCAAGCACATGGGCAAGAAGCTGTGCACCAAGGCAGATGCCGAGGACCTTTATCCCCTTTCCTATAGCTTTTTCCATGGACAAAGCCACCTTTCTCAAAAAGGGATATTTATCCATCTCATATACTGCCATAGGGCCTCCCATCACTATGAGATATTTATATCCATCCAGTGATGGTATATTTTCTCCTGAGCCGGCCTCTATTATCCTGTAGTCTATGGAGTGACGGGTCAGAAATTCTGTTATTGTGCCAGGTCCCTCAAGGGGTATGTTTTTTATAATCAATGCTTTCATAGGCAAACGGTAACCAATTACCGTATAATAAAATAAAACTGAATTTGATGTCAAGATTAAATAATTTGACATTTAATCTTTCTTGATATTATTTTAGTTATCATCAAAAAGAAAAAAATGTTATATAAAAGAGACTATGAATAAGACGCTGATAGCCATATTGAAGGTCCTTGATAGACAAAATGGGATTATCGGCTCAAGGGAGATATCCCGTCAGCTTAAGACCTATGGTATAGATCTTACCGAGAGGGCTGTTCGTTACCATTTAAAGATCCTTGATGAAAGGGGATATACAGAGGTATTTGGCAAAGAAGGCAGAAGGATAACAGACAAAGGAAGGACAGAACTTCAGCATGCACTTGTCTATGAGAAGACAAGTTTTGTTATCACAAAGATAGAGACCCTTTCCTATCAAACAAGTTTTAACATTGATACCCTGGAGGGAGATGTAATATTAAATGTCTCCTTCATTCCTGAAGATGCCATTGAGAATGCATTGAAGATCATGAAACCTGTTTTTTCTTCTCCCTATGTAATGAGCACAAATTTTATTATTAAGAAAGCAGGAGAAAGGATAAGCGATGTTACTGTCCCAGCAGGAAAGGTCGGAATAGGAACGGTATGCAGTATTACTATTAACGGTATATTTCTCAGGGCAGGTATTCCTGTAACATCAAGATTCGGGGGTGTTGTTGAGATAAATGATAAAAAACCGGTGAGGTTTTTATCTCTTATCAGTTATGAAGGTTCTTCTCTGGATCCCCATGAGGTATTTATAAAAAGCAAGATGACAGCGGTTATAGATGCTGTAAAAAAAGGAAAAGGTAAGATACTGGCAAGCTATAGAGAGATACCTGCTGTCTGTCTTGAAAAGGTAAAGGAGATTGCAAAGAGTTTGGCAAAAAAGGGGATCGGGGGGATCCTTTTGATCGGCTCACCCAACAGGCCTATTCTCGGTATCCCTCCAGGAATTGATAGGGCCGGGATAGTTGTTGTGGGAGGTCTTAATCCCATAGCAGCAATTCAGGAATCAGGCATAGAAACAGAAAGTGCAGCTATGTCCACCCTTTTCTGTTATACTAAGCTTGTTAACTTCAAAGAGCTATTGTAAGGTTTTTTTAACGAAAGTATATAATATTTATGGATCTTTTTTTAGCACAAAATAACTATTTAAATATTATTATGACAGGATTTTTTAGGGTGATCTTTTTCTATTTTCTCTCCAGAACAATTTGATAAACTGATACTATCACATATGTATCATCTCTTGATTTCTTTTTTAGAAAGATAAAGGGGTTTAAGAAGGTTATCGTAATCTTTTAAAAGAGATCGTGAAGGCTTATAAAAAGCATGAAGACAGGACATTAAAATAAAGTGCTGAGAAGGCTTATTATCAGATAGCCCGTTACATCTTGTTCTGTTTGTTTTTTATAAATAAAAAAGGAGTTATCAGTCTGTGTGGCATAGAAGGGATATAGAAGAAATCTTCAGAGAACTCGGGACATCAATTAAAGGGCTTTCCTCAGAAGAAGCAAGGAGGCGTCTTCAGGAACACGGGCCAAATGAATTAAAAGAAAAGAAAAAAAGGACTGCCCTCATGATGTTTCTTGATCAATTCAAGGACTTCATGATCCTTGTCCTTATAGGTGCTGCTCTTGTCTCTGGGATTATAGGTGAACCCTCAGATACAATAGCAATTATTGTAATTGTGATACTGAATGCAGTTATAGGCTTTATTCAGGAATACAGGGCAGAAAAGGCAATGGCAGCACTGAAAAAGATGGCCTCACCTTTTGCTACTGTCATTAGAGATGGAAATACAATGAATATACCATCACCAGAAATTGTCCCTGGAGATATTGTTCTTCTTGAGGCAGGCAATGTTGTTCCAGCAGACCTGAGGCTTATAGAGGCAGTCCAGTTGAGGATTGAAGAGGCTGCTTTAACAGGTGAATCAGTGCCTGTTGAAAAAAGCACAAACACTTTGAAGGAAGAAGTTCTTCCCCTTGGAGATAGAAAGAATATGGCTTATAAAGGCACTATTGTTACCTATGGAAGGGGTAAGGGTATTGCTGTTGCAACTGGAATGAATACAGAGCTTGGCAGGATTGCCACTATGCTTCAGGAAGAAGAGGAAGTAAAGACTCCCCTTCAAAAGAGACTTCAGGCCTTCGGGCAGAAACTTTCCATTGGTGTGCTTGCCATATGTGTCATTGTTTTTTTAGTTGGCCTCATAAGGGGTGAAGAAGTTTTGAGGATGCTTCTTACAGCCATATCCCTTGCTGTAGCTGCTATTCCTGAAGCACTTCCAGCGGTCGTTACAATCTCCCTTGCCCTCGGTGCACGAAAGATGGTGAAGCAAAATGCCCTGATCAGGAGACTTCCTGCAGTGGAGACACTTGGTTCAGTCACATATATATGCTCTGATAAGACAGGTACCCTTACACTTAACAGGATGACTGTAGAAGAGATATATGTAGATGGCAAGGTCATTAAGCTTCAGCTCTCAACCTTTGGCCTTCAGCCTGAGCTTCAGACCCCAGCCCATAAACTTCTTATGACTGCCCTCAGCCTCAGCAATGATGCAAAACTTGATGCAAAGGGCAATATCATAGGCGATCCAACTGAGATTGCCTTATTTAATATTGCAAAAGAGAGTGGTTTTGCTAAGACCGAGATGGAGGCTATCTATCCAAGGATTGCAGAAATCCCCTTTGACTCTGAAAGAAAGTGCATGACAACCATACATAAAGCAAAAACAAAGACCCTCGGTCTTTCGAATCTCTCTTCTGATTTTATCTCCTTTACAAAAGGTGCGATTGAGGTATTAGTTGAAAGGTCTGAGAAGATCCTGACCTCTGAAGGGATAAGGCCTTTAGATAAAGAGGAGCTGTTAAGAATAAGTGATAAGATGGCAGGAGAGGGTTTGAGGGTCCTTGGGATTGCCATGAGAACCCTTGATACCCTGCCTGAAGATATAACTCCTGAAAATATAGAGAAGGGACTTACCATCCTCGGTCTTATTGGTATGATGGATCCACCAAGGGAAGAGGTTAAAGAGGCTGTTAATTTATGTAAGAGTGCTGGCATAAAGCCTGTGATGATAACAGGTGATCATCCTCTTACTGCAAGGGTAATAGCAAAGAGGATAGGGATAATTGATGAGCATGAGCACGAGCAGGTCATAACTGGTAAGGAGCTTGATACCCTTTCCCTTGAGGATTTTGAGAAAAGGGTTGAGGATATAAGGGTCTATGCAAGGGTAGCACCTGAACAGAAATTGAAGATAGTTAAGGCACTTCAGGACAGGGGACAGTTTGTTGCCATGACAGGTGATGGTGTAAATGATGCCCCTGCCCTTAAAAGGGCAGATATAGGGATAGCCATGGGAATTACAGGAACAGATGTGGCAAAGGAATCTGCTCATATGATTCTCCTTGATGATAATTTTGCAACTATCATAAAGGCAGTAAAAGAAGGAAGAAAGATATACGACAACATAAGAAAGTTCATTAAATATCTTCTCACAACCAATTCTGGTGAGATATGGACATTGTTTCTTGCACCTTTTGCAGGATTGCCCATTCCACTGCTTCCCATCCATATACTCTGGATTAATTTGATGACAGATGGGTTTCCTGCCCTTGCATTATCCCTTGAGCCAGAAGAAAAGGATATAATGAAAAGACCTCCCAGAAATCCTAAGGAAAGTATCTTTGCCCATGGTCTCGGACTTCACGCTATATGGGTAGGTCTTTTGATGGCTGGTATTGTTCTCAGCCTTCAGGCATTGGCAATAAAGACAGGAAGCCACTGGCAGACCATGGTATTTACTGCATTGTGTCTTACACAACTCGGGCATGTCCTTGCCATAAGATCAGAAAGACAGTCTCTATTTAAGATAGGATTAATGTCAAATAAGTATCTCCTTGGAGCAGTCCTCTTTAGCTTTCTTGCACAGATGGCAACCATATATGTGCCATTTTTAAATCCTGTATTTAAGACAGAACCTTTAACTTTTAAGGAATTACTTATCACCATGGTGCTTTCTACAGTAGTGTTTTTTGCAGTTGAGATGGAGAAATTTCTAAAACGAAACTTCTATTGCCGATTTTGAGAATGAAAGAAAATCTTTTAGCATGATATAATTTAAGCCTGAGGATTAAAGAAATGGACAAAGGAGGTCCTTGTGTCAATTGTTATTCAAACAGATCTTCCAGATATCAAGCTTCTCAAAAGAGGTAAGGTGAGGGATCTTTATGAGCTTGACGATTTCCTTCTTATCATTGCCACGGACAGGGTTTCTGCCTTTGATGTTGTGTTGCCTGATCCAATACCTGATAAAGGCAGTGTCCTTAATCAGATCTCCATCTACTGGTTCAGTCAAATGAAAGATATTATTGAAAACCATATCATTACAACTGATATAAAGGATTATCCTCCTGTACTTCATAGATACAGGGAGATACTTGAAGGTAGAAGTATGCTTGTGAAAAAGGCAAAACCCCTTCCTGTGGAGTGCATTGTAAGGGGTTATCTCTCTGGAAGTGGCTGGAAGGAATACAGAGAAAAAGGGACTATTTGCGGAATAAAACTACCTTCTGGTCTACTTGAATCTTCAAGACTTGAAGAACCAATCTTTACTCCCAGCACAAAGGCTGAAGAAGGTCATGATATAAACATTACCTTTGAGGAGATGGGAAGGTTAATTGGTCATGACCTCGCTATGAAACTCAGGGACACAAGCATAAGGATTTATAAACGGGCAAGGGATATGGCAGAAAAAAAAGGTATTATTGTGGCTGATACGAAGATGGAGTTCGGGCTTCATAATGGGAAGGTGATATTAATTGATGAGCTCCTTACACCTGATTCATCAAGATTCTGGTCAATAAGGGATTATCAGCCTGGCAGGTCTCAGGATAGTTATGATAAACAGATCATCCGTGATTATCTCCTTTCAATAAAATGGGACAAAAGACCTCCTGCTCCACATCTACCACCTGATATCATAGAGAAGACCTCTCTGAGATATAAGGAGATATTGAAGATACTAACTCAATGAAAAGACCTGAGGTATATACAGGGCTTGACCTCCTTTTTAAGTCATTGCCAAAGAGGTTTTATAAGGCAAAGGTTGGACTTCTTGTAAATCCTGCCTCTGTAAATAGAAGGCTTATCCATGCAATTGATATTCTTTTAAATTTCAGTAAATGGAAGCTCAAGGTCCTCTTTGGCCCGCAGCATGGAATATGGGCAAATACCCAGGATAATATGATTGAATGGAGGGACTTTTTTGACAGAAGAACTGAACTTCCTGTTTACAGCCTTTATGGAGAAACAAGAAAACCCCTTCCAGAGATGCTCAGGGATGTAGAACTCCTTGTTATAGACCTTCAGGATATTGGTGCAAGGTATTATACCTTTATCTGGACCATGTGCCTTTCCATGGAGGCCTGTCTGGAGAATAATAGGTCTGTCATAGTACTTGACAGGCCAAATCCCATTAATGGAGTTGATATTGAAGGGCCTGTGCTTGATATGTCTTATTCCTCCTTTGTTGGTTTAAAACCCTTTCCCATAAGGCATGGTATGACTATCGGAGAGATAGCATTATATTTAAAAGACAGTTTCTATCCTTCCCTTAATCTTCATATAATAAAGATGAAAGGATGGAAAAGAAGACTCTGGTTTGATGAGACTGGTCTTCCCTGGGTGATGCCATCTCCTAACATGCCCACCCTTGATACAGCAACAGTATATCCAGGGATGTGCCTTCTTGAGGGAACAAATATCAGCGAGGGCAGAGGCACAACAAGGCCCTTTGAGATATTCGGTGCGCCTTTTATTGAGCCTGAAAGATTGATAAAAAGACTCAGTGAATTTAAGCTCCCTGGTTTGGTCTTTAGGCCTTTATATTTTGAGCCCACATTCCAGAAATATGCAGGCCAGTTATGCGGTGGTTGCCAGATACATGTCACCAATAGAAAGAAATTCAGGCCCTTTAAAACAGCCATTGCAATACTTAAGGCCATATATGAGCTTTATCCTGATAAGTTCCAGTGGAGAAGGCCTCCCTATGAATACGAGAAAGAAAAACTTCCAATAGATATCCTTACAGGTTCTGATAGATTAAGATATTTCATTGAAAATGGGAAAGACCTTGATGAAATGGAAGGATGGTGGTGGGCTCAGGCAAGGGAATTTGACAGGAAGATAAGAAGAGGGTATCTCCTTTATGAAGATTAATGCCTTTGTCCTTGCAGCAGGTCTTGGTGAGAGATTAAGACCGATTACAGAGAATATCCCGAAACCACTTTTACCAATCTGTGGTAGACCTGTTATTGACCTTGTCCTTGAGAGGATAGAGTCTTTGAATCCTGAGAGGATCGGTATTAATCTACACCACAGGGCATTCATGATAAAGGAATGGCTGGATAAGCATCCCTTGAGAGATAAGATAGATATCTTTTATGAAGATCCGATTTATGGCACAGGAGGTGCCTTAAAAAATGCAGAATTCTTTTTAAAAGACTCAACCTTTATAGTTCATAACTCTGATATCCTTTCGGATATTGACCTTATAAAGGCCCTTGATTTTCATCAATCAAATAATAACATTGCTACATTAATTGTTCATGACAGGCCAGAGTTTAATAACCTTATTGTTTCTGATGGCCTCTTTAAAGGGCTCAGGTCTTCAGGTGGTAACGAGAGGGCCATGGCATTTACAGGTATAGCCATATATGAGCCAGAGTTTCTGAGATTTCTTCCCCCTGGTTATTCCTCAGTTGTTGATACCTGGCTGAGGGTAATAGGGGAGGGTTATTCTATTGGAATATATGATGTTACAGGCTCTTACTGGAGTGATATCGGCACACCTGAAAGCTATGCAGCTACTGTCTTTAATTTACTTAAAAAGGATGGAGAAGCCGTATATATTGCTCCATCGGTATGCACAGACCATATAGAGTTTAAAGGAGTTCTATCCATAGAGTCTGGTGTAAAACTGAAAAAAGGAAGTTCCTTAAGGAATGCTATTCTATTAGGCGGTGAGGCTTCAGGTTCTATAGAAAATATTATAGCGGGAGAGGGTTTTTCTATTTCACTTAATGAGGAAAGACTCTTCGGTCTTCCCTATCTTATTGGCACAGGTGGTTCTGACAGGAGATATTACAGAGCAGGAAATGGAAAGGTCTTGATGATCTGCAAGGCTGATGACCCTGATTTCAAAAGACACATTGAATATTCAATATTTTTTCTTAACAGCAGGATCAGGGTTGCGAGATTACTGAGTTATGAAGAAGAAAAAAAGATCGCTTTTTTTGAAGACCTTGGAGATATAACCCTCTATAGCTGGCTTAAAGGTAAGAGGGATTTATCACTCATAGAAGATATGTATAAAAAGGTGATAGATGGCCTTATAAGGATTCACCGAATCATACCGGATAATTCATCTCCTTCCTTCAGAGTCTTTGATTATGAGCATTTCAGGTGGGAGACCAGATATTTTACAGAGAGGTTTTTAAAACCAGTTGCAGGGATTGATATTGATGAAGATATAGAAAGGGAATTTCATGAGCTTGCCCTCATAGCAGACTCCTATCCAAAGAGACTTATTCACAGGGATTTCCAATCTCAAAACATAATGATAAAGGATAACATGCCTTATATTATTGATTTTCAGGGAGCAAGGCTCGGGCCTCCCGGCTATGACCTTGCCTCCCTGCTCTTGGATCCCTATTACAGACTTGAGGAGAGATTAAGACAGAGATTGATTGAATATTATATAGAAAAGGCTAAGTTTGAAATGCCAGATTTTGATGAAAGACCTTTCATGGAGTCCCTTCCTATCTTGAGAATCCAGAGGCATATGCAGGCACTTGGTGCCTATGGTTATCTCAGCATGGTAAAAGGTAAGAGATATTTTGTGAAATACATATCAGAGGCAGTAAGATTATTAAAAGAGGATAGCATCACTTTGAAGGAGAGATTTGGGGCAATTAACAGGATATGTGAGAGACTCGGTGGTTTTTATAATCTGGTATAATTATTTAAAAGGAGAAACAGGTCAGTGCCCTTTAAAAGATTCAGGACATTTGAAGAGGCAGAAAGAGACCTCTGGAATTTTTATCCCGATCAGGAATGGGTTAAGAGGGCCTTCAGGATTTTCAGACTTTTAAGATTCCGGAAAAAGAGACCTGTAAAGAGAGGGATAAGAAAGTTTAAGACCATTGAAGAGGCTGAAGTTGAGCGAGATTGAACTTGATAAGGCCCTGTTAAAATTATGCGAGGCATTATGCTCGTTGCTGGACTTGATACGCTTATAAAAATGAAGAAAACTGTAAGGGATAGAGATAGGCGGGACCTGAATTTTTTAAAGAAAAAGGCAGAGGAAAGAGAAAAACTTCTAAATAAGGCCCTTTTTATTATTGCCCTCAATGCAAAAGGCAATTACAGCCCTTGTAACATCAGCCATAAAATCAAGATCAAGTTTTTCTGATGTATCACCTGGCCTGTGATAATGGGGATTCCTGAACATGGCTGTATCTGTAAGCATCAGTGCTTGGAATCCCTTATCCCAGAATGGTGAATGGTCACTGAATCTTGACTCAAGGATAAGATAGCCATTGAGGGGCACTGCACGGGAGATTGCCCTTAGAGAAGGGACATATCTCTTTACTGAATCCTCAAAGGACCTCATAAGGGGAATTGACCTTCTGTTGCTTATTATTGCCAGAAAATCTCCTGTGTCTGGTCCTTTTACAAAGGGTGGAAGGAGTTGACTTCCCTTAGCCTTATTTATATAGCCTACTGATTCAAGGATTATTGCCCTGTATTTGAATCCCCTTTTCTTCATATCATTTACAAAATATTTGCTTCCAATGAGAAAATTCCATGTCTGTGGCTGGGGCTCCTCAAGGGTAAAGGCAACAAATTTAATACCCTCTGCCTCAGGAAGCTCTCTAATTATCCTTGCTATCTCCATCATAACAGCCACACCACTTGCATTGTCATCAGCACCAGGAGAGCCATGGCTTGCATCATAATGGGCACCAATGAGAAGCCATTCCTTTTTTGACTCTATTCCTTTTAAGGTGGCAATTATGTTTCTGTAAGGCCTGTGGCTGAATTCAAAGACCTGTTCTTCTACAGTATAACCATATTTGGTAAAGAGCCTTTTAATATAGTCTGCCCTTTTTTCAAGCTCCTCATAATTCCACCATCCGTGTCTCAGGCCTTCAATGGAATTGAGGATATCTTTTAAGTTTTCTTTATTCACCTTATTTATGGGGATATCAATATTCATCCCTGTCTCAGGGTCTTAAAAAAATCTGTAAGGAGTCTTCTGCATTCCTCTTCCATTACACCACTTACCACTTCTACCTGATGATTCAACCTATTGTCATTCAATATCTGGTATAAACTTTTAGCTGCACCACCTTTTGTGTCATCACATCCATAAACAAGCCTCTTTATCCTTGCATTTAATATAGCACCGGCACACATTATGCAGGGCTCCTTTGTTACATAAAGAGTTGCTTCCTCAAGCCTCCAGTTATTTATCCTCCTGCAGGCCTCCTGTATGGCGATTATCTCTGCATGGGCAGTTGCATCAGGAAGGCTCTCTCTCTGATTATGTGCCTTTGAAATGACCTTTCCATCAATGACGATAACAGCCCCTACCGGCACCTCAGCTTTTTTAAGGGCTTTTAATGCCTCCTCTAAGGCTGTCTGCATGAAATATTGATCTGTCACGGAATTAGTATATCAGAATTTTTGCAGAAAGAAGGGAGGGCAGAGGCCCTCCCTGTGGAAGCCTTTTATTTGCCTGTTTTTGAGATACTTATCCTTTTTGTATATTTTTGCCAGAGGAATGGACTGTCTGTCTTTGTGCCAAAGGGAAGATACCAGAGTTCTACATCAATATCTATATCATGGGAGAGAATCTTACGAACAGTCTTCTCACCCTGGTATTGGTGACACTACAGGAGCTGCTTTCCTTGCTGAGATAGGTGATATCAACAGATTCCCTTCCCATAAATCCCTTATTGCCTATACTGGTCTTGACCCTACTATTTATCAATCCGGTAAGTTTCAAGGCACAAGCAGAATCTCCAAAAGAGGTAACCGCCATCTGAGAAGACTTGTCTATCTTATGACAATAGGAGCTATTAGATGCAACGCCTTCTTTAAGGCCTATTTCCTTAAAAGAATACGGGACGGGTTGCCTTTTAGAAAGGCTGTCCTTGCTACTGCTCACAAGCTCCTTAGAACTATCTTTGCTATGCTCTCTCATAAAACCTTCTTCTCTGTTAAGGAGGTGAATTCTTTATAGTTGACTCCTTT